>CAYZFZ010000081.1:0-12807 GCA_964477795.1 uncultured Bifidobacterium sp.
GCGCGCATGACGGCGGGCGAGGTGAAGTTCTCGCTCGCGATCAGCTGCAGTCCGGTGCACTGGCGCCGCACCTCGCGGTCGATGAGGTCGAAGACCACCGTGTCGGGCGTGGTGTCGCTGGGGAAGGGCATGTCATCGCTCCCTGTCGGTAAACGGCTGGTCTGTTTCGTCGACTTCGATCTGCATCAGCTGCTGCACGCGCCGGGCGTGGCGACCACCCTCGAAGGGGGTGGTGAGGAACAGCTCGAGGATCTCCTCCGCGAGGCCGATGCCCACGACACGGGCACCCATGCTGAGCACGTTCGCGTCGTTGTGCTGGCGCGCCATCCGGGCCGTGTAGAGGTCGTTGCACAGCGCGGCGCGCACCCCGTGCACCTTGTTGGCGGCGAGCTGCTCGCCCTGGCCGCTGCCACCGAGCACGATGCCCAGGTCGGCGGCGCCGTCGCGCACCGTGCGGCCCACGGCCGCGCAGATCGGCGGGTAGTCGCAGCTCTCGGTGCTGTGGGTGCCGAGGTCGAGCACGTCGTGCCCGCTCTGCTGCAGCACCCCGGCGAGGTGCGTCTTGAGGTCGTACCCGGCGTGATCCGAGCCAATGGCGATCCGTGACATCGCGGCGAGTGTAGGTGAAGCCACCGGCTGGGCCCCTGCTCGCTGCTCCGCAATTCTAAAGACTTCTTGCGCAAGGTGTCTTGAGGATCTACGGTGACCGCGATGGACGCCGACTTCCCCCGTGTCTCCGACCCCCAGCGAATCCGCGCGCTCACCCACCCGCTGCGGCTGCAGCTGATGGACGTGCTGCGCGACGGGCCGGCTACCGCCACCGAGTGCGCTGCAGTCACGGGCGAGAGTGTCGCCAGCTGCTCGTTCCACCTGCGCATGCTCGGCAAGTACGGGTGGGTGCAACCCGACGATCGGCGCGGGCGGGAGAAGCCGTGGCGGCTCACCAGCCGCGGCCACGACCTCCGGCCGGACGACGACGACCCCGCCTCGTTGCGCGCCGTGCGGGCGACGGCGGCGCTGTACCTCGAGCACGAGGCGCAGGGCGTGCGCGAGTGGCTCGACGCCGCCACGCAGGAGCCCGCGGAATGGGTGCAGGCGTCGACGCTGTGCGGCCTCGACTTCTGGGCGACCGCCGAGGAGGTGGCCGCGCTGAGCCGGACCGTGCAGGCGTTGGCCGATCGCTTCCAGGCCCGCCAGCACGACCCGTCGCAACGCCCGCCGGGGGCACGGCCGGTGCGGCTGTTCGCCACCGTGCACGCCGACATCGCCAAGGAGCACCGCCTGCAGCGCGGGTCGGGGGCACGATGAGCGCGTTGCGGGTGCCCGCGTTCCGCCGGCTCGCGCTCGCGTGGACGTTCTCCAACTTCGGCGACAGCGCCCTCTACCTCACGCTCGCGATCTGGGTGAAGGATCTCACCGGCAGCGATGCCGCTGCCGGCCTGGTGTTCCTGTTCCTCGGCCTGCCGTTCTTCCTCGCTCCCCTGGCCGGCCAGCTCGCCGACCGGGTGTCGCGCCGGCGCGTCGTGGTCACGGCCAACGTGGTCAGCGCACTGGGCGTGCTGACGCTCGGCTTCGTCGGCGGCCGCGGCGACGTGTGGTTGATCTACCTCGTCACGTTCGCCTACGGATCGCTCACCTACGTCACGAGCGCTGCCGGCAGCGGGCTCGTGCGCGACCTGCTCGCCGACGACCAGCTGGCCGGCGGCAACGGGTTGTTGAGCACGATCGACCAGGGCCTGCGGCTGGTCAGCCCGCTCGTCGGTGCCGGCGCCTACGCGCTGTTCGGCGGCTTCGCCGTCGCGGCCGTCACCTCCACGATGCTGCTGCTCGCCGCCGCGATCATGACCACCGTGAAGGTCGCGGAGAGCCCACCGGCCGAGACCCGCGAGCCCTTCTGGACGGAGATCACCGCCGGCGCCCGCCACCTGCGCGGCGTGCCGGTGCTGGCTCGGCTGACACTCGCGTTCGCGATCGCGTTCGGGATCACCGGGCTGGCCAACGTGGTGGTGTTCGCCGTCGTCGACCAGGGGCTCGGCCGCGACAGCGACTTCTTCGGTGTGCTGTCCGCCGTCCAGGGCGGTGGCGCGGTGCTCGGCGGCGTCACCGCCGCGATGGTCATCACTCGCATCGGCGAGCGCAACGCGATGGCGATCGGTCTGGCAGTGCTGGGCGCAGGCCTGATGCTGTCCGCGACGGCCAACGTCGTCGTGGTCTGCTCGTGCATGGCGGCTGTCGGCGTCAGCATCCCGTGGCTCCTCGTCGCGTTCGCGACACTGCGGCAGCGGCTCACCCCGGCGCGGCTGCAGGGCCGCGTGTCGGCTGCCACCAACATGGCCCTCAACGGCCCGCAGACCGTGGGCACGGCGGCCGGGGCCGGCCTCGTCGCCGGCGTCGACTACCGGGTGCTGCTCGTCGCGATGGGCGTGGGGGTCGCGACCTGCGCGCTCCCGGTCGCCGGTCGCCGCGACCCGCCGTGAGGCGACGCGGTTCGTCGGCGCAGTTCCGTGGTTCCTACCCTGTCGCCATGTCGCTCGACCCCCGTACCCCCGTCCTGATCGGCGCGGGCCAGTTCGTCCACCGCGCCGGCGGCCTCGACGATGCACTCGATGCGTCGGCACTCATCGGCGAGGCGATCCGCGCAGCCGCCACCGACGCGGGGTTGTCCTCGGTCCCGAACCCCGACTCCATCCGCGTCGTGGGCCTCCTGAGCTGGAAGTACGGCGACCCAGGGTGGGTGGTGGCCGAGCAGTTGGGCCTCACCCCGCGCGAGACCGCCGTCACCACGATGGGCGGCAACAGCCCGCAGACGCTCGTCAACGGCACCGCGCTGGAGATCCAGCGTGGCGAGCTCGACCTCGCGATCCTGTGCGGCGGCGAGGCATGGCGCACGCGCATGCGCGCCCGCAAGGCCGGTGTCGAGCTGCACTGGCCCACCGCTCCGGAGGGCCGGGCGCCGCGCCTGCTGGGCGAGGACCTGGAGATGAACCACCCCGCCGAGCGGGCCAGCGGCATCGTCATGCCGGTGCAGGTGTACCCGATGTTCGAGACGGCCGTGCGCGCCGCTGCCGGGCGCACCGTGGACGAGCAGCAGATCGTCAGCAGCGAGCTCTACGCCAGGTTCAGCGAGGTGGCCGCGGCGAACCCGTACGCCTGGCTGCGCGACGCCAAGACGGCGGAGGAGATCCGCACACCGTCGGCCTCGAACCGGATGATCGGGTTCCCGTACCCGAAGTACATGAACTCCAACAACGACGTGGACATGGGCGCGGCGCTGATCATGTGCAGCGTGGAGAAGGCCGAGGCGCTCGGCGTACCGCGCGACCGCTGGGTGTTCCCGCACTCTGGCGCGGACTGCCACGAGCACACCTACATCAGCAACCGCTGGAGCTTTGCCGAGACGCCGGCGGTCGAGCTCGGCGGCCGGCACGCGCTGGAGCTGGCCGGGCTCTCCATCGATGACATCGAAGTCGTCGACCTCTACTCATGCTTCCCCTCCGCGGTGCAGCTCGGCGCGAAGAGCCTCGGGCTCTCGCTCGACCGGCAGCTCACCCGCACCGGCGGGCTCGCGTTCGCCGGCGGCCCGTGGAACAACTACGTGATGCACGCGATCGCGGCTGTGATGCACGACCTGCGCGACCGCCCGGGCGCGAACGGGCTGGTGTGGGCGAACGGCGGCTACGCGACGAAGCACGCCTTCGGCGTGTACTCCACCACTCCCCCGGTCACGTTCCAGCACAGCTACCCGCAGGACGAGATCGACGCGATGCCACGCCGCGAGCTCGCCGAGACGGCAGAGGCCCAGGGGCCGGCGACGATCGAGGCGTACACCGTGATGTTCTCGCGCGACGGCGAACCCGAGACCGCGCTGGCGGCCTGCCTGCTCGCCGACGGCCGCCGCGCCTGGGGCACCTCCACCGACCCGCAACTGGCCGCAGCCATGTGCGAGGGCGAGTGGGTGGGGCGCCGTGCCGAGCTCGACGGCGAGGGCCACCTCCGCGCCTGACACTGCGCAGTGGCATGCTCGGAGCATGCCTGCTGCACTGCCCGTCATCCTCGACTGCGACCCCGGCCACGACGACGCGATCGCGATCGTCGTCGCCGCCCGCCACACGAACCTGCTGGGCATCACCACCGTCGCCGGCAACGCGCCGCTGTCGGCCACGACGCGCAACGCGCTCATCATGCGCGACCTGCTCGAGCTGGACTGCCCGGTGCACGCGGGCGCCAACCGGCCGCTCACCCGCCCGCCGCGCCACGCCGACTACGTGCACGGCGAGAGCGGGATGGACGGGGCCGACCTGCCCGAGCCGAAGGGGCCACCGGAGAGCCACGACGCGGTGCGTTTCATCGTCGACACCTGCCGCGCCCACGACGGTGTCTGGCTGGTGGCGACAGGTCCGCTCACGAACATCGCGCTCGCGCTGCGTGCCGCACCCGACCTCGCCGGCCGCATCGCCGGCATCTCGCTGATGGGTGGCGGCGAGTTCGGCAACCGCACCGCCGCCGCCGAGTTCAACATCTGGTGCGACCCGGAAGCGGCGGCGATGGTGTTCGGCTACGGCGGGCCGCTGATCATGGCCGGGCTGGATCTCACCCACCGCTTCCAAGCGCTGCCCGAGCGGATCGAGGCGGTTCGGTCGCTGCCCGGCCATCTCGCCGCGGTGCTGTCCGACCTGTTCGACTTCTTCAGCGGCACCTACCGGGCCCGCCACCACCACATCACCGGTGCGCCCGTGCACGACCCGTGCGCGGTGATGGCGCTCACGCATCCGGAGCTGTTCACGCGCCACCTCGCGCACGTGGAGGTGGAGACGCAGGGTCGGCTGACCGCGGGCATGACGATCATCGACCGGCGCGACCTGCGCGAGGTGCCGGAGGCCAACTGCGACCGCCTCGTCGACCTCGACGCGGGCGCGGCGTGGCAGGTGGTCGTCGACGCCATCGCCCATTTCTCCCACTGACGGCCGGACGCAGCTGGGAACGTACAGTGCCCGCATGCGTGCAGCCGTGATGCGTGATTGGCAACTCCGAGTCGACGACCTCCCCGACCCCGTGCCCGGTGAGGGGCAGGTGCTCACGAAGGTGCTCGCCTGCGGCATCTGCGGCAGCGACCTGCACATGCTGCGCCACGGCGAGGAGTCGCGGCGGCTCACCGAGGAGCTGCAGGCCGACGCTCCCGCGGATGCGATGGCCGTGAAGATGTTCGAGCCGCACACCGACACGGTGATGGGCCACGAGTTCTGCGTGGAGGTCGTCGAGCTCGGCCCCGGCTGCGGCAACCTCGCGGTCGGCGACGTCGTCGTCAGCCTGCCGGTGGCCTTCGATGCCGAGGGCGTCCACGCCGTCGGCTACTCCAACCGGTACAACGGCGGCTACGCCGAGCTGATGGTGCTCAACGAGCTCACCGGCATCAAGGTGCCCGCCGGTCTCCCGGCCGAGATGGCTGCGCTCACCGAGCCGCTCGCCGTCGGCGTGCACGCCGTCGCGAAGAGCCGCATCGCCGGCGGCGACAGCGCGATCGTGCTCGGTGCCGGGCCCGTCGGCCTGGCGTGCGTGGCCGAGCTGCGCATGCGCGGCATCGGCCCGATCGTCGTGGCCGACTTCTCCGCCAAGCGGCGCGAGCTGGCCGCCCAGCTCGGTGCCGACGTCGTCGTCGATCCACGCGAGACGCCGGCGATCGAGGCGTGGCGCAAGATCGACGGCGTGCGGCCGCTCGTCATCTTCGAGGCGGTCGGTGTGCCCGGCATGATCGAGCAGGCGATGCGGATGGCACCCAAGGACGCTCGCATCCTCGTCGTCGGGGCGTGCATGCAGGAGGACCGCATCCACCCGATGCTCGGCATCGGCCGCGAACTGAACCTGCAGTTCGTGCTCGGCTACGAACCGATGGAGTTCGCCGGCGCGCTGCAGGCGATCGCCGACGGCCGCACCGACCTCACCCCGTGGCTCACCGGCAGGGTCGGCGTGGACGGTGTGCCGCAGGCCTTCGCCGATCTCGCCGATCCCGAGCACCACGCGAAGATCCTGGTGGTCCCCGGTACCTGATCGTGCTCGCCGGCCGCGGCTGGCAGACTCGCGCCGATGACCGACACGTTTCCCCGCCAGTACGCACGCACCCAACGGCTGACGCTCGGCGACCCGCGCACGATCACGGTCGCACCCGACGGGCAGCGCGTCGTGTTCGCCCGCAGCCGCGCCGGCGACGATCCGGTGAACTGCCTGTGGGTGCTCGATCTCCCGTCGGGTGAGGAGCGCCTGGTTGGCGATCCCGAGCGGCTGCTGGGCGTGGTGGACGACGAGAACCTGCCGGCCGAGGAGCGGCTGCGCCGCGAGCGCATGCGCGAGGGCGCCGGCGGCATCACCGCCTACGCCACGGACGAGGCGTGCACCGTGACGGCCTTTGCGCTGGCCGGCCGCCTGTTCGTCGCCGGGCTGCTCTCCGGCCAGGCACGCGAGCTCACCGTCGAGGGCCCGGTGTTCGACCCGCGCCCCGATCCGCGGGCCACCCGCGTGGCCTACGTCAGCGGCCGCCGGCTGCGCATCGCCGAGCTGGACGGCAGCAGCTGGGAGCTCGCCGGCGACGAGCACCCCGACGTCTCGTGGGGCAGCGCGGACTTCGTCGCCGCCGAGGAGATGCACCGCTTCCGCGGCTTCTGGTGGAGCCCGGACGGTACGGCCGTCGCGGCAACACGCGTCGATGTCAGCGGCGTGCAGCGGTGGTACCTGGCCGACCCGGCCAACCCCGGCCGCCCCGCGAACGAGGTCGCCTACCCGGCAGCAGGAACTGCCAACCCGGAGGTGACGCTGCACGTGCTCGCGCTCGACGGCGGGGCCACGGAGGTGCTGTGGGATCATGCCACCTACCCGTACCTCGCCGACGTCCAGTGGGCGGACGCGCAGCGCCTGTTGCTCACCGTGCAGTCGCGCGACCAGCGGTCGCTGATGGTGCTGTCGGCGAACGCCCACGACGGCAGCACCGAGCCGCTGTTCGCCGACGGCGACAACGCGTGGGTGGAGCTGGTGCCCGGCACACCCGCCCTGCTCTCCGACGGGCAGGTCGTGATGGCTGCCGACCGCGACGGCTGCCGCCGGCTGCTCGTGGATGGCGTCGCGGTCACCCCCGACGATCTGCAGGTGCGCGCGGTGGTGCACGCCCACGACGACGAGGTGCACTTCCTCGGCAACCCGCCGGACGACGCGACCGTGCAGCACGTGTGGCGGTGGCGCACGGACGGCACACTCACCGCGCTCACCGACGAACCCGGCGTCCACACCGCGATGGTCGGTGGGCCGACGATGGTGCTGCGCACGGCGGTGCTCGACGAGCCGGGGGCCACCACGCGAGTGGTGGACGGGCCGACGATCACGTCGCTCGCGCAGCTGCCGCTGGTGACGCCGCGCGTCACCGTGCACCACTACACACCGCGTGCGCTGGCCACTGCGGTGCTGCTGCCCGAGGGCCGCAGCGCCGGCGACGGCGGCCCGCTGCTGCCGGTGCTGCTCGACCCATACGGCGGGCCCCACGCGCAGCGGGTGCTGCGGGCGCACAACAGCTACCTCACGTCGCAGTGGTTCGCGGATCAGGGCTTCGCCGTGGTGGTCGCCGACGGCCGTGGCACACCAGGGCGCGGCAGCGAGTGGGAGCGGGTGGTGCACCACGACCTGGCGACCGCGCCGCTCGACGACCAGGTTGCCGCGCTGCAGGCAGCCGCCGAGGAGCACCCCCTCGACCTCGGGCGGGTGGCCATCCGCGGCTGGAGCTTCGGCGGCTTCCTCGCTGCGCTCGCCGTGCTGCGCCGCCCCGACGTGTTCCACGCCGCGATCGCCGGCGCGCCGGTGACGGAGTGGCGGCTCTACGACACCCACTACACGGAGCGCTACCTCGGCGACCCCACGCAGGACACCACCCCCTACGCGGCCAGCTCGCTGCTGCCGCTGGCGGACGAGCTGACGCGCCCGCTGCTGTTGATCCACGGGCTCGCCGACGACAACGTCGTCGCTGCACACACCCTGCAGCTGTCCAACGCGCTGCTCGCCGCGGGCAAACCGCACGAAGTGCTGCCGCTCGTCGGTGTCACGCACATGACACCCCAGGAAGTCGTCGCCGAGAACCTGCTGCTGCACCAGCTCGACTTCCTGCAGCGATCGCTCGGTCTGCGTGCCGCCAACTAGGTTGCGTCCCATCATGAACCAGCGTCTGAAGGATCTGTACAACAACCTCGCGGTGCATGCGACCGCCGATCGCGAGCACGAGGCGGCCGTCGAGCTGCTGCTGCTCGTGATGATGGCCGACCATCACATCAGCACCGACGAGGTCGACGAGATCCGCGCCATCAGCGCCGACTCCGGATGGGAGTCCGACACGTTCTCCTTCGATCAGCACATCGGCCCGGCCACCGCCCGTGTGCGCGCTGCGATCGCCGATCATCGTGTGGACGAGCTGCTCGACGACATCGACACGAGGGTGGTGAGCACGGTGCTGCGCGCGGCGTTGTTCAGCGCGGCCCGCGACGTGGCCGGCGCCGACCACGAGGTGGATGCCGACGAAGCCTCGCTGCTCGGCCAGATCGCCGCCCGCTTCGACTAGATTCCCACGCACAAGCGCGAGGAAGGGCGGAGCTGATGTTCACCGAGTCACGATTCAAGTGGATTCGTCGCGTCGTGGTCGCGGCCGTGGTGCTGGCCGGCGCAGT
The DNA here is from genome assembly GCA_964477795.1 of uncultured Bifidobacterium sp. Taxonomy (GTDB): domain Bacteria; phylum Actinomycetota; class Acidimicrobiia; order Acidimicrobiales; family Ilumatobacteraceae; genus UBA668. Next base: position 8,694 of record CAYZFZ010000081.1, read on the forward strand.
GCCGATGAGCATGCCGGCCGCAGCCGAGCCCGTGGACGCAGACCTGGCGATCACAAAGACCGACGGTGTCGCCACCGCCACCCCGGGCGGCAGCGTCACCTACACGATCACGGCCTCCAACGCCGGGACATCCACCGCCTTCAGCGCCACGGTCGCCGACACGTTCCCCGCTGCGATCACCGCCGCCACCTGGACGTGCGTGGGCGCGGGTGGCGGCACCTGCACCGCCGCCGGCAGCGGCAACATCAACGACACCGTCATGCTCCCCGTCGGCGGCTCCGTCACCTACACGGTCACCGCCACCATCAGTCCGTCGGCTACCGGCACCCTCACCAACACCGCCACCGTCGCCAGCGCGCTCCTCGACCCGAACCCGGCCAACAACAGCGCCACCGACACCGACACCCTGGTCCCGTCGGCGGATCTGGCGATCACGAAGACCGACGGCGTCACCACCGTCACCCCGGGCGGCAGCGTCACTTACACCATCACCGCCTCCAATGCCGGTCCGTCCAACGCCACCGGCGCCACGGTCATCGACACCTTCCCGGCCGCGCTCACCGTCACCTGGACGTGCGTCGGCGCCGGCGGCGGCACATGCACCGCCAGCGGCTCCGGCAACATCAACGACACCGTCAACCTCCCCGCCGGCGGGTCGGTCACGTACACCGCGACGGCCAGCATCAGCGAGGCTGCGCTCGGCGGCCTGTACAACAACGCCTACGTCACCGCGCCAGAGGGCGTCGACGATCCCCGTCCCGGCAACAACATCGCCACCGACTCCGACACCATCGAGGCGGTGGCCGACCTGACCATCACGAAGACCGACGGCGTCACCACCGCCACCCCGGGCGGCAGCGTCACCTACACGATCACCGCCTCCAACGCCGGCCCCCTGAACATCACGGACGCACGGATCGACGACACCTTCCCGGCCGCGCTCACCGCCACCTGGACGTGCGTCGGCGCCGGCGGCGGCACGTGCACCGCCAGCGGCTCGGGCGACATCAGCGACATGGTCGACCTGCCGGCCGGCGGCTCGGTCACCTACACGGCGACCGCGGCGATCAACTCGCAGGCATCCGGCAGCCTGTCGAACACCGCCACCGTCATCGCGCCAGAGGGCATCACGGATCCCAACCCGGCCGACAACAGCGCCACCGACACCGACCTCCTCGTGGCCGCCTCCGCGCTCACGCTGACGAAGACGGCGACGGCGCACGTCGTCGCCGGCGGCAACATCACCTACGAGGTCACCGTGGGCAACGACAGCCCGTCGACCACGGGTGTGGTGCAGCTCACCGACGCGCTGCCCGCGGGCACCACGTTCGTGTCTGCCACGCAGGGCAGCGGGCCCGCGGCCAGCATCACCACGCCGGCGGTCGGCGCCGCGGGCACCGTCACGGCGACGTTCAGCGAGCTCGCCGTCGGCGCCAACGCGACGTTCACGATCGTCGCCAAGGTGAACGCCGGCACGCCCGGCGGCACGGTGATCACGAACACCGCGTCGGCTGCCCCGGCCGAGATCAGCAGCACGCAGGCCGGCCCGGTCGACGTCACCGCCTCTGCCGCCACCACGGTCGACCCCACCGTCGACCTCAGCCTCACGAAGCAGCTGCAGGGCGGCCTGCTCGCGGGTACGAACGCCACCTACCTGCTCACCGTGCAGAACATCGGCGTGGATGCCACCACGGGCACGCTGACGCTCACCGACACCCTGCCAGCCGCACTCGACTTCGTGTCGGCGGCTGGCACCGGCTGGTCGTGCGCTGCAGCCGGGCAGACCGTCACGTGCACGCGCGGCACCTCGCTGGCCGCCGGGGCGAGCACGTCGGTCACGCTGACGGTGCATGTCCACGCCGACGCGACGGGCACCATCGTCAACCACGCAACGGTGAACGGGGTCGACGCCGACAGCGCGGCGGCGAACAACGGCTCCAGCGCCTCCAGCCCGGTGGTGCCCAGCGCACCGACCACCACCACGACCACCACCTCACCGCGCCCGCTGCCGGCCACTGGCTCGGACAGCTCGGCGCTCGTGCGGCTGGCCGTCACGCTCATCGCCATCGGCCTCGCCGTCATGGGCATCGCCGCCACCCGCCGCCGGACGCGCACCAGCTGACTGGGGTGCCGCGGCGTCAGTCGCGGCGGCTCTCGTCCAGGTACACCTGCCCGCTGCAGCCGGCCTGACCGTAGGCGGCCAAGCCGGCATCCGAGCCCGCCAGGATGGACACGGCCGGCTCGCCGACCACCAGCGTGGTGGCGCCGGATCGGCTGACGATCCGGTCGTAGGTGCCCCAGGTGACGCCGTCGTTGCTCGTCGCCTCCAGCTCCACCAGGCCCGCCGTGTCGCAGCGCACGCCCGCCAGGCGAGTGCCGCCGCCGGTGACCGGCGCGACGAACGGCCCGCCGAAGCCGTCGTCGAAGCGGAACACGCATCCGTCGTCGCCGATGCCGAAGATGCCGAGCTGGTAGCCGGCTGCGCTCGCCCCGGCGACGGCCAGGATCTCGTCGCGCCGGGCAGCAGCCGCGCCATCGACGTCGATCGAGCCCAGGACCTGGGCAAACCCAACGCCGAGATCACCCAGCTCGTACACGGAGCCGGCGCCACCGGTGATCTCGGTGCGCACGAACCAGCGCCAGCCGCCACCGTTCGGCTCCCGCCACGAGACCGCCGAGTCCTGCACGCCGTCGCCGTTCCAATCGCCCTCGATCGCCGCGATCGCCTCTGCCACCGCGCTGGGCACCACCTCGACACCGGCGCACTTGGCTCCGCCACCCGCCGTCGTCGCCGGTGCCACGTCGCTGATGGACGGCGGCGCGGCGGTGGATGACGGCGACGCAGGCGTCACCGGTGACGTGACGGCGGTGGTGCTGGTGCCGGCGCGATCGACGGTGTCCGGTGCGACCGCGCCGCCGCCGGACCCGCCGCTCGTGCACGCCATCGCCAACACCCCGAAGCCGGCGAACGCGAGTGATGCGATGGCCGTTCGAACGGGTAGGCGCTGTGACATCGTGGCTCCTCGTCAGCCTCGTCGTGCTCACCTGCGTGGAGCCCGCCGCAGCTCCAGGCTGTCACTTTTCGCGTTCCGCGACAGCGATCCGGTCGTGGCCGGCGAGATCGGGGTGGATCTCGACGGCGGTGAGCCCGGCCGCGGTGAGTGCACTGGCGACAGCGGCACCCTGACCCGAGCCGATCTCCATCACGAGCCGGCCACCCGGCCGCAGCCAGCGGGTGGCACCCTCCGCGATCTCACGCACGTCCGCCAGCCCGCCGTCGCCGGCGAACAACGCCAGCGCCGGTTCCCACTCGCGGACGGCCGGCTCCACCAGCGGGTCGTCGGCTGCGATGTAGGGCGGGTTCGAGACGACGAGCGCGAGCTCACCGGCGAGCGAGGCCGGGAGCGCCCCGAACCACGAGCCCTGCGCGAAGCGGACCCCCGCGCCGGCCATCCCGATGCCGGCTGCGTTCGCGCGGGCCACGTCGAGCGCGTCCGCCGACACGTCGGTGAGCCACACCTCGGCCAGACCGCGCTGCGCCTCCAGCGCCAGCGACAGGCCGATCGCGCCGCTGCCGGTACCCAGGTCGGCCACCGGCAGCGGGCGCTGCGACCATCGCGCTGCCGCGTCGCGCAGCGCGTCGAGTGCCGCGCCGGCCACGAGCTCGGTCTCCGGCCGCGGGATCAGCACCCGGCGATCGACGAGGAGATCGAGCCGGCGGAACGCCCAGTGGCCCAGCACGTACTGCAGCGGCTCTCCGCCGCGCAACCGCGCCAGCATCGCATCGAGATGGGCGACCGCCCGCTCGCCCGCCGCCTGCTCCAGCACGTCGCGGAACTCGTCGCCGAACGCGCCGCTTGCCTCCTCGCAGAGCCAGCGTGCCTGCGGGCGGCCGGTGATCGACGCGGTGTCGTCCCACAACCGCCGCCAGCTGATCGTGCCGTCCGCCACCGCGCCGCTCAGTCCTGCCCGGACAGCTGGCGGGCCCGCTCCTCCGCCGTCAACGCGTCGACGGTCTCGTCGAGGTCGCCGGCGAGCACGTCCTGCAAGCGGTAGATCGTGAACCCGATGCGGTGGTCGGTGAGGCGGTTCTCCTTGAAGTTGTAGGTGCGGA
>CAYZFZ010000082.1:0-12804 GCA_964477795.1 uncultured Bifidobacterium sp.
CCACTTCCGGGACGATCTCCGCATCACTTGTGCCGTCAACGAAGGCTCCCAGGGAGTCGCGCCCACGTCCTGTGTCATGAGGACCACGGTGAGCCTCGATGGGCCTGGAGTGAGCGGACACGTTGCGATGGCGGCGCCGACCTGCCGTTAGGCATCTGGACACGGTGGGCAATCTCCGGCTATCTGCGCTGGCGTCGTTCGACATCTTCATGCAGGCCGACGGAGGCTGTGACGTGACGGGACTCGACGAGCCGGCGTCGGGTCTGATGTTCAACCACGTGATCGGCGACGCCATCTGGTCAGTCATGTTCGATGTGGCTCGCCTCACCGGCTACGCAGTGACGCCGGTCGGCTGTCCCACGTGCTTGCCACCGAGGGCTGGCAACCCGTGACCTGCCCGAAGCGCTTACGGCTGACGCCGCGACCATCGCCTCCGGCCACGAGCTCCGCCTGATCGTAGGAACGCCCCAAACTGCTGCTACGGGCGGAGGTCGTGGTCACTCAGCAAGGCTGACGCCGCTCCTCGATCACTTCGGAGAGAAGGATGCGGTGGTAGCCACAGAAGTGCACCTCGCCCTCGCGGCAGCCGGAATCGGCTTCGCTGGTCGTGAGTTCGCCAGCGGGAACCTGCCTCTCTACGGCAGACTGTGCTGATACTTGGCAGTAGTCGGTGGGCAAGACGTCCAGCGTACGGTACAGCACAAGATCATGCAGTCCGACGATGACGACGGCGAGGAGCGCGACGGCACTCACGAGGATGATTGCTCGCCGCCGACTCGACACGGCCGGGAGACTACGCCGAGCCAACCAGCCACGCGCCCAGATCTGCGGAGAGGTGTTGGTGTGCCACCCGAGACCGGGCGGGCGCTCAGTCGCCAAGGCTGCAAGGCGGGTCAGCGGGCCGAGGATGTGGCCGATCCCATGCCAGATGACGTACGTCTCGTCGACCGGCTCGTTGAGTGCGCGCTTGATGGCGTCGATGTCGTCGCTGATCTGTCCGACCGTCGGCGCCGGGGCACCACCGCTGAGGTCGAAGGCGTCGGAGGGGTCGACAGTCCAGTAGTGGTCGGCATGCAGATCGACGTCAGAGCCGAGCTGGCGATGCGAATCAACCGAGCAGCCGGCTTCGCCGAGGATCGGTGGTTGAAGTACGACCCGTGACCGCGGCAGCGCGGTGCGAACGGGCTAGAGCTCGTGTTCGGCCAGCTCGCGGAACTCGTCGGGCACGCTGGCCATCCGGGACAGGGCGACCCCGGCGTAGGCAACGGCGCGCTTGCCGAAGCGGCGACGGACGGCATCCATCGAATGGTCGACGGCCCAACGGGCCGCGCCGGTGGGTGAGCCGGCCCTCGCCGGCTCGTCGGGCAGGACGGGCAACTCCATCTGCAGCACCGGCTGGTCGACCAGCTTCGACACGGAGATGGCCAGCAGCGAGATCTCGCTCTGCTCGGGGTGATCGGCAAGTGCGGCGCAGGCGAGCGACATGGCGATCTCCGTGAGCGTGAGCGTGGTCGCGACCGGTGCCGGGGTGGTGCGCGAGCGGGTGACCGCCTTCATGCCCGCGAAGCGCACGCGCACGGTGACCGTGCGGCCGGCGCGTTGCTTCGCCCTCAGCCGGCTGGCCACCCGGTCGGCGAGATGGCCGAGCACGGACCGCAGCAGCTCGTCGGTGGGGTGGCGGCGGCCGAATGCCGACTGGGCGCCCACCGACCCGGCACGAGTACTGGCCCGCACCTTGCGATGATCCTGGTTGGCGGCGAGCGCACTGACCTTGCTGCCCAGCGCGCGGCCGAGGAACTGCTCGAGCGAGCCGGTGGGGGACGCGGCCAGCTCGCCGATCGTGCGGATGCCGCGATCGGCCAGGCGTTGCTGTGTGGCTGGGCCAATGCCCCACACCAGGCCGACGGGCAGCGGATCGAGGAACTCGCGCTCGTGCAGTGGATCCACCACGACCAACCCGTTGGGCTTGGCCACCTGCGAGGCGATCTTGGCCAGGTGCTTGGTGGCGGCGGCGCCGACCGAGATCGGCAGGCCGACCTCGTCGAGCACCCGGGCGCGCACCTGCCGGGCGATCTCCGCCGGAGGACCGAACAGGTGCACCGTCCCTGAGACGTCGAGGAACGCCTCGTCGATCGAGATGCGCTGCACGTACGGCGTGAAGTCGCCGAGGATCGCCATCACCTGATCGGCCAGCCGCTGGTACTCGGAGAAGTGGCCCTTCGCGAACACGAGGTTCGGGCACAGCTGTTGCGCGCGGCGGCCCGACATGCCGCCCTGCACCCCGTGCACCTTTGCCTCGTACGACGCGGCGAGCACGACCCCGCCGCCCACCGCGATGGGTTTGCCGCGCAGCGACGGGTCGAGCAGCTGCTCCACGGAGGCGTAGAACGCGTCGAGATCTGCGTGCAAGATGGTGGGCAGCTGACCCATGTGGGCAGCGTAGGCGAACATGTGTTCGCTTGTCGAGCTCGAGCGATCGCGCCTTGGGCGCGTGCCCACCTGCCGCCGGTGATGCGACTTTCCGGAACCTTGACGACCGCGCCCGGGGAGGTTCGCTCGCCGAGGGCCGGATTCGCTCACTGCGTGACATCTGACGACGCGAACGCGACCGAACGTGATCGATTCGTCAAGCAACCTTCAGGTCCGTCACAGGTTCCGCAAGCTTGCTCCAGTTGTCTTGTGGACGTGCCGAGAAGGGCGTTTCATGTCGTTCTGCGGTCGAAGCAATCAGTCGACGAGGACGGGACATGACGATGATCGACACACGAACCGCCCCGCGGAGGGGATCGACATGGGGCGGCCGCCCGCGCCGGGCGCGCAGCGCCGAGCGACTGCGACGCTGGTTGCTGACCTTCGCCGTGCTCGGCGCGGCGGTGCCGACGCTCGCGTTCGCCCCGACCGCTGCCGCCGGCAACGGCTACGACCCGGGGAACGACCCGTACTCGATGAAGGCGCTCACCGACATCACCGGCGCGACAGCGTTCTGGGACCAGGGCATCACCGGAGCGGGCGTCGACGTCGCGCTGATCGACACCGGCGTCTCTCCCGTCGAGGGCCTCGCCGGCCAGGGCAAGATCGTGAACGGGCCGGACCTGTCGCTCGAGTCGCAGGCGCCGGACCTGACCCATCTGGACACCAACGGGCACGGCACGTTCATGGCCGGCCTCATCGCCGGGCACGACAGTGCCTTGACTGCCCCGTACTCGGCGGCCCCCGCCAGCGCATACCGCGGCATCGCACCCGACGCCCGGATCGTCAACGTGAAGGTGGGCACTGCCGACGGTGGCGTCGACGTCACCCAGGTCATCGCCGCGATCAACTGGGTGATCGATCACAAGAACGACAACGGATTGAACATCCGCGTGCTGAACCTGTCATACGGCACGAACTCCACCCAGTCGGCCATCAGCGACCCGCTCTCGCACGCTGCCGAGCGCGCATGGAAGGCGGGCATCGTGGTGGTCGCCGCCGCCGGCAACACCGGCTACCAGCGCGGCGCCAACGCCCCCGGCCTGGCGGACCCGGCCTACAACCCGTACGTGCTGGCCGTCGGCGGCTACGACACCAATGGCACACGGCAAGAGCGCGACGACTCGATGGGCTCGTACTCGGCGAGCGCGAACGTGCGTGGTGCACGCCGGCCCGACCTGGCCGCAGTGGGCACGAAGCTCCAGGGCCTGCGCGTGCCCAACTCCTTCATCGACACCCAGAGCGGGGGCGGCCGCCTCGGCGACCGCTACTTCCGTGGCACGGGAACCTCGGAGGCCGCCGCGATCGCGTCTGGCACGGTGGCGCTCCTGCTGCAGAAGTACCCCAACATGTCGCCCGATCAGGTGAAGCGGATGCTGAAGGCCTCCGCCCGCCCGCTGCGGGGCAGCGATCCCTCCACTCAGGGCAATGGTGCCGTCAACTGCGGGTGGCTCGCCTGGGCGACACCGCCGGTGAACTTCGGGCAGAACCATCCGGCTGCCGACGGCATGGGCTCTGTCGAACGGGCACGCGGCCGTGACCACCTGACCATGAACGGTGTGGTGCTGCAGGGTGAGATCGACATCTTCGGCAAGCCCTTCGCTCCCGGCACGTCCGGGACGAGCTGGTCCGGAGGTGACTGGAACGGCTCGACGTGGTCGGGCTCGTCGTGGTCCGGTTCGTCGTGGTCGGGCTCCACATGGTCGGGCTCGTCGTGGTCGGGCTCCACATGGTCGGGCTCGTCGTGGTCGGGCTCCACATGGTCCGGGTCGTCGTGGTCGGGCCCCACATGGTCGGGCTCGTCGTGGTCCGGCTCGTCGTGGTCCGGCTCGTCGTGGTCCGGCGGGGTCTGGGCGACCAGCGCCTGGGGGTGACCAGCGTGCGCCCGGCGTCGAGAACGGTCGCTGACCGGCGGGGCATGGGCGAAGTCCTTGATGGAAACCCTCAGGTTGGGGCACTTCGAGGCCGATTTACAAGACCATGACGATCCCGATCGTTGCATCGGACCTCGCGTCCGGGGCGGCACCGGCGGTCGCTGGTCCGCGCCATCGCACCAGCAGCCGCTGGCGCATTGCCGCGTTCTCGGTCGCGCTCTGGCTGGCTGCGGGCGGTCTCGCCTGGTTCGTCGCCGACGATCAGCACTGGTTCGCCGGCGCCCGCTGGCCGTGGTGGGTGGCGTTTCCCGCGCTGGCGGCCGCGTTCGCGATCACCGAGGTGTTCGTGGTGCACCTGCGCATCCGAGCCGACGCGCACACGTTCTCACTGGTCGAACTGCCGTTGGCGCTCGGGTTGTTCTTCGCCCAACCGTTGGTGCTGATCGGTGCCCAGACGATGGGTGCCGGCCTCGCGCTCGTCACCCATCGCAAGCAGGGCCCGCTGAAGCTGCTGTTCAACACGTCGGTGTTCGCGTTCACCACCACGATGGCCGTGGCGACCTTGCGCTGGATGGCGGCGGACCACGACGCGGTGGACGTGGCGGTGCTCCTCATCGGCACCGAGGCGCTGCTGATCGAGGCGCTGCTGGCCGTGATCCTCGTGTTCGTGGTGATCTCCATCTCGGCGGGCTCCTGGCAGCTGACCGACCTGCGTTCCGGCATCGGCTTCGGCGTGATCACGGCGCTGTTCACGAGCAGCCTCGGCATCATCGCCGTGGTCGTGATCGATGCCCAACCCGGCATCGCCTGGATGCTCGTCGTCCCCACCGCCGGCACGTACCTGGCCAACTGGGCGTACACCACGCAGCGCCGCCGCCACGAGGGCCTGGACTTCCTGTACCGCTCGACCCAGCTGCTGCACGGTTCGGGCGCGTTGGAAGGGGCGATCGTGCAGCTGCTGCGCCATGCCTGCGAGACGTTCAACGCGGGTGCCGCCCAGCTGCTCTACGTCGCGGAGTCGGGCGAGGAGGCGGTCTGCGTGCGCGTGCGGGCCGGTGGCGACGTGGAGACCGTCGAGCACCTCGACGAGAGCCACGCCGCCTTGATGGAATTGATGGCCGGGCGCTCGGCATGCATCATGCGCCCAGAGCACGAGGGGGCCATCGGGCAGTTCCTGACCCTGTCCGGTTACCAGAACGCGATCGCCGCCCCACTGCTCGGCGAGCGGCGGGTGGTCGGTGCGCTGGTGATCGCCAACCGTCTCAGCGACGTCGTCGGCTTCGACCCGACCGACGCGCGGCTGGCGGAGACGCTGGCCAACCACACCACCACCGCGCTGGAGAACGGCCGGCTGGAGCAGTCGCTGGAGCAGTTGCGCGTGCTGGAAGGCCGGCTGACGTTCCAGGCCACGCACGACTCGTTGACCGGTCTCGCCAACCGCACCCTGTTCCACAGCGATCTCAGCCAGGCGATCGAGCAGCACGGCGGCAGCCGTGGCGCGGTGCTCTTCGTCGACCTCGACGACTTCAAGACGGTGAACGACAGCTTCGGACACCCGATCGGCGATGCGTTGCTGATCGAGGTTGCCGCCAGGTTGCAGCGCTGCGTCGGTGAGATGGACACGATCGCCCGGCTCGGCGGCGACGAGTTCGCGCTGCTGCTGCGGCACACCGACGACTCGGAGGCCGCGCGCGCGGTGTCGAACCGCATCCTCGCGGCGATGGACACACCGGCAGTCGTCGGGCACCACAGGATCGGCATGCGCGCGAGCATCGGCATCGCGATGATCGAGCCCGGCGCCGACCCGGAGGGGATGATGCGCAGCGCCGACACGGCGATGTACACGGCCAAGGCGCAGGGAAAGCATCGCGTCGTGCTCTTCGAGCCGGCGATGTACGAGACCAACCTGCATCGGTTCAACCTGCAAAGCGACCTGCAGCGGGCGATCACCGGCCGGTCCCTCACGGTGAACTACCAGCCGATCGTGCGCATCGGCACCCACGATCTGCTGGGAGCGGAAGCGCTCGTCCGCTGGAACCATCCACGCCTCGGCCCCCTGGCACCGGACGCGTTCCTCCCGATCGCCGAGCAGAGCGGGCTCATCGTGGCGATCGACCGGCAGGTGCTGCAGGCGGCGTGCGCCTGGCTGGCCAGTGTGGAGATGCTCAACCCGGGGCTGGTGCCGTGTGTGCACGTCAACCTGTCGCCGCGGAGCTGCTACGAGCCCGACCTGATCGAGCATGTGCAGGCGATGTTGCAGCGCTACGGGCTGTCGCCGGCGCAACTCGGCTTCGAGATCACCGAGAACCTGATGTCCGAGCAGGCGCATCGGGCGATGGGTGTACTGGGCCAGCTGAAGGAGGTCGGTGTGCACCTGGCGCTCGACGACTTCGGCACCGGGTACTCGTCACTGAGCTACCTGCAGTCGCTGCCGGTCGACGCGGTGAAGATCGCCAAGCCGTTCATCGACGACCTGGAATCGTCGGCGTCACAGCGCTCGTTCACCTCGGCGATCGTCGCGCTCGGCAACGCGCTCGACAAGTTCGTCATCGCCGAGGGCACCGAGCGCCCAGAGCAGCTGGAGCGGCTGCAGGAGTTCGGCTGCGACGCCGCCCAGGGCTACTACTTCGCGCGCCCACTCGACGGTGACTCGTTCCTGTCCTGGGCCCGCTCGTGGGTCCACGGCTCGCACGCTGCGACCGCGACGCACCAGCCGGCGGTGCGTGCGCTGCGCCCCGGAGCGCCGCTGCTGCACGCCTTCGACGGCGTGTGATCGCCGGCGAGCGCCGGCGAGCCCTGCTCAGGCGTCGCCGAGGCGGGTGATCTGCTCGGCCGGCTGGATGGGGTTGTCGAACCAGTGGCCGGGCCGCAGCGGGTCGCGCCGGCGGCTGGGGTGCTGGGTGCTGCTGAGCCACGCGACGAAGCTGTCCAGCGGCACGGGGCGGCAGATGCCGAAGCCCTGCGCGACGTCGCAGTCGAAGCCCTTCAGGCGGCTGAGCACCTCGTCGGTCTCCACACCCTCGGCGACGACCTGCATGCCCAGGTTGTGGCCGAGGTCGATGATCGAGCGGACGATGACCTCGTCCTGCTCGTCGAACAGCACGCTGGCCACGAAGCTGCGGTCGATCTTCAGCTCGCTCACCGGCAGGTGCCGCAGGTAGCTCAGCGACGAGTAGCCGGTGCCGAAGTCGTCCACGGACAGGCGGATGCCGTGCTGGTTCAGCCGCTCGATCGTGCTGCGCGCACGCGGCGCGTCGATGAGCAACGACGACTCGGTGATCTCGAGCGTCAGCAGCGTCGGGTCGACGTCGTGGCGGTCGAGGTGGCGCATCACCCGCTCGGGCAGCAGCTCGTCGAGCAGGTCGTGGGTGGACAGGTTGACTGCCAGGCCCAGGTGATGCCCGAGCGAGCGCAGATGCTGCAGCTGCTGGGCCGACGCCTCGAGCACCTGGTCGGTGAGCTGCTTGATGAGGCCCGTCTCCTCGGCGACCGGCACGAAGTCCTCCGGCGCCACCCAGCCGCGGCGCGGGTGCGCCCAGCGGGCCAGCGCCTCCATGCCGATGACGATGCCGCTGGTGAGATCCAGCTTGGGCTGCAGGAAGACCTGCAGGTCGGTGCGCTCGAGTGCGTTGCGCAGGTCGCCGAGCATCGACAGGCGGGCGGGCGTGCGCCGGTCGATGTCCTGGCTGTAGAGCTCGAAGCCGCTGTGCCGGCTCTTCGCCGTGTACATCGCGATGTCGGCCTGGCGCAGCAGGGTGCTGGCGTCGACCACGTCCTCGGTGACGGTGGCAACGCCGATGCTCGCCGTCACCACGACATCGAGGCCGTCGATCATGAACGGTTGGCGAGCTTCGTCGACGAGCTGCTCGGCCGTCGTCGGGATCGTCTCGGCGCTGCGGTAGGCGAGCAGTGCGAACTCGTCGCCGGCCAGCCGGGCGAGTACGTCGCGCGGACCGAGCAACCCCTTGATGCGCAGCGCGAAGTCGTTGAGCACGACATCGCCCGCGCGATGCCCGAGCGTGTCGTTGACCTCCTTGAACCGGTCGAGATCCATCATCATCACGACGGTCATCTCGCCCGACGGTCGGGGCCGAGCATCGGCGAGCTCGAGCTCGACGATGCGCTCGAACGACGAGCGGTTCGGCAACCCGGTGAGGGCGTCGTGGCGAGCCTCGAACTCGATGCGATGGTGCAGCAGCGCCTTGCGCAAGTTGGGCGCGATCTGCTCGGAGAGCGTCTGCAGGCGCACCACGTCGGAGGGTCGGAAGCGGGCCTGGGCGCCCATCCGCTCGGCGACGACGATGAGGCCGACGACGATCTCTCCGTCGCGCACTGGCGCGCACAGGACGTCGCCGATGTCCGAGAGGCTGGGGAAACCCATCGCCTCCCACTCGGTGGCGCCGAGCATTTGCGCGTTCCGTGGCTCGAGCACGTCGGCCCAGCGGATGTCGTCGGCGGAGGTGGGCAGGTCGGGGAGGCCAGGGCCGAAGTTCCGCTGCAGGGGATGCTCGGAGCCGAACACGACCACTGCGGCCCGCCGGACGCGCAGGAGGTTGGCGATGTCGTCGACCGCGGCCGTCATCACCTCGTCGAGATCGAGCGAGCGGCCGACGCGGCCGACGAAGCCGTGCAGATCGTCGAGGTCGCGGAAGCGCTGCTCGAGCCCGCCGTAGCCCTGCATGAGACCCCAGAAGGCGAAGAGCGGTGCGGCCGAGAGGAACACCAGCCCTGGCGAGATGAGCGTGGGGGCGACGACGGCGGCGGCAACGAGGGCGTTCATCGGCGCCATCCAAGCGCTGAGCCGGAGCTCGCCGACGAGACGCTCGCGGAAGTTGCCCTCCACCAGTGCGATCGCGATGGAGACGAACACGGAGCCGCCGATGGTGGCGAGCGCCGTCGCCGGCACGAGCGCCACCAGCAGGGCGACGCTGGATCCGGGCCACCTCCCGACGGCGAAGCGGACGATGTGGTAGGCGGCGGCGGTCTCGATCGCGAACAGGGTCGCGTTGAAGAGCAGCTTGTAGTAGCGGCTGCGCCATTGCAGCGCGATCACTGCCAGGCTGCCGATGACCCTGGCCGCGATCGCCGGGCCGGGTGCGAGGTAGATCAACGCGAACGCGGTGGGCACCTCGGAGAGGGAGAACGAGATTGCCTCTCGACGGAACTCGAAGTGGAAGACCGTGCGCTCCGCCACACCGAAGGCGACAGCCAGCACGGGGAGCACCCACCACTCGGAGGGGCGTGTGCTGGAGCCCAGGTCAGGGATGGTGACGGTCGCGGCGACGGCACCGAGGCCGATCAGCGTCGAGAGCGCGCAGATGCTGCCGACAACCCTCGGCGGCGTGGCGCTCACGTGGCCCGTACCCCGTACGGCCGGCCTGGGTGCGCGACGACGAGCGAGGGTGTCGACGTGCATGTCGTGGCGTTGAGATGGCTCGGGCGCAAGCCGCCTCCTCCCGTCCGCAGGTGGTCTTTGTCCCAGCGTAGTCATCGGAACGTTCTGCGAGGGGATGAGCGGATCTTCTTGACGATTCCCAGTGGTTTCGGCCCGTTCGCGGCGGGCCGAAACGTCTGAACATCCTCAAGAGACAGGGCATCGGTCCGATACTTCATCAGTATGAGCGGCGGGGTCGGATGGCGTGGGTTCAGGCGTTTCGTCGCCTACGCGCTCGCGACGCTGGTGCCGGTGGTGTTCCTCGGCCTGGTGTTGCAGCACACCTTCACCCAGGAAGTCGCTGCCTCGGCGATCCGGGAGGGTGAGCAGCAGGCCGAGTCGATCGCCGAATCGGCCATCGAACCGTTCCTCAGCGGCCGCTCACTGCGTGCCGGGCTCACCGCTGAGGACGTCGAGGCGCTGCACCGCACCACTGCCAACCTGCTCGCCGACGGGAGGGTGCTGGTGCTGCGCCTGCGCGACAGCGACGGCAGGATCGTCTTCGACGCGGCTCACCCCGACGCTCCGCCGGGGGAGCCGATCGTCGACGAGGAAGTGCGCGAGGCGGCGCGGGGCGCGACCGTCTCCCGCATCACCCGCGTCGACGCCGACGACATCGATGGCGGCGACGTCGATGGCGATGACGTCGATGGCCACACGAACGCAGGGCCGTCCGCGATGGAGGCGTACGTCGCAGTCCACCCGGCGGGGCGGGCGGACCGCATCGTGGGTGTGGCCGAGGTCTACGTGCCGTTCGAACCGATCGCGGCCCAGCGTGAAGAGTCGCTGCGGCGGCTGCGGGGCACCCTGGCGATCGGGCTCGCCGCGCTGTGGGTGGTGCTGGCGGCGATCGTTGCGTCGATCACCGCACGCCTGCACCGGCAGAACACGCGCACGACGTACATGGCGCTGCACGACCCGCTGACCGGTCTGCCGAACCGGGCGCTGCACGCCGACCGTGTGGCGGCTGCGGTGGCGTCGGCCGGTCGCCTCGGTTCCGACGTGGCGCTCGCGGTGGTGGACCTCGATCGCTTCAAGGAGGTCAACGACACGCTCGGTCACCGCAATGGCGACGAGTTCCTGCGCATCGTGGCCCAGCGACTCACCGCCTCGCTGCGTCCCGGCGACACGGTCGCCCGCCTCGGCGGCGACGAGTTCGGCGTCGTCCTCCCGGGGGCCAGCGCGACGTCGGTGGAGGGCATCCTGCACCGGTTGCAGGAAGCGATCGGTCACGAGGCCGAGCTCTCCGGTGTCGCGATCTCCGCCGAGGTCAGCATCGGCTACGCGATGTGGCCCGACGACGCAGAGACCACCGAGTCGCTGCTGCGCCACGCGGATCTCGCGCTGCACACGGCGAAGGTGGCTCGCGCCGCGATCGTCCGCTACGACTCGGGCATCGACCGGTTCGACCCGCAGCGGTTGGGCCTGATCGCCGAGCTGCGCCGTGCGATCTCCGCCGGCGACCTCGAGCTGCACTACCAACCGAAGGTGGACACCCGCACTGGACGGGTGGTGGCCTTCGAGGCGCTGGTCCGCTGGCGGCACCCGACCCGCGGCCTGCTGCCCCCGGTCGACTTCATCCCCGTCGCGGAGAGCACGGGCCTCATCGTGCCGCTCACGCAGTGGGTCGTGGATCACGCGCTCGTGCAGCTGGCGCAATGGTCGACGACCTACCCGGACCTGTCGATGGCGGTGAACATCTCTGCCCGCAACCTGCGCGACGACTTCCCGGGGTGGATCCTGAACCGCCTCGCCGCCCACCGGGTGAGGTCCGGCCAGCTGGTCCTCGAGGTCACCGAGACCTCCGTCGCGGCCGACCCCGTGCGGGCCACCGCCCTGCTGGAGGAGCTGAACGCGGCCGGCGTGCGGGTGAGCCTCGACGACTTCGGCCAGGGCTTCACCTCACTGGGTTCGCTCGGGCGCTTGCCGGTGAGCGAGCTGAAGATCGACCGCGGCTTCGTGCTGGCGATGCAGCACAGCCCAGAGGATCGGGCGATCGTCGCATCGGTGATCGAGCTCGGGCACCAGCTCGGCCTCTCCGTGGTGGCGGAGGGCGTGGAGACGGAGAGCGTGCGCGCCGAGCTGCACCGGCTCGAGTGCGACCTGATGCAAGGCTTCCTGTTCTCACCGGCCGTCCCCGCTGCCGACGCGTTCGGCCTCATCGAGCGTCCTCACGCCTCGGTGTGAGCCGCTCGGGTGCCCCGTCAGGTCTGGCGGGCAAGCACCACCGGGGCGGCCTCGTGCAGATGCTGCACCCATGCGGCGGATGACGCGGGCTCGACGATGGGCAGCACCACGAACTTGCTGGTGCCCACGGCGACGAAGCGGTCGATCGTCTCGATGAGCGCATCCCAGCCGGCGGGGATGAGCACCGACGGATCAGCCAGGTCGGGCCGGCGCTTCGCCAGCCCGGCGAGCACCGCGTCGGGCACCGGCCCCGTCGCGTACGGGATGAGCGCGCCGTAGTGGTCGTCGTCGATCGAGCGGGCGTGCTCGGCGCACGTCGCCTCGATGATCTCCCGGCCACGGGCTGCGTCGTCGGGGGTGACGAAGCTGGGCAGCCACCCGTCGGCACAGCGACCGACACGGCGCAGCTCCGAGGGGGCGATGCCGCCGAGCCAGATGTCGACATGGTGCTGCAGCGGTTTGGGCAGCACCTGCAGCTCGTCGTAGTCGAAGTGAGCGCCGTGGTGCGTGAGCGGACCGGGTGCCCAGCAGCCGCGTAGCACCTGCAGCGCCTCGTCGAACAGCTTGGCCCGCTCGCCGCGCGCGACGCCGAACGCCTGCTGCTCGTGCGGGTCGGCGACGCCCAGCCCGAAGGCGGGCAGCAGGCGGCCGCCCGACAGCCGATCCAGGGTGGCCAGCTCCTTGGCGAGCACGATCGGGTTGCGGCCGGGGAGCACCATCACGCTCATGCCGAACTTCAACCGGCGCGTGCGCCCGGCGGCGAACGACATCGCGACGAGCGGGTCGGGTGCCTCGCCGCCGATGCGCTCGCTGAGCCACAGGCTGTCGAAGCGCAGCTCT
>CAYZFZ010000083.1:0-632 GCA_964477795.1 uncultured Bifidobacterium sp.
CCCCGTGGGCAAGCGCCTCGGCGAGACCGTCATCGAGGTGACGAACCTGCGCAAGGGCTTCGGCGACCGCCTGCTCGTGGAAGACCTGTCGTTCACCCTGCCCAAGGCCGGCATCGTCGGCATCATCGGCCCCAACGGCGCGGGCAAAACGACGCTGTTCAAGATGCTCACCGGCCAGGAGGCGCCCGACGCGGGCTCGATCGTGATCGGCGACACCGTCGAGCTGGCCTACGTCGACCAGAGCCGCGATGCGCTCGACCCCGACGCCTCCGTGTTCGAGGAGATCACCGGCGGTGTCGAGCACATGAAGGTCGGCAACCGCGAGATCCACGGCCGGGCCTACTGCGCCAGCTTCAACTTCAAGGGCAGCGACCAGCAGAAACGGGTGGGCGACCTATCGGGCGGCGAGCGCAACCGGGTGCACCTGGCGAAGGTGCTCAAGACCGGTGGCAACGTGCTGCTGCTCGACGAGCCCACCAACGACCTCGACGTCGACACCCTGCGGGCGCTGGAGACCGCGCTCGACAACTTCCCCGGCTGCGCGGTGGTCATCAGCCACGACCGCTGGTTCCTCGACCGCATCTGCACGCACATCCTGGCCGCCGAGGGCGACTCGCAATGGGTCTTCTTCA
>CAYZFZ010000083.1:642-2218 GCA_964477795.1 uncultured Bifidobacterium sp.
AAGTACAAGCCACTGGCTCGCTGAGCGATGGCCCGTCGCTGGATCCCGCGCGTGTGCGCCGCGGTGTTCGTCGGTGGCATCGCGGGCATCATCATCGCCAGCGTCAACGGCAACAACGCGGGTGTGGTGCTCACGATCGGACTCGTCGTGGTGCTCGCCGCTGTGGCGCTGCTGACGATCGGCGCGGTGGCGGGCAAGGGCCGCATCGACGTGTTCGACGAGGTAGCGGCCGAGCAGCTGGAGGCACAGGTCACGGCGCTGGTGTCGGCCGGCGCCGACGAGGAACAGGTGCGCACGCTCGTGCGCGACGCGATGCGCGCCGGTCGCCGATGAGCAGCGCCTCGAACCCGGATACCGGTGCCGAGACCGACGTGGAGCTGGCCACGCGGCTCGCCGTCGAGGCCGGCCACGTGCTGCTCGCGATTCGCGACGAGCTGGTCGCGCGCGGCGCTCACGCCTGGCAGGTGATGGACGCCGGCGACCTGGCCAGCCACCGCTTCCTGCTCAAGGCGCTCACCGAGGCCCGGCCCGGCGACGCCGTGCTCTCCGAGGAGGGCGT
Organism: uncultured Bifidobacterium sp.; assembly: GCA_964477795.1. Lineage (GTDB taxonomy): Bacteria > Actinomycetota > Acidimicrobiia > Acidimicrobiales > Ilumatobacteraceae > UBA668. The sequence continues at coordinate 1,202 of CAYZFZ010000083.1, forward strand.
GGAGGATCCGCGCCGGTTCCAGGCCGACCGCGTGTGGATCGTCGATCCGCTCGACGGCACCAACGAGTTCGGCGAGCACGGGCGCTCCGACTGGGCCGTGCACGTGGCGCTGTGGGAGGGCGATGGCTTCGCCGCCGGCGCGGTCAGCCTGCCCGCACACGACATGGTGTTCGCCACCGACCCGGCGCCGGTGGTGCCACCACCGAGGTTCGAGCACCCGCGGCTCGTCACCAGCCGCACCCGCAACCCGTACTCCGCCGTCGTGGTCGCCAACGCGCTCGGCTGCGACGCGGTCCGCCTCGGCAGTGCCGGCGCGAAGGCGATGGCGGTAGTGCTCGGCGAGGCCGACATCTATGTGCACGACGGCGGCATGTACCAGTGGGACAGCGCCGCGCCCGCCGCGGTGGCGCTCGCCGCCGGCCTGCACGTCAGCCGCATCGACGGCAGCCCGATGGTGTTCAACGAGCGCGACCCGTGGCTGCCCGACTTCCTCGTCTGCCGGCCCGAACTCGCGCAGCCCGCCCTCGAGGCGCTGCGCGCCAACCCCCGCTACCGCTGACCATGGAGCTGAGCGCGGTTCGATTCGAGATCGACGACCGGGTGGCGACGGTGTGGCTGCACCGGCCACACCGGCACAACGCGTGGACGGGGCGGATGCACTCCGAGTACCGCGCCGTGCTCGCCCACCTCGACGAGCAGGCGCAGGTGCGCGCCGTGGTGGTCACCGGCACTCCCCCGGCGTTCTGCGTGGGCGGCGACAGCGCGGCGCTCGCCGGTCACGCCGAGCGCGGTGCCTACGACGCGGGCCTGGCGACGGAGTTGGCAGCGCCGGGCTACGGCGTGGCGCCCGAGTTCGACGCCGACTTCGCGTTCCAGTTCGCGATGCGCTTCCCGATCATCGCGGCGGTGAACGGCGCCGCCGCCGGCGTGGGGGGGGGGGGGGGCGGGGGGGGGGGGGGGCCCGCCGCCCCCCCCCCCCCCCACCACACCCCCCCCCCCCCCCCCCCCCGCCGCCCG
>CAYZFZ010000083.1:2228-12140 GCA_964477795.1 uncultured Bifidobacterium sp.
CCCTGTTCTGCGACCTGCGCTTCGGCGCCGCCAACGCCAAGCTCACCACCGCGGCACCGAAGCTGGGCCTGCCGGCGGAGTACGGCATGAGCTGGCAGCTGCCGCGGCTGGTCGGCGTCACCCGCGCCGCCGACCTCTTGCTGGCCGGCCGGGTGGTCACGCCCGCCGACACTGAGGGCTGGGGCCTGTGGAACGGGGTCGAACCCGACGGCGAGGCAACGCTCGCGGCCGCGCAGGCCTACGCCCACCACCTCGCCACCGGTGTGGGGCCGCAGGCGCTGGCCACCACCAAGGCGCAGCTGTACCGCGACCTGCTGCACCACTCCCCGGCCGCCGCCATCCGCGATGCCCAGTCGCTGCTGGAGCAGGCGATGACGACGGCCGAGTACCGCGAGGGCGTGGCCGCACTGCGGGAGAAGCGCCCGCCGAACTTCACGTGACGCCCGACACGCCGATTCGGCGATTTCCACGTACAGTTCCGGCATGGAGACCGGCCACCCGAACCCACCCTTGACGCGTCGCCTGCCCGGGCTGTCCGTCGCCGCGATCGCATCGCTCGGCGCCGGCGCGGTGCATGCCGCCGCCACCGGCATCCACGCCGAGCACCCGCAGCTGGCCCGGCTGTTCGTCGTCACCGCTGCCGCCCAGCTCGCCGCCGGCCTGTGGGCCCTGCTGCGCCCGGCGCGCGTGGCCGCCTGGGCCGTGGCGGCAGTCAACGCCGCGGCCGTCGTCGGCTGGCTGGCGACGCGCCTCACCGGCATCTCGTGGATCGCCGGCCTGGAGACGCGCGAGGCGCCCCAGTTCGCCGACACCGCCTGCGCGCTGATGGGCGCGGTCGCGGTCGGTGCCGCGCTCGGCGCCTGCCTCGTCGGCTGGCGCCCCTCGCACCCCACGCGCATCGCGATGCCCTCACTGCTCATTGCCGCGCTCGCCGTGCCCGCGATGTGGACGGGTGGCACCCACGTCCACTCGCACGACGACACCGCTGCGCACACGCACGACACGGTGGTGTCGGTGGATCCGGTCACCGGCAGCACCGTCGTCACCCAGGACACCAGCCACGACGAGAGCGTGCCGCACACCCACGACAGCACCCAGACCGCGGACACGGTCGACCCGACCACGGGCGACACGGTCGCCCACACGCACACCACCGATCCAGTCGCGGCCGCAGGCTGGCCGCGCCCATGGGACCCGGCGGAGGGCATCGACCTGTCCGGGGTGCCGGGGGTCAGCGCCGAGCAGCAGTTGCGTGCGGACAAGCTGATCGCCGACACACTGCGCCTGCTGCCGAAGTGGGCCGACACGGCCACGGCCATCGCCGACGGGTACAAGAGCATCGGCGACGCCGGTACCGGTGTCGAGCACTACATCAAGGCCTCGCTGATCCAGGACGACGTGCTGCTCGATCCCTCGCAGCCCGAGTCGCTCGTCTACCAGGTCGACGGCGACAAGCGCATCCTCACCGGTGCCATGTTCATCGCCAGCGCCCGGCCCACCGACGATCCCGAGCTCACCAACTGGGCCGGTGCGCTGATGACATGGCACAACCACGGCAACCTGTGCTGGGAGCTGGTGGACGGGGTGGCCAAGGTGGTGGGCATCACCGATGCATCGGGCACGTGCGCCCGCGGTGTCAACACGGGTGGCGAGAACCCGATGGTGCATGTCTGGATCGCCCCCAACCAGTGCGGCCCGTTCGCCGCCCTGGAGGGCGTGGGCGCCGGCCAGGCGGCCGTGCCCGACGACCAGCGGATGGACATGTGTAACGCGCACAGCCACACCACCACCACCACGACCACCGCCGCGACGCCCAAGCCGTACGACCCCACCCAGCCGATCGACCTCTCCGGCACCCCGGGTGTCACGCCCGAGCAGCAGGCCGCGGCCGAGAACCTGATCGCCGTCACCCTCGTGCGCCTGCCGCAGTGGAGCGACTACAAGGTGGCCGAGGCCGCCGGCTTCCACAGCATCGGCGACGGGCTCACCGGCTTCGAGCACTTCATCAACTGGGACTGGATCAACGACGACGTGACGCTCGACCCGGATCACCCGGAGAGCCTCGTCTACCAACCCCAGCCGGACGGCACCAAGAAGCTGGTCAGCGCGATGTACATGCTGCCCGACACGGTGGCCCTCGCCGACGTGCCCGACATCGGCGGCGCGCTGATGCAGTGGCACATCCACGACAACCTGTGCTTCACCGACGACCCGGTGGCCCCGCACGTCGCGGGCATCACCCAGGCCGACGGTACCTGCCGGCAGGGCCTGGTCAAGTTCCGCCCGGCGCCGATGATCCACGTCTGGATCACGCCGCACCAGTGCGGCCCGTTCGCCGCGCTGGAAGGTGTCGGCGCCGGCCAGATCGCGGAGGGCCAGGAACGGCTCTGCGATCATGTGCACGGTTCGGGCTTCTAGCGCATCACTCGGGTCGCTGGATCACCTGGATGTAGTCGCCGACCGGCAGCACCCGGCGGGCGAAGGCGGCGAGTTCGGCGAGGGTGATCTCCGACAGCTGGTCGTACTCCGCCAGGAACGTGCCGAGCGCGGTGGGGTCGGTCGCTCCGAGCAGCAGCACGCTGGACAGCTGGGAGTTGTCGACATAGTTGTACTCCTGCAGCAGGGCCGCCATCGCCGCGTCGAACTCGTCGGCGGTGGGGCCGTTCGTCGCGAGATCCACGAGGTCGTCGTGCACCGTGGCCGCGAGGTCGTCCAAGCCGGCCGGGTCGCCGCTCACCGACACGAACGTCTCCACTGTCGCGGCCGGCTCGGTGTACAGGGTGATGCCGGCGTACGGCGAGTACGAGGCGCCGAGCGCCTCGCGGATGTGGTCGGTGAGCCGGGTGTCGAGCACGCTGTTGAGCATCGCCGCCTGCAGCGGCTCGAACCGCGAGCCGTCTGACGGCACGGTGTACAGCAGGTTCAGCGAGCCGTGGTCGCCGCTGCCCGCGAGCACCTCGGAGGCGACGACACCCGCCGGCGGATCGGGCTCCACCGGCTTCCACCGCTCGGACGTGCCCGCTGGCAGCGAGCCCACGTAGCGGCGGGCGAGATCGGTGGCCTCGTCGAGATCGAAGTCGCCGGAGAGCACCACCACCCAGTCGCCGGCCTCGGTGAACCGGCTGCGGTAGAGGCGCTCGACGTCGGTGAGCGCGACACCGTCGATCTCCGCCTGCGTGGGTAGCAGCCGGTAGTAGGGCGAGTCGCCGTAACGGGCGGTGATGAGCGCGTTGTAGGCGGCGAAGTCGGGGTCGGCCGACGGATCGTCGAGGTAGGGCTGGTCGGCGGCGATGGCTGCATCGAGCGCAGTCTGTTCGAAGCGAGGCTCGGCGATGTACTGGTGCAGCAACTGAAGCAGCAGCTCCAGATCGGCGGTGGTGCTGCCGCCGGAGAAGCCTTCCGAGGTGAGGTCGACGTACGGCGTGAGCGACACGTTCGCCCCCGCCAGCAGCGTGTCGAGCGCGACCTGGTCGACGCCGCCGACGCCGCTGGACGCCGCGACGGGCACTCCGTAGCGCGCAGCGACCAGGTCGCCTTCCGGCAGCACGGACAACCCGCCGGGGCTGCGCACCTCCAGTGAGATGTCGTCGTCAGAGATGTCGGTGGGGTTCAGGATCACCACCGCACCGTTCGCGAACTCGAGGCGCGTCGCGTCGAGGAAGTAGCCCGGCTCGTCGGCGACCGTCGAGCTGCCCGTCTCCTCCACCGGATCGGGCGGGGTCATCACTTCGCTGGAGACCTCGGTGGACTGCGCGCGCGGCTCGATCTCACGCTCGCCGAGGTCTGCCATCTCCGCGAGGAGATCCGCCTCCGTGGGCACCTCGGCGGCATCCGCCGGCACGGCGACCATGAGATGCGGCGAGCTGGCGGCGAGGTGGTCGTCGAACGCGTCGGCCACGTCGGTGGCGGTGATGCCGTCGAGCAGCTCGCCGTACACCCGGAACTCCACGGCGGGTGCGCCGATGGTGTCCTGCGTGAGGAAGTTGGCGACGAAGGCCTCGGCGTACTCGCTGTCGTCGGCGGTGGCGCTGCCGTCGAACTGGGCCTGCAGGCCACTGCGGTAGTACTCCACGGCCCGGGCCAGCTCGTTGTCGTCGAAACCGAAGCGGCGGGCGCGTTCGAACTCGACGAGCAGGGCGTCGACGGCATCCTCGGCGGAGGTGTCCTCGGCGGTGACGTACACGCTGGGTGCGTGGAGGCCGCGCACGGAGTCGTTGTTGCTGGTGGTGGCCGAGAGCAGTGGTGCGGTGCCGCGGGTGAGATCGTCGCCGAGGCGGTTGGCGATCATGTCGAAGGCGAGGACGGTGACGAGCTGGTCGCGCAGTGCCGACGTCGTCGCAATCGGTTCCGCGGGTACCGGATAGGTGAGCTCTACCTCCGCCTGCACCTCGTCGGGGTCGGCGAGGACGATCGCGGCGGCCTCGGTGTACGGATCGATCCCGAGGTCGCGCTCCGGCAGCGCGCCGGGTGCCGCCGGGCCCAGGTCGTCGAAGCGCTCGTGCACCAGTTCCTCGACGTCGTCCACGTCGAAGTCGCCCACCACCACGATGGCGGCGTTGTCCGGGCGGTACCACGTCTCGTAGAAGCGGCGCAGTGGAGCGGCAGTCATCGCCTCGATCGCCTCGTCGGTGCCGATCGGCTGGCGCCCCTCGTACCCGCTGCCGGCCAGGAACATCGTGTCGAGCGCCGCACCGATTCGGCCCTCCAGCGTCTGGTCGCGGACACGCCACTCGTCGAGCACGACGCCGCGCTCGGCCACCACCTCGTCCTCGTCGAGCGTTGCCGCGCGCAGCCACTGGGCGAGCACGTCCAGGCCGGTGCCGAGGTTGCCGTCGTCGTCCAGCGGCACAGTGAGCTCGTAGACGGTCTCGTCGTAGGAGGTGTAGGCGTTGATGTCGGCGCCGAACTCCATGCCGAAGCCGCGCAGCACGTCGACGAGCTCGTTGCCGGGGTAGGCCTCGGTGCCGTTGAACAGCATGTGCTCGAGGAAGTGGGCGACGCCCGCCTGGTCCGCGCCCTCCGAGCCGGAACCGGCGTTCACCGCCAACCGCATCTCGGCGCTCTGCCCCGGGTGGTCGTTCGAGCGCAGGTAGACCACCAGCCCGTTGTCGAGCGTGAGGACCGTGGTGTCGGGGTCGACGGCGATGACGTCCGCGGCGCCGGCCGGGCCATCGGCAACGGCCTGCGTGGAACGAACGCCCGGATCCGGGGTGCACGCCGCGAGGACCGCCACGACCGCGACGAGTGCACCGATCACGAGTCCGCCGCGCCGCATGACGGGATGGTAGGTCAGGTGAGGGTGGCCGACAGCACCGCGACGAGCCAACCGGCCTCGGGCGTGAACGGGCGCAGATCCCAGCTGGCGAACGTCGCGTCGATGGCGAGGCCGCCGGCGCGCGCGTGGTCGAAGAACTCGGCGAATTCGTAACCGCGGTTGGCGCCGAAGCCGACGACGACGCGGCCCTCGGGGCGCAGGTGGGCGCGCAGCCGCTGCAACACGACCACTCGCGTGGCCGGGTCGAGGAACGTCATCACGTTGCCGGCGCAGACGGCGACATCGAAGCCTTCCGAGATGCCGGCACCGGGCAGATCGAGCTCACTCAGATCCGCAACCATCCATGTGGGGCCGGGATGATCCAGCTGCGCGGCCTCGATCAACACAGGGTCGAGATCGACACCGACGACCTCGTGCCCAGCGGCGTGGAGGTAGCCACCCACCCGGCCGGGGCCGCAGCCGGCGTCGAGCACGCGGGCGCCGCGGCCCACCATGGCGTCGATGCAGCGGGCCTCGCCGGCAAGGTCGTCGCCGTTGGCGGCCATCGTGCGGAACCGCTCGACGTACCACGACGAGTGCTCCGGGTTCTTCTCGATCAGCTCGGTCCAACGGTTGCGCGACATGCCACCGACGCTAACGGCGGGAACGGGCGGCCATCGTCGCGTGGGCGTCGGAGTCGCGGATGAACAGGGCGAAGAACGCCGCCAACATCGCGAACAGCACCGCGATGCCGAACGCCAGGTGCACGCCGGTGAGCGCGCGATCGAGCCCGTCGGCGGTGACCGGCTTGCTCAGCGACATGTGCGCCGACAGCACGCTGGCCAGGATGGCGACACCGAACGACACACCGATCTGGCGCTGGGTGGAGAACAGCGACGAGGCGCGCCCGTTCTGCGCCGGCTGGATGGTGGCGTAGCTGGCCGCCTGCATCGGCACGAAGGCGAAACCCATGCAGAAGCCGCGCAGCAGCATCAGCCCGCGGATCAGCCACAGGTTCGTGTCGACGGTGAGGCCGGTGTAGAGCGAGATCGCCAGGCCGGCGGAGAAGAAGCCACCGGCCATCAGCCGGCGCGGGCCGATGCGGCCGTAGAGCGAGCCGGCGATGAAGGAGGAGGCCATCACGCCGATCGCCTGCGGGAACGTGGTGAGGCCGCTCTCCAGCGGGCTCATCCCGCGGATCAGCTGGAGGTACAACGGCATCACGAACGTGACCCCGAGGAAGCTGGCGATGGAGAAGAACCCGACCGTGTTGCACAGCCGGAACATGCGGTTCTGCAGCAGCCGCAGGTCGAGCATCGGGTTCGCCACACGCAGCTCCACCACCACCGTGAGCACGCCGCAGAGCACGCCGGCCACACCCGTGGCCACCACCTCGGTGGAGGTCCAGCCCGCGCGCGGCCCCTCGCTGAGCGCGTACACGATCAGCGCCAGCGAGGCACCGGAGAGCACGAAGCCGGGGATGTCGAAGCCACGCGCCGACGGCTCGCGGTGCTCGCGCAGGTGGCGGAAGCCGAACCACAGCGCGGCCATCGCGATGGGCACGTTCACCAGGAAGATCCAGCGCCAGTCGAAGTTGGTGGTGATGAAGCCGCCGAGCACGGGCCCCAGTGCCGGCGCGACGAGCGTGGGCACCATCACCACCGTCGACGCCTTGGCCCGCTCCGCCGGCGGGAACGCTCGGAAGAGCATGGCGATGCCGACGGGCGTGAGCATGCCGCCGCCCACGCCCTGCAGCACGCGGAACGCGATCAGCTGGTCGATGTTCTGGGCGACGCCGCACAGCCCGGACCCGACCGTGAACGCGGCGAGCGCGAACAGGAACGTGCGCTTGGTGCCGAAGCGATCACCGAGCCAGCCGCTGGTGGGGATCCAGACCGCCAGGCTGAGCGTGTAGCCGAGCACCACCCACTCGGCATTGTCGGTGCGCAGCTCGCGGCCCAGGGTGGGGATGGCCACGTTGACGATGGTGGTGTCGAGGAACAGCGCCGACACGTAGACGACCGCCACCACCCACTTGTACGCGACTGCTCGGCCGAAGACCCGTACGAGATCGTTGTGTGCATCCGGTGCCACCGCAGTCGTCACTGCGCCGACGGTATCGGAGCCCGCGCTCGGCCGACGTGTCGCAGCGGTGCGAGGGGCGGCAGCCGACAGCCGGGCCGGCGGCCGACCGGATTACGGCAGTTCGAGGATCGTCACCACACCGGTGCTGCCGTCGACGCGTACCCGCGCGCCGTCGGGGATGCGGCGGGTGGCGCCCGTCGCGCTGATCACGCACGGGATGCCCAGCTCGCGGCTGACGATGATCGCGTGGCTCAGCGGTGCACCGACGTCGACCACGACGCCGGCGGCGGGCACGAACAGCGGCGTCCACGACGGGTCGGTGATCGGGGCGACGAGGATGTCGCCCGGTTCGAGCGCGAACGGGTCGTTCGAGTCCAGCACCACGCGGGCGATGCCCTCCGCCTGCCCCGGGCAGCCGGGCATGCCGGCGACGAGATCGCCGGCGCCGGCGCGATCGGCGCTGACGGCGTCGCGCCGGGCCCAGGTATCGGGGCCGTCGGTGCGGCCGACGACCACGAAGGGCGGCTCGAGCTGCTCGAGGCGCATGTACTCGGCCCTGCGCTCACGCACGGTGGCCGCCATCGGCTTGGGGTCGGCGAGGAACGCGGGCATCTCGTCCTTGGTGACGAACCCGAAGTCCTCGATCTCGTCGAACACGCCCGCCGCCACCATCCGGCGGCCGATCTCGCGCATCGCCATCCGCATCTCGTGGATGACCCGGATGTTGTTGGTCTTCGTGCGCTCACGGCCCGGCAGCCAGGCCTTCGAGCAGCCGATGGCAGCAGCGAGCTGGCCGTGGGTGGCAGGGTCGGCCTCGACCAGCGCGAGCAGCTCGGCAGCCGCTGCGGCACGCTCGGCGGCGCGCTCGGCGTGGTGCCCGGCCGGGTTCGCGCTGTCGGGGGCGGCACGCATGCGGTCGATGGCGGCGAGCGCCAGCGCCGGTCGGGTCTCCCAGCTCGGCGAGCGCGACTCCCACTCGTTGGGCCCACGGCTGCCGTACTCGTAGAGGAAGTCGGCGAACGCCTGCTCGAACTCGGGCGAGTCGAGCGGGAGGCGCGAGAGGGCCCACATGGCGTGGCTCGGCTCGGCCGAATCGACCTCGCCGATGCCGGCGATGATCGGCATGATCAGATCCGGCCGGCCCACCGCCGTCGCGACGGCGCTGATCGCGCCGACCGGCACCGTCGCCATGTACGTGGTGAACAGGTGCTGGCCGAACATCCGCCGGTGCAGCGGCACCATCTCCAGGAAGCGGCCCCACAGCTGGTTGAGCGTCAGCGTGGTGAGGTCGGGCCGCTCGTCGCGCAGCGACTTGGTGAGCAGCCGGTCCTCGGTGAGCTCGCTGAGGTCGGAGAGGCTCTGCTGCGCGAACACCCAGCCGAACGTGGCGCCGATCTTCTCCGTCAGGTCGGGCCGCTGATCGCCCGGCGCCGCCTCGTAGGGCGGGATGCCCGGCTGCGCGCCGAAGAACTGCTCGTCCATCATCTGCCAGCTGAGACCCGGCGCCCGCTCGCCGAACAGGCGGATGAGCGACGCGTTGAGGTAGCAGTAACCGCCCTGCACACCGAGCTGGCAGAACTCCTCCGCGGGCAGCTCGTCGGCTTCGAACGCGCCCATCCGCACCCAGGCGTCGCGCCAGCCGAGCTCGGCCTCCCACAGCGCCGACGAGCTGGTCAGCGGCGTCACCGGATCAGGGAACACCTCCCCCACGTTCGCGCGCGTGTAGATCGGGAAGCGTGCGGACAGCGACGTGTCCGTGACGTAGTACCTCTCACCCATGATGTCCCCCCAGACGTCGTGATCGGCCGATGTTACTCACGTCGCCGGATCGCGGCGCGAGCCGTAGGTACCGTGCGCGGATCTCGCGTGGCGAGCAGGCACTTTCGCTGCGATCATGCACGCATGAGTGTGCTGGAGGACCGGAGCTGGGCAGCGTTCACCGAGGAAGGCCCGTGGACGCTGCAGCGTGACGGCATCCGCTGGCTGCCGCTCGCCGCCGACCTTCGTGCCCGCGCTCAGGCCGAGGTCCCCGGCCTCACGAAGGCCGGCAGGGTGCCTCCTGGAGGCCGGGTCGTCCGCGTCGTGCGCACCCTGTCGCGCGCCGTCGTGCCGTGGATGGTGCGCAAGCGGCGCGGCCGCTATGCCACGCCCGAGGCCAGCCGCGCCGAGATCTCGCTGCGCCTGCGCCGCGCCGCCGAGCAGCTGGGGCCCACGTACATCAAGCTCGGCCAGATCATCTCCAGCGGCGAGGGGCTGTTCCCCGCCGAGCTGGTCGCCGAGTTCAAGAAGTGCCGCGACCAGGTGCCCGCGGAGCCCTTCGAGCTGGTGCGCCAGGTGGTCGAGGCCGATCTCGGCGCTCGCCTGGAGGACATGTTCGCGACGTTCGACAAGAAGCCGCTCGCCGCTGCCTCCATCGCCCAGGTGCACGCGGCGACGCTGCTCACCGGCGAAGCCGTCGTCGTCAAGGTGCAGCGGCCCAGCGTTGCCCGCCTCGTGCGCAAGGACCTGCGCGTGATGGCGTGGCTGGCGCCGTTCCTCGTGGACACGACATCACAGGTCGCGGCTACCGCGGA
>CAYZFZ010000083.1:12150-12773 GCA_964477795.1 uncultured Bifidobacterium sp.
GCTTGCACCGGCCATGGTCATCGCTTCGCGACCGGTGGACCGCCCCGTCGGCCGCATCCCGATCGCCTCGCTCGCCAACCCTCCCGCGCTCGTGGAGCTGTTCGCCGAGACGATCGTGGAGGAGCTCGACTTCCGCATGGAAGCCGCCAACATGATCGACGTCGCGGCCATGCTGCACGAGCTGGGCAACCACGGCTACGTCGTGCCCAGGCCGCACCCCACACTGGTCACCCGGCGGGTGCTGGTGATGCAGAAGCTGCAGGGCTTCAACTTCGACGACGTCATGGGCATGCAGGGCGCGGGCATCGACACCGAGGAGGTCGTGCGCACGGCGATGATCGCCCTGATGGAGGGCGCCATGGTCTACGGCGTGTTCCACGGCGACCTGCACGGCGGCAACCTGTTCGTGCTCGCCGACGGCCGCACCGCGCTGCTCGACTTCGGCATCGTCGGCCGCCTCAGTGGCGATCGCCGCCTCGCCTTCCTGCGGATGATGCTGGGGGCCACCACCAACGACGTGAAGGGCCAGATGGCCGCCATGCGCGACCTGGGCGCGCTGCCGGCCGACACCGACCTCGACGCGGTGATCAAAGACCTCCGGCTCGACCAACCGACTGTCGACC
>CAYZFZ010000084.1:0-12769 GCA_964477795.1 uncultured Bifidobacterium sp.
CCGGCGATCTTGAACATCTCGGGCAGCATCAGCAGCAGACCCTGGCTGGCCGTGAACGTGGTGGCGAGCGCACCGCGGAGGACGGCACCGTGCAGCGTCGCCGCCGCGCCCGCCTCGCTCTGCATCTCCATCACCTCGGGGACGACGCCCCACAGGTTCGGGCGGCCCTTCGCGCTCCACTCGTCGGCGTGTTCGCCCATGGCGGAGGCGGGGGTGATCGGATAGATGGCGATGACTTCCGAGAGCAGGTGAGCCACACGAGCAACCGCTTCGTTGGCGTCAACCACCTCCCGGCGCAGGCGCGCTGCGGTGGATGGATCGGGCACGATTCGACCGTACGGTCATGAAACGGTGGTCAACAGGGTCTTTCGGCCCGCGGTGCCGTTGTCGTTGGCAGGTGCCTGCCGTTGGCCACGCCGGCCCGGCGCGAGTACGGCAGACTGCAGCCCGATGCACGACGCACCCGACACCCCCGCCGAGATCGAGGCCCACGTCCGCGCCGCGCTCGCCGCGACCGGCGAGCCGTACCAGATCGTCGACTGCGACCCCGCCCTCGCCGACACCGCCGCGTTATGCGCCGCCTACGGCTACTCGCCCGATATCAGCGCGAACACGATCCTCGCCATCGGCAAGGGGGCGGTGCCGGTGTTCGTCGCCTGCATCGTGCTGGCCACCACCCGGCTGGACGTCAACGGCACGGTGCGCCGGCGGCTGGAGGTGCGCAAGGCGTCGTTCGCGCCCGCCGACGACACCGTCGCCGTGACGGGCATGCAGATCGGCGGGGTCACCCCGTTCGCGCTCCCCCACGACCTGCCCATCTGGGTGGACGGCGAGGTCACCCGTCGCGAGCAGCTGATCCTCGGCGGCGGCAGCCGCAGCATCAAGGTGCTCTGCCCGCCACGCACCCTGCTGGCACTTCCCAACGTGCACGTCGTCGACGGCTTGGCCACGCCCACCCCGATCAGCGAGTCTTAGTTCACCGATTCCCACGAAAGGGGCCTACCGTGGCCACGCCGCAGCCGGGCATCTTCGCCCAGGGCACACGCTCCCACCGCCATCTCGAGTTCGACCTGCGTCCCGATGCGGCGCCCGCCGACGTGCTCGCCGCGCTGGCCAACCTGCGCCAGCCCTCCACCGCCGCCGGTGGCGCGAACATCGTGATCGGGTTCGCACCCGCACTGTGGCAGCAGGTGGCACCTGGCCAGGTGCCCGCCGTGCATCCCGAGTTCCCCACCATCCCCGGCGTGCCGGCCACGCAGCACGACGTATGGGTGTGGTGCCACGGCGCCGGCGACGACATCCTGCTCGACGTCACTCGCAACGTCGCCGCCCTGCTCGCCCCGGTCGCGACGATCGCGTTCGAGGTCGCCGGTTTCGTCTACCGCGACAGCCGCGACCTCACCGGCTTCATCGACGGCACCGCCAACCCGGCCGTCGAGGAGGCCTACGAGGTCGCCATCCTGCCGGCCGGGGCCCCGGGCGCGGGCGGCTCCTTCGGCGTCACCCAGCGCTGGGTGCACGATCTCGAGGCGTTCAACGCGCTCACCGTGGAGGAGCAGGAGCAGATCATCGGGCGGACGAAGCCGGACAGCGTGGAGCTCGCTGCCGATGTCATGCCGCCCACGTCGCACGTTGCCCGCACGGTGGTCGAGGAGGACGGTGCGGAACTGGAGATCTACCGTCGCAGCGTGCCCTTCGGTACCGTCACCGAGCACGGCCTGCACTTCGTCGCGTTCAGCGCCGACCCGCGGCGCTTCGACAAGATGCTGCACCGCATGTACGGCACGGACGACGGCATCCACGACCGGATCACCGAGTTCAGCACACCGGTCAGCGGCGCCGTCTGGTTCGTGCCGGCGCTGGAGGCCCTGGGCGACGCGCTCGGCTGAGAGCAGGTCGTTGACGGCACAAGTCATGCGGAGATCGTCCCGGAAGTGGAGACGATCCAGACCCAGAAGCCCGAGACCCGAAGAGCGGAGCCGAACGACCCTAGGCGGCGCACCCACCAACGGCGCACCATCGCAGCGGGGGTTCACGCCATGCCAGACAGTCAGTACCTGAGCCAGAACGACACCATCATGTGGATGGTCGAAGCCGACCCGCTGCTGCGCAGCACGATCCTCGGCGTCGTCCTGCTCGACGGCGTTCCCGAGTGGACGCGCCTGCGCGCCAGGGTGGAAGAGGTCAGCCACCACATCTCGGCCCTGCGCGACATGGTGGTGCCGGTGCCGCTGCACCCCACCACCCTGCGCTGGTTGCCCGACCCGCAGTTCGACCTCGACTACCACCTGCGCCACATCCAGCTGCCCGCCGGCAGCGGCCTGCAGGACCTGCTCGACTGGACGCGCACCAGCGCGATGGGCGGGTTCGACAGCAGTCGGCCGCTGTGGGAGTTCACACTCGTAGAGGGTGTCGGCGACCAGGCCGCGTTCGTGATGAAGGCCCACCATGTGGTCACCGACGGGATCGGCGCGGTGCAGCTCGCCGCCCACCTGTTCGACTTCGAGGAGTCGCCGGAGAAGGGCCGCCGCACCGCGCGCCCCACCGCCGAGCGGCACTCGTCGATCTCGATCCTGCGCGACGTGGTGGCCCACGATGCGCAGGGCATGCTCGACCTCGCCCGCCAGCAGCTCACCTCGGCCGTACCGAACCTGCTGCACGCGGTGCGCAACCCGCAGCAGGTGGCCCACGACGTGGTGGAGACCGCGATGTCGGTCGCGCGAATGCTGGCACCGGCGACGCACCCGAAGTCGGCGGTGATGCTGGGCCGCATGACCGCCTCCAACTACCGCGTCGTGGAGGTACCCACCCAGCGGCTGCGAGCCAGCGCGAAGGCGGCCGGCGGCAAGCTGAACGACTCGTTCCTCGCCGGCATCACCGCCGGCCTGCACCGCTACCACGAACTGCACGGCGAGACGGTCGACGAGCTGCGAGTGGCGATGCCGATCTCCCAGCGCGAGGCCGAGCACACCGAGGGCGGCAACCATGTGACGGTGATGCGCTTCACGCTGCCGGTCGCCGCGACATCGGTCGCCGAACGGATCGGCGCCATGCACCGGGTGGTGGACGACATCCGCCACGAGCGCTCGCTGGAGCACACCGAGGCGATCGCCGGCTTCCTCAACCTGATGCCGCGCGGCGTCATCGGGGCGATGCTCAAGGGCGTCGACTTCCTCGCCAGCAACGTGCCGGGCGTGCCGGTGCCGATGTGGCTGGAGGGTCAGCGGGTCGTGCGCTTCTTCCCCTTCGGCCCGACCGCGGGCTCGGCGGTGAACATCACGCTGATGTCGTACGACGGCACCTGCTGCATCGGCGCCAACATGGACGCAGCCGCGATCCCCGATCCCGACGTGCTGGCGCAGTGCCTGCGCGACGGCTTCGACGAGGTGTGCGCGCTCGCCGATCACGCGGCGCAGCCCGCGCCGGCCGCGGCGAAGAAGACTCCTGCGAAGCGGGCAGCCACGAAGAACGCCCCTGCGAAGAAGACCCCTGCGAAGAAGGCTGCACCGAAGCGGGCCGGCGCGAGCTGAGCTTGCCCGACGCCTACGCCGTCGTCGAGCGCACCGTCAGCCGGCTCCAGGCCCCCACGTACACACGATCACCGTCGTGCAGCTCGCTGGGCACGCCCGGGACGAGCGCCGGCGTGCGCTCGTCGGGTTCGGCACCGCCGGTGACGACGTAGGTGCCGTTGGTGGACGACAGGTCGACGACGGTGAGGCTGTCGCCGTCGCGCACGAACTGCGCATGTCGGCGCGACACACCGGTGTCTGCGTCGAGTGTGATCTCCGGGCGCACGCCCCGCGACGCCGACGACCGCCCGATCAGCGCCGTGTGGTTCGACAGCGGCACGGTGGACGACGAGGCGGGTGGGCACGGCTGGTCGGCGAGGGCACCCTTCAGCTCGTACCAGCGCGGATCCACCTCCACGACGGCCAGCCAGCCGACGGTCGACTCCACCGCAGCACTCGCGGTGACGGGCGGCGGCAGCGGCGCGCTCGGCGGCGCTTGACCGGTGGTGAAGTCGTACCCGCACACCTCGCAGAACAGGGCGTCGGCAGGATTCAGCTCCTGGCAGTGCGGGCAGGTGACCGCGGGCGCGGTGGGCACGCCGGACGATGCGGACGGCAGCGTGCTCGACGGCGACGACGGCGACGACGACGGCGAGGCGCTGGGCACCGCCGAGGGTGCGCCGCCGATCTTGGCGCCGCACGTGTCGCACCACTCGGGATCCGCGCTCTCGTGGCCGTTGGGGCAGGCGACGGTGCTCATGGCTCCCTCCGGATGCGGGTGGTCTTCGTGCTGCGGGTGTCGAGTGCCATCTCGTCGCTCTTCTCGACGTCGCGCTTGAGGCGCACGGTGCCCGTCTCCACGTCCACGACGTCGACCACCTTGGACAGCAGGCGGGTGGTGTTCTCGTTGCCGGAGTCGTGCGCCAGCTTCGCCGCCTCCCCGAGCAGCACCGTCGCCGTGCGATCGTCGCCCGACGCCTTCGCCGCCAGACCCTTCTGGATGGTGTCGGCCAGCTTGGCCTGCCCGGTGTAGTGCGCCACCGCCGGGTCGATGCGCGTCGTGAGGTCGGTGTCCGCGCTCCACACCGCCTTGACGAGCGCCTTCGCCTGCACCTCGTCGTTGACCACCAACTCGACACGGGCGGCAAGCCGCTCGTTGCCGACCGCGGCGACCGGCACGCGCACCGCCACGTGGTAGTCGCGGGACTCGTCGCTCCACGCGCCGGTGGGGAACTCGCGAACGAGGGGTGCGGTCTGCACGCCGGTGGCGGTGAGGTCTTCCACGCTCGGCGCCACCTGGCGCACGAACAGCACCTCGCTGCCTTGGGGCGTCCAGATCCGAAGCCGGGCGTCGGGCACGCCGCGGCTCATCGCAGCTTGCATCATCGCCTCGAAGTCCGCCTCCAGATCGTCGGGGTTGGCGACGATGTCGACCGTGCCCAGCAGGGCAGTGGAGATCTCGCGCAGCTCCTCCACCACCCAATCCTCCCCGATCCCGCGGCAGTCGCACTGGAAGCGCCCGCTCGCCGCCTTCAGCGCCTTCTTCAACGCGCTCGCCGGCTCGCCTTCGATCTTGCCGTCGGTGAGGAGGATGGCGTGTCGCTGGGCGGCGGAGACCTGGCCGAACAGCTCCGTCGCAGCCTGGATCCACGAGCCGATCGCCGTCGCGCCACCACTGCGCAGGCGATCGACCGCGGCCACCGCTTCGGCGCGGGTGACGGACGACATCTTGGCCATGCCCATGTGCGACGGGTACACCATCTGGGCGACACTGTGACCGCTGACGACCGCGAACCAGGCGCCGTCGACGATCTCGCCGATCGCGACGCGCGCCGCCCGGCGGGCAGCGGCGATCTTCGTGGGCGGCATGTCCATCGAACCGGACGTGTCGACGATGATGATCTCCGCCGCATCACCGGCGTCGCCGGCCTTGCCGGCACCCGAGCACGTCACCGACACGACTGCGTGGGCGTCGGTGGCACCATCGGCCAGGTACTCGTTCTGGAACACCTCTGCCGTGAACTCAGCCATGTCCGGCTCCTCCGTGTCGTGGGGGTCTGGTCACCATTGTGACGGGTCGATGCGGGCCAGTGCCGCCGTGATGTTGTCGTGCCCGCCGCACCCGTTGGCGAAGCGCACCATGCCCTCCGCGATCTGTGCCGGCTCGACGTGCCCCGCGGCCAGCTGCTCCTGCAGCAGCGCCTTCACCGCGGCGGGCGGCGAGGCGTAGTTCCACAGCCCGTCGCTGCACACCAGCAGCCAGCCGGGCTCGCGCACCTGCAGGCTGGCGCACTCGGGGGTGGCGTCGACCGAGTCGGCGCCCAGCCAGCGCGTGATCGTGTGGAACGTCGGGTCCTTCTCCGCGTCGGCGGGCGACATGCCGCCGGCGATCAGTTCGGTGCCGAGCGAGTGGTCCACCATCAGCTGCACGGGTTCGCCGGCATCAGGCAACCAGTACGCGCGCGAGTCGCCGCACCAGCCGGTCGTGAGCACATCGCGGTCCACCACCGTCGCGATGAACGTGCACGACGGCGGCTCCGCCGGATCTCCCAGCGCGTGGGCGACGCCCACCGTCGCCGCATTCGCATCGGCGCACGCACGCGTGATCGCGTCGCACCAGTGCGACACGCGTGCGGCGACCCCGGCCGCGGGCGCCCGCTGTGCCGCGACGAGCCCGGCGCAGGCCTCGCGGGCGGCGGCGAGCGCGGCGCGGTCGCTGTCCGGGGCAGACGTGACACCGTCGCACACCACCAGCACGGCGAAGGTGCGGTCGGCGAGACCGGCAAGTGCCATCGCGTCCTCGTTGCGGGCATGCACGATGCCGCGGTCGCAGACACCGCCGACCCAGTCGACCGGCGTCTCCTGCCAGTGATCGCGCGGTGAGGGCGCCTTCTTCCCGCACTGCGAGCAGAAGCCGTCGCCCAGCACGGCGGCGCCGCACTCGAGGCACACGTCGGCCACACCGGGCGCGGCCGACACCGTCGTCTTCGGGATCGGGAACGACTCCGTCGACGGGGCGGCCGCCGCGGCGGGGTCGTCGCCGGTGGCAGCCAGCGGTGCCCCGCAGCTCTCGCAGAACGCGTCGCCGGCGAGCACGGGCTGCCCGCACGAGGGGCAGCTGGTTCCCGCGGCGGTCATACCAGCGTGCGCGGGCGCACCGCGTTCGCCTTGTCCACCAGCGCGACCCGCTGGGCGGCGTCGCCGGCCAGCCGGGCTGCCGCTCGGTAGGCAACCTCCAGCTCCCGCCGCAGCGGCAGCTCGACCGCGGCAACGCCACCGATCTGCACCGACGTCTGCGGCCCCTGCGCGCGCACATGCTGCAGCGCGTTCTCCAGCAGCCGGATGCGCAGCTCGGCGCGCTCGCCCGGCTGCAGCGTGGCCTGCTCCATCTCCGCCGCGGCGCGCCCCAGGTCTTCCAGCGCGTGCGCCGGATCGAGCGCGGCGGCGAGCAGCAACGCCCGTGTCCGTCGGGCGTCGCCGTAGGCGCGGCTGGTGGGCGGGATGTGATCGAGCGCGTTCAGCGCGGCGTCGCGCTGGCCGGCACGCGCCGCGATGCGGGCAAGGCCGAACTGGCCGCACGCCACGTACGCCGCATCGGTGCGGGCGCAGGTGCTGTACATCCGCTCGGCGACCGCGTCCTCCCCTGCCGCCTCGCAGGCGGCCGCCAGCGCCAGCTTCGGTGCCAGCTCGCCAGGCAGCTGCCCGTACACGGAGTTGAAGGCGGCGACCGCCGCGGTGGGGTCCTGCCGGCTGAGCGCGGCGAGACCCTGCAGCCACACGCCGCGCCACTCCCACGGATCCGTGTCGAGGATCTGCTGCGCCAGCTGCTCGGCGAGCGGCACCTGTTCGGCGCGCAGGGCGGCGTCGGCGCGTTGGGCCATCACCGCGACGCTGGCTTCCGGCGCGCTCTCCAGCGCAGCGAGCCGGGCGGCCGGTTCGTCGGCTGTCACCGTTGCCAGCCACGCCGCCATCGGGTCGCGCTGGTCGACGGACAGGCGGGGCAGGTCGCGCCAGGTCAGCAGGTCGGCGATTGCCGCCGGCTGGTCGAACAGCTGCGAGGGCGTGCTGCGCGTGACGGCACCGGTGCCGGCCGACGCCATCACCTCGCGCAGCACCCCGAACAGCTGCTCGCGCATCTCCTCCGCGGTCTGGAAGCGGTCCTCCGGGCGGGCAGCCGTGCCCTTCTGCAGCCAGCGGTACAGCGAGTCGAACTGGGTGAACAGCGGCACGTCGTCGGCGGCGGGCAGCGTCGTCTCGTACTGCGCCTGGTAGCCCTTGAACTCGAAGACGAGGGTGGCCAGCGTGCGGGCGACGGTGAACAGGTCGCTGGCAACGGTGGTGCCGTCGCGGGCCACCTCCGGGGCTTGGAACCCGACGGTGCCGTAGATCGGCGACTGGTCGTCGTCGATGCGCCGCACGCCCCCGAGGTCGATCAGCTTCATGCCGTCGCCGACCTGGATGAGGTTCGCCGGCTTGAAGTCGCAGTAGAGCAGGCCCAGCGAGTGCAGGTAGCCGAAGGCGGGGAGGATCTCGACGATGTAGGCGATCGCCTGGTCGACCGGGATCGCGGAGAAGACGCCACCGTTCGCCTTCATCCGCTCCTTCAGCAGGTTGTTCAGCGAGCGCCCGCCCACGTACTCCATCACGATGTACGAGTTGCCGTCGGGCGAGGTGACGAAGTTGTAGATCTCGACGATCAGCGGGTGCTCCACCTCGGCCAGGTACTGCTTCTCGGCCACGGCGGCGCGGGTGGCATCCGGGTCGCCCGCGTTGAGCAGGCCCTTGAGCACCACCCAGCGGTCGTTCACGTTGCGGTCGCGGGCGAGATAGATCCAGCCCATGCCGCCGTGGGCGAGCGCGCCGGCCACCTCGTACTGGCCGCCGAGCAGGTTGCCCTCGGCGAGCGTGGGCTCGAAGTCGAACGGTGTGCGGCACTTCGGGCAGAAGCCCTTGGTGCGGCCGGGCACCCCGTCGCGGGATCGCCCGACGGGCGCCTGGCAGACGCTGCAGTAGCGCTTCTCCTCGGCGACGATCGCCGGGTTCATCAGGCTCTGCCGCGGATCGACCTCGGGGATCGGCGGCACATGGGTGAGCCCCGCGCCCAGCCGCGACGGGCTGCCGCCACCGCCGAGCCGGCGGGTGGGCCGCGAGCCGGTGCTGTTGCGCGCCGAGCCCATCGGCACGGTGCCCAGCCTGCTGGTGGCCGAGCGAGTGCTGGCGGTGCCGGCCGGTGCCGCGGAGGGCCCTCCCGCCGGCGCCCCGGTCGGCACCACGGTCGGCGTCCCCGCGATCGACGGCGCGGTTACGGCAGACGAGCCGGCGAGCCCGCACACGTCGCAGTAGCCGTCGACGATGGCGCCGGTGCAGCCCGGTTGCGCACACTTCATCGCGCTCGCTCCTTCATCTTCGCGTTGACCGCAGCCACGTAGCGGTCGACGAGCTCGCCACCGCGGGCGAGGTCGCAGGGTGCGGACCACAGGACGGCCTTGGCCTCCTGGTACAGCGCGTCGAGCTCGGGCAGTTCCATCACCCCGCCGGCGGACGCCTTGTCGGCGAAGGCCTGCAGCAGGCCGCGTAGATCGTCGCGGCGATCGAGTGCCGCCTGGAAGCGCTGCTCGGCCTGGCGCAGCGCGGCATCCAGCCGGTCGATGCGGGCGAGCACCGGCGTGATCCGGTTGCGCGCCGCCACCCACGTCAACGCCGACAGGGCGGTGGTGTCGAGCTCGATCGCGGCGGCGGACGGCACGGCCAGCGGTGGCGCCTGCACGACCTTCTCGCGGCACCGCACGGCGAGCTCGCGCACCCGTGCCTCGATGGTCGCCAGCCCGGCGAGCCGGTCGCCCGCAGCGGCCCAGCGTTGCAGCAGTTCGGTGCGATCCGCAGCGGCGGCCTCCAGGCTGGCCCGCACGGTGGCGGCCTCGGCCACCACGTGCTCGCGATCCGTCCCCGCCTGCAGCGCCGCGCGCAGGTGCGCCACCTGGTTCACCTGCATGCCCAGCTCGCCGGCCAGGCGCTCGGCGATGGCGAGATCCGCATCAGCCGCGGCCCGCGAGCCGGCCTCGGCGGCCTGCTGCACCTCGCGCGCAGCAACCGAGCGCTCGACGCGCTGCACCACCGCGTCCAGCAGGGTGGCCGCGTCGGTGAGGTTGGCGCCAACCGGGCCGCCGAGGTCGTCGACGAGCGGTTGGCCGGCGAGCGCGGCTGCCTTCGCCCGGTCGCTGGCGGCGAGGGCGGCCACCTCCTGCAGCCGGTCCGTGATCGCCTTGCGGCACACGAAGGCTGCGGCCACGTCGGCCTGATCTGCGTCGGTGCCGGCCGACCGCACGCGATCCTCCAGCGACAGCAATGCATCCGTGCGCGCCGCCACCCACTCGTTCCACTCACGGATCAGCTCGTCGATCTGGGTCGCGGTGGGGATGCGGGCGCCGTTGGCCATCAGGACTCCGTGCGGCCGTAGCGCGCCGGCGGCGGTGTCTGCGGGCCGAGCGTCGCGGCCAGCCAGTGGTCGTAGATCGCCTGCCAGCGACCGTCGGTGCGCATCTCCTCCAGCAGCGCGTTCACGAACTTCACGAAGTCCACGCGATCGGCGGCGATGCCCAGACCGTACGGCTCGAAGCTGAACGGATCGCCCACCACCTTCGTCGCAGGGTCCTGTACCTGCAGGCCGGCGAGCACGGTGTCGTCGCCCGTGATCGCGGCCACCTCGCCGCTCTGCATCGCGACGAGGCAATCGCTGATGTCCGGCTTGGCGACCGCGACGATGTCGGGGTACGCCTGCAGGTTCTCCTGGTTGGTGCTGCCGTCGGGCACGCACACCGTGGCACCGGCGGCGGCGAGATCGTCGATCGTCTCGTCGGCGGACGTCGACTCCACCATCACCCGCTGCCCCGAGCGGTAGTACTCCGAGCTGAACGCGATCTGCTGCCAGCGCACACAGTTGATCGTCATCGTGTGCGCGACGATGTCGACCTCGCCGCTCCTCAGCTTCGGGATGCGCTGGCTGTACGGGATGACGACGATGTCGAGCATGTCGTACGCCTCGTCGTCGCCGACGCCGAAGATCGCCTTGGCGACCTCCTTGAGCATGTCCATGTCGAAGCCCTCGATCAGGCCGGTCTGCGGGTTGCGGGCGCCGAACAGCAAGGTGTCGGCGGAGACGCCGACCTTCAGCTTGCCGGCCGCGCGGATCTCGGCCATCGTGCTGCCCGCGGGCAGCTCGTCGGGCGCAGGCAAGGGGCCGTCGGGCTCGTACGACTTGGGGGTGACGCCGGCGGCCTCCTGCTGGTCGGCTGGGCAGGTGAAGGTCGTCGCCGGAGGTGCGGTGGTGGTGCTGGGCGGTTCGGCCTCCACCGCCGCGGGCAGCCGCTGGCCGGTGGCGCAGGCCGCGAGCCCGAGCGCCAGGGCGAGCAACGGTGCCACGCTGCGCCGCGCACGCGGAAGGGTTCGGGGGGTCATCGGTACTCCCTCGCTCGCTGACCGTACCCGGCGAGCACGAGTGCCGCGACCAGCAGCCCGCCGAGGAACACCACGACCCGCAACCCGGCCAGGCCGTCGGCCGCGGTGGACATCCGGGCAGCGGCCGTCGCGGTGAGGGCCGAGGCGGTGGAGCCGCTCTGCTCGTCGAACGCGGCGAAGGCGGTGGCGGAGTCGCCGTCGAGGCTGAGGTCGCGAGCGGTGTCCCAGTCGCCGCCGTCGTCGGTGGCGCGCACCGTGTCGTGCGCGCCGGAGTAGGCGCCGTAGACGTCGAGCAGCGAGCACTCATCGGCGACGCTGCACAACCGGTCGAGCGCTGCCGCCACGGTCGCCGTCGACGTCTGCCATGCCGAGTCGTCGCCGCTGCCGCGGGCGATCAGCGTGCTCGACTCCTGCGCCCGCGCCTCGAACGCCGCCGAGCGCGCCTGGGCGGCGAGGTCGGCGGCCTGCAGCGAGCTACCGGTGGCGGCCTCCGCGTCCGACATCGAGCCGCCCTGCAGGCTGCCGCCGACGACGAGCAGCAGGAACGTCGCCCCTGCCGCGATCGCGAGCGGCACGTTCACGAGGCGGCGGAAGCGGAACGCCACCCACGCACCGCCGACGATCAGGAGGATCAGCAGCGGCCAGCCGGTGAGGTGCATCCAGGCGCCCGCCTTGTCCGCGCGGTCGAGGCTGTCGTTGACCTGGTGGCGCAGCGATGCCTGCACGTCGCGCAGCCCGTCCACCATCGTGGCCGACAGCGCGTTCGCCGTGCGCAGGTACGCGGCTCCGACGGGGAAACCCTGCCGGTTGTTGGCCCGCGCCTGCTCGACCAGGCCGGAGTAGCGGCTCAGCTGTGACGACACGACCGCCAGCTGGGCGGCCTCGTCGGGCAGCACCTGGTTGCCGACCGCGACCAGGCCCTCGCTGACCGCAGCCAGCTCGGCCTCGTAGGTGGCCCGCTTCGCCGCGTCCTCGATGCCACCGCGCAGATAGTTCTCGCGGGCGATCGAATCGGCGTGCACCAGCCGCACCTGCACGTCCTGCACGGCGAGCAGCTGCTGCGACGCGGCGTCGGCTGCACCCAGCGACGAATCACGACGGCCGACGCCGATCGCACCCAGCACGCCGAACAGCACCGCCACCGCGGCGGTGACGACCATCGCAGCCCTCAGCCGGGTGGGGGTGTCGCCCCCGGCGGCGAGCGAGCGCCACGTGCGGCCGGCGGCCTGGCCTGCGGACCTTGCCGTGGTCTGCCGTCGGGGTTTGTTCGCTCGCGCCACCACGCCTCCTCGACGGCGCATCCTAGGTGGCGACCCCCGCTGTGGGTACAGCGCCGGATGCTGGCTACCGTGGCCGCCATGCCCAAGGCGTTCCTGCACCCGTTCGCGAAGCCCACCCGCGAGGAGTTCATCCGCATCGTGCGCGGCGAGGGGGCGTTGCTCTACACCGCGGACGGCAAAGAGCTCGTCGACGGCATGGCCAGCCTCTGGTACTGCGCGATCGGGCACGGCCGCCGAGAGATGGCCGACGCGATCGCGCAGCAGGTCGTCACGCTCGAGGCGTACTCGTGCTTCGACCCGTTCACCACCGACCCGGCCGAGCAGCTGGCCGAGACGCTGCGCGAGATCGGTCCCATCCCGGGTGCCCGCGTGTTCTTCACCGGCTCCGGCAGCGAATCGATCGACACGGTGATGAAGCTCGCCCGCATCGCGCACGTGCAGGCCGGCGAGGGCCACCGCAAATTGATCGTGTCACGCATCCGCGGCTACCACGGCACCGCGTACGGCGGCACCAGCGCCCAGGGC
>CAYZFZ010000085.1:0-12715 GCA_964477795.1 uncultured Bifidobacterium sp.
GGCACGATCGACGTGATCGACCTCGGCGACGAGACCTGCCTGGTGGTGTACTCCACCGAGGCCGACCCGCGGGCGATGGCGCTGGTCATCGGCGGCGGCACACACGCAGCGCTGCACGAGCTGAAGCGCCAGATGGAAGGGGCCGACTGATGGGCCGCAAGATCCTGTTCATCACCACCGATCAGCAGCGCTACGACACGCTCGGCTGCAACGGCGGCACCATCGCCCGTACGCCCGTCATCGACGCGGTCGCGGCGCAGGGCGTGCGCTACGAGCGCGCCCACCCGCAGAGCGTCGTGTGCATGCCGGCGCGCAGCACCATCGTCACCGGCCAGCACCCCAGCACACATGGCGTGTGGATGAACGGCGTGCCACTGCCGGAAGACGCGCCCTCGGTGGCGCAGGTGCTGCAGGACGCGGGGTACCGCACGGCGATCATCGGCAAACCGCACTTCGAGCCGTTCCTCGACCCGTTCGCCCGCTTCGCCGAGAACGGTTTCGCGTCGCAGGGCACGTTCGGCCCGCACCGCGGCTTCGAGCACTTCGAGTCGGCCACCCACGGCGCCGCCGGCCCGCTGCACTACGCCCGCTGGCTGCTCTCCACCCACCCCGAGGCGGTGGGCATGTTCTACCCGGT
The DNA here is from genome assembly GCA_964477795.1 of uncultured Bifidobacterium sp. Taxonomy (GTDB): domain Bacteria; phylum Actinomycetota; class Acidimicrobiia; order Acidimicrobiales; family Ilumatobacteraceae; genus UBA668. The sequence goes on from CAYZFZ010000085.1 coordinate 638, forward strand.
GCTCGACGGTTCGCTGGAGGTGAACGCGATGGGCGGCGGCGACACCGGCGCACCCCAGGCGTGGAGCAACCCGATCCCACGAGAGTGGTACCACACCGACTGGGTGGCCGATCGCACGATCAGCTGGCTCGACTCGCTGGCGCACGATGACGACTGGTTCTGCTGGATGAGCTTCCCCGACCCGCATCACCCGTGGGACCCGCCGGCGAGCGAGGTGGGCCGCATCGACTGGCGCGACGTGCCGCTGCCCGCCGGCTACATCGAGGACGCCGCCGAGCGCGAGGCCGTGCTCGACGCCAAGCCGCACCACTACCGCGCCTGGTACGACGGCCGCCTGGTGAGCAACTACGAGGCGCCCAACGCGTGGGTGCCGGCGACGCTGACGGCCGACCAGCTGCGCGAGGTGACCGCGCTCAACGCGGTGGAGTGCGAGCTGATCGACGAGGCGATCGGCCGCGTGCTCGCGGCCATCCGCGCCCGCGGCTGGGACGACGACGTGGACATCGTGTTCACCACCGACCACGGCGAGCTGGGTGGCGACTTCGGCCTGCTGTTCAAGGGGCCGTACCACGTCGACGGGCTCATGCGGCTGCCGCTGATCTGGCGCCCGGCCCCGTCGGCGGGTGTGACGCCATCGACGGTGAGCAAGCCGGTCGCGCACGTCGACCTGGCGCCCACGTTCTGCGCGATCGCGGGCCTGCCCGCCGCGCCGTGGATGGAGGGTAGGGCACTGCCGGTGGACGACGCCGACGCGGATGCCCGCGGCTTCGAGCGTGTGCTCACCGAGTGGGACAGCGAGCTGTTCGGCGTGGGTGTGCACGTGCGCACCATCACCCGTGACGGCTGGGTGTGCACCACCTATCTCGCCGGCTCCGTGCACGACGGCAGCGAGGGCGAGCTCTACTCGCTGGCCGACGACCCGTTGCAGCGCGAGAACCGCTGGAGCGACCCGTCGCTGGCCGCGCTGCGCAGCGACCTGCTGGCCGACCTGTGGGATCACCAGCCACCGATGAGGTCGCCACTGCTCAGCGTCGAAGCCCCCGTATGACCGACCTCGCCGGGTACTGGCCCAGCCGCTGGCCGGCGGAGGACGGTGGCCGCACCCGAGGCCAGGCGCCTCGCCGCGGGGGTGGCCTCGGCGTGCAGTCGGGCACCACACCCACGGTTGCATCGCGGATGGCGCTGGCGTCGACGATGGTCGTCCTGCGCGACCTCGGCGAGGTGTACCTGCTGTGCCACACGGGTGGCGACGACGCGATCTCGTGGGTCGAGCAGGTGCACCCGGACACGCTGGAGACGATCCGCCGCTCACCCGACCTGCCCGGTGGCCCCACCTGGCCCGGCGGTGTGGCCTGCCATGCGAACGGCTCGCTGTACGTCGTGTTCGGGCGCCACGGGCACCGGCTGACTTCCACGCTGGAGGTGGAGGCGACGGTCGAGTTGCCCCGCCCTCGCCCGTACAACAGCTTCGTGATCCTGCCCGACGGGCACCTGGCCACGAAGGACTTCGCCGGGCTGCGCGCCGGCCAGACCGGGCTCGACGGGCTGGGCCCGTCCGAGCTGCTCATCCTGGATCCCGAGCGGCTCGACATCGTCGATCGCTGCCTGCTGCCCGAGGCGTCCATCGCCCGCCTCAGTGCCGAGGGCAACGACGTCTACGTCGTCGGCGACACCAGCCTGCTGCGCGTCGTCTGGAACGGCCGCGCGCTCCACCTCGACGAGTCGTTCCACGCGGTCTACCGAACGATCGAGGGGCAGTCGTACGGCTGGGATGCGGTCATCGATGCGGGTGCGGCCTGGTTCCTCGACAACGGCGCCGGCAGCGAGCGCTACGCCGGCACGTTCCGTGGCGTGGGCACCAACCAGGCGCCGCTGCACCTGGTGCGCGTGGATCTCGCCACGGGAGCGGTCGCGCTCACCGAGGTGTGCGGCCTGCCCGGTGGCCTGGTCGCCAACCCGCCGGCCATCGATGCCGAGCGCCGCATCGCCGTCGCCTACGACAGTGGCAACGGTGTGGTCGCCGCGTTCCGCTTCGACGAGCAGGGCGCTACCACCCCGCTGTGGCGGCGCGACATGAACCACGCCGCGCACCCGTTGCGATTCCCCGACACGGGCGAACTGGTGCTGTGCGACTACGACGTGGCCCGCAACGCGGACCAGGTGGTGGTGCTGGACATCGAAACCGGCGCCGAGCTCGCCCGCGCCGACACCGGCAGCCCCATCCAGTCCGTCCTCTTCGGCGCCCCCGGCTTCGCCCGCGACCTCTACTACTGCAGCTTCACCACCCTCGCCCACGTCACCTTCTGACCGGCGCGGGTCAGCCGGTCTGGATGGGGAGGTTGCCGCAGTAGCCGGCGATGATACGAAACGCCTGCTGCTCCTGCGCGGGCAGGGCGAACGAACCGGACGAGGTGGCACCCGTGCCGCCGCCCTCCAGCAACTCGGTGGCCTCCCACTCGAGCGCGGTGGGGTTCGACGGGTCGCCGACGTAGCGGTACGTGTAGGTGGCCAGCTCGCCGATGCCGTCTCCGTCGACATCGGTGCACCCGTAACTGGTCCCCGCGAGCATCGTCTGGTCGACAGATTGGCCGGTCTCCAGCAACCTGAACTCGACAACCGCAAGGATCCGACCGCTGTAGCCATGAATTGAGTCGGAGGTCAGCACAAGCTCGTCAGCGCGGGTCCCGAGCATGCCGCCACTCAGCGCGAACAGCCGTGACGGCGAGTCGGGCAGGCCGGTCACGGTGCCGACGAAAGGGGCGACGGTGAGCAGCGTGCCGCACACCGAGACGGTAAGGGTGTCAGAGCCGGGCGGACGGGTCAGCGTCACCACCTCGTCCCAGCCGTCGACGTCGAGGTCGGCGTACACCGATGACACGACATCGTCGACAGGGCAGGGGACGGTTTCAGCCAGCGAAACACCGAGTTGCGGCAGGCGCAGGGGCAGGCCGCGCACGAGTGGCGCGCCCTCGAACGTGCCGCCGGTGAACAGGCTGGTGCGGGTGACGCCGTCGGCCGTGAACGTGGCCACCACGTCGTACCCGCTGGTGGCCAGCGACGTGGGGATCGTGCACAGCGCAGGCGAGGCGCACCAGTCGCGCAGCGCCGCGGGCAGGTCGTTGAGCGCGTCGTCCGTGCCGGTCAGCGGCCGCAGGTCGGCGCGGCTCTCCCACTCCAATCCGCCCTCGCCGAGCAGCTTGGCGGCGTCATCCCAGCGCGACTCGGCGAGCGCGACGAGGTAGTCGAGCACCGTCTGCTCCTCCGGTGTGTGGGCAACGGGCAAGGCGACCTGCTCGCCCTCACCGGGCGCGGACGACGGAGGATCGGTGAGAGTGAGCGGCATCGACGTGGTCGGCGCGTCCGATGTCGACGGCACGGACGAGTCGGGGACCGAGTTGACCGGTGTCGTGGGCACGTCGGACGTGCTGCCGGTGACGTGTGGCTTCGCCTCGTCGCTGGTGAGCGCGATCACCCCGACCACCAGTACCGCCGCGGCCACCGAGCCCCACACCGCCACGACCGCACCTCGCGACCGGCGCCCACCGGGCGCAGGCTGCAGCTCACGCGGACGATCAGGCGCGTGCCAGCGCTCGTGGAGCGCCTCCGCGAGCTCGGCCTCGAACTCGGGGCGCACCGACGCCTCGTCGCCGACATGGGTGTCGAGCCAGTGCTCACGCATCACGAACCTCCTGCTGCCGGATCCGGCGAGTCGCGCGGGCGAGCAGCGACTCGGCGGCGTGTGTGCTGATCGAGAGCTCGCGACCGACCTGCGCCACGGACAGGTCGTCGACGTAGCGCAGCACCAGTGCGGTGCGCTCACGCTCGGGAAGTGCCGCCAGTTGCGACGGCACAGCGCGGACGACAGACGCGTCCGGGCCGGCGCCGGCCACCAGCTGCAGCCGGCGTTCCTCGCGCTGCGCGGACCGCCGCCGGTCGAGGTGGCGGTGGCGGGCGGCCACGCACAGGTAGCCCGCGGTCAGGGTGGTCAGCAGCCCGTCACGCGCCCGGCCCAGCGCGGTGAGGTACACGTCCTGCACCACGTCCTCCGCGAGCGCGCAGTCGTGCCCGCAGAGCATGGCGGTGTAGCGGTACACCTCGGGCAGGGTGGCGCGGTAGCAGGCCAGGAAACCGCCTTCCGTCGTCACGTCCCACTCGTGCGCTGCCATCACCCTTCAGCGTCGCAGACCTGCCGGAATCCGTCGCGCGACCGGAGATTCGCTCAGCCGGTGGGGTAGCCGATGCGGCCCGTCCACCACTGCTGGAAGTGGACGACACCTGCCTCCAGCGCCGAGCCCGACAGGTTGGGGTGGTAGCGGTCGAGGCCGAGCCCCAGCGAAGCCGCAGCCTGCAGGCCGTCGTGGCGCGACTCGACGAGCGCACGATCCTCGACGACGGTCTCGTCGTAGGCGTCGCGGATGCGCTGCGGCAGGCCGGACACGAGCGCCTCCATGTCGGGCGGCACGCAGTAGTGCACGCGGTTCACATAGCGATCCGGGCCGAGCGGCACCACCACGGAGATCACGCACAGCCCGTTGTAGGCCTCGACCATCAGGTTCGGGTACACCGCCGCCCAGGCGACGGCCATCTCCGGTGTCGCCTCGCCACGCGCCGCGTAGTACTCGTCGAGGCCGTCGGCCCAACGGGCGTACGCGGATGACCGGTCGCCGCGCTGCGAGGAGCGCTGCAGGAACTGGGCGTGGAAGTTCTCGCCGAACGTCCACTCGATGGTGGCGCAGTCGACGAACGAGGCCAGGCCGGGGTGGTACGGCGGCACGTGGTAGCAGTCGCCGAACACCTCCAGGAACATCTTCCAATCGCCGCGGTACTCGTCGTCGTGCGAGGCGACCACGACCCAGCCGTCGAGGTCGAGCCAGGAGCCCACGCCGCGGTCGGCGAAGTCGGCATCGAGCCGGGCCAGGTCGGCGCGGAAGCCCTCCGCCCGCTCGGGGTCGACGGCGAAGTGGAAGCCGTGCCACGACAGCACCTGGTAGCTGGGCAGCGCCAGCTTGCAGCGGGCGGCTTCGCCGGCCGCGCCCTCGCCGAAGTCGAAGTCGCGGCCACCGATCAGCGAGCCGTCGCGACGGAACGACCAGTCGTGGTAGGGGCAGCCCACCCAGCGCCGGCGCACGGGCTCGTCGTCGTCGACGATCGTGCGGCAGGCGTGGGTGCACAGGTTGGCCAGGCAGTGCACCACGCCATCGTCGTCGCGGGTGAGCAGCAGCCGCCGGTCGGCGTCGGCGCGGCGGTAGCCGGCGTCGGGGAGCAGCAGGTCGTGGCCGAGGTAGACGAGGCCGCTGGCGGGTGCGAAGAGGCGATCCTGCTCGTCGGCGAAGACGTCGGCCCGGCAGTAGGCGGCGGGCGGTAGCGGCTGGGCGGCACCGGCCTCGAACGTGTAGCCGGGCCGATGCCACACGGTGGACATCACACCGGCACGGTACCAGCGGGGTGCCGGATCCACCCGTCGGCACGGCGTGACCTGCGCCATCGCGTGGCTGCGTGATCCGCCGTGCGGAAGCGTGCCAGACTGACCCGATGCTCTTCCGTACACGTAGAGCGGGCGCCTCACTGATCATCACGTCGGTCCTCCTAGCGGGCGCAGTGCCCCTCGTCGGCGTTCCACCCGTCGCATCGGCCGCCTGCGTGGCACCACCGGTCGGCGACGTCGCCGCCACACCTGCGGGCGGCGCCGGGTTCGTGCCCGTCGCGCCCCAGCGGCTGGTCGACACCCGCCAGGGGCTCGGCGCGCCGAAGGCGCAGGTGGAGGCGCACTGCGTGCTGCGCGTCGCCCTCGACACGGCCAACACCCCGGCCGGCGCCACGGCAGCGGTGCTCACCGTCACGTCCGCGGCGGCACCGCGCACGACGTTCCTCACCGTGTTCGCCTGCGACAGCCCGCGCCCGTACGTGTCGCACCTCAACCCGCGCCGCGACGACCCGGTGCCCGGGCTGGCGATCGTCCCGCTGGACACCAGCCGCGCGGCGTGCATCTACGCCGACGACACCACCGACGTCATCGTCGACGTCACCGGCTGGTACGCGCCCGGTGGCGCGCCGCTGCACGAGATCACGCCGGCGCGCGTGCTCGACACGCGCACCGCGCCGCGGCCGGTCGGCCTCGCACCCGGCCAGCCCGCCGCCGGCACCACCGTGCGCATCCCGCTCGCCGGCAGCGTCCTGTCCGCGGCGGCGAAGGCCGTGACTGCGATCGTCACGGTCACCGGCTCCACCCTGCCCACCTACGCAACTGCCGCACCCTGCGGATCGTCGCCGGGAACGTCCACGGTGAACACCCTGCCCGGCGTGGCCCGCGGTGCGCCGGCGATGGTGGGCCTCGACGGCACGGGTGCGCTGTGCGTGTTCACCGAGCAGGCGGCCGACCTGATCGTCGACATCACCGGCTGGTTCGGCGACGACGCCACCTCCACCACGCTGCCGCTCGTCGTGCCCGGCAGCCCGCTGCGCGAGATCCAGCCGAAGCGCCTCGCCGACAGCCGCAACGGCACCGGTGGCTGGACCACCCGCTTCGCGAGCGGTGAGGTGCGCACCCTGGCCCTGCTGAACACCGTTGCCATCGGTGCGACGGCGGTGCAGTTGGAGGTCATCGCCGTCGACGCGCTCGACGCCGGCTACCTCACCGCCTACCCGTGCGGCTCCACCGCGCCCACCACGTCGGTGGTGAACTTCCGGCCGGGCGGCGCACCCGAGTCGTCGATGGTCACCGTCGGCCTCGGCTCCGGCGGCGGCGTGTGCATCTCGTCGTTCGGTCGGGCTCACGTCGTGGTCGACCTGATCGCGGTGCACGGCACCAGTTCGGGCCTGCGCGGCTTCGCCACCGACCCCGGCCTTGACCGGCTGCCGGTGCCCGGCCAACCCGACCACACGGTGCACTGCCCGGTGGGCGGTGGCCCCATCCACATCGCCGCGGTCGCAGCACCCGGCGCCACCATCTCCGTGGGCGGCGGTGTCGACGCCAAGTCGGTGGACACCGTGCAGCAGATGGCCGTCGACGGGTTGCTCGCGATCGACACGATCGGCCCGGCCGGCTCGGTGCGCACCTGGCTGCGCTGCCTGCCCAACGACTTCCCGCACCTGTCGGCAACGGGCGTGTCGCCAACGCCCACCTGGTACCGCGCCAGCAACCTCACACCGACCAATGCGCCGTTCGCCTTCATCTTCGACGAGTACGGCGTGCCGGTCTGGTACAAGCGGCTGCCCTACGCCTCGGTCGGCCTCTTCGCCGACGGCTCCACCGGTGTCGCCTGGCGCAAGTGGTCGGGCCAGGGTTTCCCGCTGGAACCTCCGCCGGGCCCGCTCGAGCGACACGCGCTCGACGGCTCGCTGGTCAGCCTGGTCACCCTGCCCGGTGAGAACGTCGGCTGGCACGAGTTTCTGACGCTGCCCAATGGCCATCACCTCGTCGTCGTCTACTCCTACGAGGACCTTGCGCCGGCCGACCACCGCGCCTGCCGGAGCGCGGAGAACGGTTCCGCGCAACAGGCCGACAAGCTGATCAATGGCCACGTGGTCGAGCTCGACGCCAGCGGTGCCGAGGTGTGGCGCTGGAAGAGCGAGGACCATGTCGCCGACACGGAGAACCTGATCCCGCTGTGCTTCGACCTGGATCCCGGTGCGCCGGTGGTGTGGGGCCTCGACCTGCTGCACATCAACGCCGTCGATGTCTTCCCCGACGGCGACCTGCTGGTGACGGCCCGCCACCTGAACGCGCTGTTGCGCATCGACAAGGCGACCGGGGCGGTGGAGTGGAAGCTCGGTGGCAACACGCCCCAGGAGGGCACCCAGCTCGCCATCATCGAGGACCCGTTGAACGGCCCGGTCGCGCCCCACGACGGCCGTGTGCTGCCCAACGGCGACGTGACGATCCACGACAACCGCTCGGGTGCCCAGTCGCCCGCGTCGCGTGCGGTCGAGTACGCCATCTCGGCGAACAGCGCCAAGCTGGTGTGGAGCTACCGCACGCCCTTCGCCTCGGGCACGTTGGGCAGCGTCCGGCGCCTCGCGGATGGTTCGACGGTGATCGCCTGGGGCAACGCCACCTCACCGTGGCTCGAGCAGATCCTGCCCGATGGCTCGCACGCGCTGACGATCTCGGTCGACACCAACACCATCTACCGCGCCGAGCCCGCCGTTGCGTCGTTCTACGACCGAACGGTCTTGCGCGCCAACGCGGGTGGCACCGCGGCCAGCGGCTGACGCGGGCTACATCGCCTCGCGGCGCTCGGTGTCCTTCACCACCCGCAGGCCGGCGGTCCTGCTGCCGCTCGTCTGGGCGGGCAGGCGCGGCGACGGCGCCGCCAGCAGCCACACGAGCAGCACGCTCAGCAGTTCCGGCAGGTGCGAGGCCTCGTTGAGCAGCGGCACGGTGCCCGCCGCCAGATCGACCACGGCGGTGACGGCGAGCGCGCCGGCGAGCACGGCGGCCACCGGCAGCACCGTGCGCGCCCGGGCCGGGCGAACCGCAGCCACCAGCAGCGCGACCGCGTACGCGATGCTGAACGCGCCGAGGTGGCGCGCATCGTGGGCGCGGGCCTCGCCTTCGCCGAGCACGAGCGCAGGCACGGAGAGCACGATGATCTCGATCGCGACGACGATCAGCAGGGCGCGCACGATGCTCCACTTGCCGGCGCGGTCGAGCAGTGCGTTCGTCTTCGCGACCTGGCGCGACAGGTCGGGCATCGCGACGGCAGGCTGGAGGGTGAGCCGGCGGCGGCTGCCCTCGATCGCGGCGGCGAACGACCGGCAGCCGGCGCAGTGGGCGAGGTGCGCGTCGATGAGCCGTTCGTCGACCCCCGGGTCCTCGCCGTCGGCCCGGGCCGAGATGGCGTCGTGCCACTCCTCGCATCGCATGCCTGTCAGGTCGCCGGCGGAAGGCAGATGGTTCCCGGCACCTTGGTGATCGGGCCGACGACTTGGCATGCTGAGGGTATGCGAACGGACGATCCGCTGCGCTCGTTGTTCGACGCTGCCCGCGAGGGCGACGATCGAGCGGTCCGCGAGCTGGTCGCGCGCACGCAGCCGATCGTCTGGCGGGTGTGCTCCGTGCTCGGCTCGCCGGGCGACGAGGAGGATCTCGTGCAAGAGACCTACCTGCGCGCGCTGCGCTCGGCGTCCACCTATCGCGGCGAGGCACCGGTGCAGTCGTGGCTGCTGTCCATCGCCCGGCATGTGTGCGCGGATCACGTCCGCCGCCGCGCCCGCCAGCGCCGCCTGGTCGATCGCATCTCGCGCAACACGTTCGCCGACGAGGCGCCGCAGCCCGAGTCGGTGGCCCACCTGCTGGCGGTGCTGCTGCCCGAGCAACGCGAGGCGTTCGAGCTCACGCAGATCGTGGGGCTGTCCTACGAGGAGGCTGCCGCCGTCATCGGCTGCCCGATCGGCACGGTGCGCTCGCGCGTCGCTCGCGCACGGGCGGCCCTGCTGGAGGCCGTTCGCGCCACCGAGGCCGTGTAGCCGCTCAGCGCTCGTACGTCGTGCGCTCGGGCAGCAGCGCTTCGTACTGCCGGCCGGTGTGCTGCAGCCACCAGCGCTGCGACTTCTTCATCTTCAGCACGACCGGCATGAACTTGCGATCTTCGTCGAGCATCTGCTGCGCGGTCTCCCTCCGCAGCGACGTGCCCAGCCGGCCGTTGATCGCACGGATCGCCGGATCAACCCAGTCGTCGAGGCCCTCCTTGAGCATGTTCGAGACCATGTCGGCGAGCGCGCCCTCGGCGGTGGTGTAGCGCTGGATCAGCCTCGTCAGCTCGCGCTTCAGGTAGGGGCGCAGTGCCACCGGGTACTCCTGCAGGAACGCCTTCGAGTCGTACGTCAGGTCGTCGCGGGTGTCGGTGAGCGTGAACGGGGAGGTGAAGTCCAGTTGGGTGGCGGTGGTGCCGTCCCACAGCCAGTTGGCCATCTGGCAGTCGAACCCGACCGTGGGTGTGCACACGCGCTCGGCGGCCTCCACGATCGCGTCGAGCAGGGGATGCGTGTCGGCCGGTTCAGTGGAGCGCAGCACGTTCGTGCCCAGCTGGGCGACGTCGGCGATCGGCTGGCGGTGGTAGACGACGGCGCGCCCGTCGGCGCGTTGCAGGGTGTGCAGCGTGGTGGGCCACAGCGAGACGCCCGCCGCGCGCAGCAGGGCGAAGAAGCCTTCACAGGCGTCGACGTAGCGCTGAGCCTCGGCCGCGTTGCGGAACGGCGGCACCCGCTTGATCGCCGACTGCGGCTGCTGCGCGGGCCAGGCGAGCACGATGCTGATCTCACCGTGGCCGAGCAGGTGGAGGTCGCCGTAGTCGCGAGCGCGGATCGCCGCCGCGACTTCGGCCTCCACGGTGCTCAGATCGAGGTCGGGTTCAGCCTGATTTGCGCTCACGCCGTGCGACAGTAGCGGCTGCGGCACCGGGGCGAACCTAGGCTCGCCCGCATGAACGGTGCACACAGCGTGGTCCAGACGCTCGTCGACTCCGGGGTGGAGGTCTGCTTCGCCAATCCGGGCACGTCCGAGATGCACTTCGTCGCCGCGCTCGACGAAGTGAGCGGGATGCGCGGGGTGCTCGGCCTGTTCGAGGGTGTCGTCACGGGCATGGCCGACGGGTACGGGCGGATGGCCGGGAAGCCGGCGGCCACCCTGCTGCACCTCGGGCCGGGCCTGGCCAACGGCCTCGCCAACCTGCACAACGCCGGCCGGGCCGGCACACCAGTCGTCAACATCGTCGGCGACCACGCCACCTACCACCTGCAGTACGACGCGCCGCTCACGGCCGACATCGTCGGCATCGCCCGCCCGGTGTCCGGGTGGGTGCACACCACCACGAGCGCCCTCACCGCGGCCGCGGACACCGCCCGCGCCGTGCAGGCGGCGATGGCCGTGCCACGCCAGGTCGCAACGCTGATCCTCCCGGCCGATGCGGCCTGGTCGCCCGCCGAGCGCCCGGCGCCACCGTTGCCGTTCGCCACCGCGTCCGCGGTCACCGACGCCGCGGTTGGCACGGTCGCCGCCGCGCTGCGCAACGGGCGGCGCACCGCGCTCCTGCTCGGTGGCGGCGCGCTCACCGAGCCCGCGCTCGCCGCGGCCGGCCGCGTGGCCGCGGCCACGGGCGCACGGCTGCTGTGCGACACGTTCACGCCCCGGCTCGCCCGGGGTGCCGGGCGCGTGCCCGTCGAGCGCATCCCGTACTTCGCGGAGCAGATCGTGCAGACCCTCGCCGACGTGGAGCAGCTGGTGCTCGTGAACGCCAAGCCGCCGGTGGCGTTCTTCGCCTACCCGGGCAAGCCGAGCTGGGGTCTGCCCGACGGTGCCGAGATCATGGTGCTCGCGCAGGCCTTCGAGGACGGTGCCGCCGCGCTCGACGCGCTGGTTGCCGTGGTCGGTGCATCGTCCAGCGCCCCGGTCGTCGCCGACCTGGCCGTCGATGCCGACACGTCGGGTCGCTTCGACCAGTTCGGCATCGGACGCATCGTCGCCGCCCACCTGCCCGAAGGGGCGATCGTCTCCGACGAGGCGGCAACGTCGTCGATCGGGTCGCAGCTGGCCCTCGTCACGGCCGCACCGCACGACGTGCTGTCGCTGATGGGCGGCTCGATCGGCCAGGGGCTGCCCGTCGCCACCGGCGCCGCGGTCGCCTGCCCGGACCGCAAGGTTGTGTGCCTGCACGGCGACGGGGGAGCGATGTACACGCTGCAGTCGTTGTGGACGCAGGCCCGCGAGCGGCTCGACGTCACCACCGTGATCTTCGCCAACCGCAGCTACGCGATCCTGAACATCGAGCTGCAGCGTGTGGGCGTCGCCGAGTCGGGCCCCACCGCAGCCGCGATGTTCGACCTGTCCGACCCCGCGCTGGACTGGGTGCAGCTCGCCAACGGCATGGGTGTGGAGGCGGTCCGCGTCGGCTCGCTGGCCGAGTTCGACGCCGCCTTCTCCTCGGCGATGGCACAGCGCGGCCCACGCCTCATCGAGGTGCTGCTGTAGATTTCGACCTCCATCGTTCGCTCGCTGCGCTCGCTCTCTCCTGTCGGTCGAGTGAATGTGGACGGCCTTCGGCCGGCCCAGCTGCCATGCGTCTCACGGGAACCGTGTCG
>CAYZFZ010000086.1:0-12560 GCA_964477795.1 uncultured Bifidobacterium sp.
CAGTCCGAGTGCCAGCGCCCCAGCCCGAGTGCCAGGTGTCATCCGAGTGCCCACTCACACCCCGGGGTGTGAGTGGGCACTCGGATGGGGATGCGGACGTGGGCCGGGGAGGTCGAGTTGTGTCAGACGGCGACGAGCCTGGGCTCGCCGGCGACGCCCGCGCTCTCGGCGGAGCGGGCCCACTCGGCGGCGCGGAAGCCCTTGACCGTCATGTAGATGCCGACCGACAGCTCCCACAGGGCGATCGGGAGGGCGAGCAGGGCACCGAAGCCCGACACCTGGTCCCACGCGCCGAACGTGGTGCCGGCGGACGAGATCAGCAGCAGTGGGGCCCCGATGAGGCCGATCGTCGGGATGATGCGCGGCACCAGCCGCGACCTGTACAGCACGGTGGCGAAGCACAGCGCATTGAGCGCCGGCATCACACCCGGGCCGTACAGGAACGTCCAGTCCTTGAACGCCACGAGGGCACGACCGGTGGTGAGCAGCGATGCGTCGTCGGCACCGGCGGTGCCGGCCACATCGGTGCGCAACGTGTATGCCGCCATGATCGCGAACACACCGGCGAAGATGGCGGCGGCCTCGACCACCCGGGACGTGACGAAGCCGATCGCGGCCCGCGGGCTGTAGCGGCGCAGCACCGAATGCACGGCGACAGCCGTGACGACTCCCGCCAGCGCGGTGATGATCTCGAAGATCGCGCCGAGCGGCACGCCCGAGTCGCTGCCGGCGCCGAGGATCCAGTCCGGCTTGTCGAGCACGTCCTTCCACAACCCGAACGGCACGGGGATGGAGAACACGAAGGTGGCGATGTAGGCGACGCCGGAGATGAGGGCGGCCTTGCGCAGGGGGGTCATCGGGGGACGGGTGCTGGTGGTGGTGGACATGTCAGGACCTTTCAGGGTTGGTCTCGCCGGTGGCGGCGACGGGCGGGATCTGGGTGAGCGAGAGCAGGGGCAGGCCGATGTCGCGGACCTTCTGCAGCAGCCCGTGCAGGGCCGACTGGTCGGCGACGACGCCGCGGATGACGGTGATCCCGTCGTCGCCGGCGACCACGTCGAACCCGTCGAACCATGCCGACCAGCGCGCGAGGAGGCGGCCCTGCACCCGGATCTCGTAGTGGTGGATGTGGTCGTGACCGTCCGCCGCGGGTGCGGGTGTCGCTGTCGGGTCGGGTTGCTCGGTCACGTGGGCACCGTACGAACGGACCTGGTGAGCGCGCCTCACATCATGTGGTGATCGCGCGTGGTGATTCCGCGAACTGCCGGCTCAGAGCCCGTGCGAATCGGCGAGGCGCAGCGCCTCACGGCGAGTGGTGGCGCCGAGCTTGGTGAAGATGCTCTTCGTGTGCGTGCGCAGCGTGTTCAGCGACACGTGCAGCTCGCGGGCGATCTCCGGTCCGCTGAGGTCGCTGCGCAGCAGGCGCAGCACGTCCAGCTCACGTGGGCTCAGCGCCTCGACCAGCGGCGCAGAACTCCTCCGTGGCACGACGGCAGCGGGTGCCTCACTCGCGTCGATGGCGGCGACCACCCGCCGCGCGTGCTGCGACGCGTGCGGGCGCGCCGCGACCGAGCGCAGGACCGCCGTCACCTCCGCGCCCGCGTGGAGGAAGACACGCGCATGCCCTTCGGCCTCCGCGCGGCGCAGCGCATCCGCCATTGCGGCGGCCGCGGCATCGGCGTCGCCGCGGGCCCGGTGCACGGCGGCGAGCAGCACGAGGCTCTCGATCGCGCTGCCTTCCCGACCGCCCGCGATCGCGGCGGCGAGCAACCGATCGAGCAGGGCGGCCGCGTCGCCCAGATCGTCGTCCGCCCGATGGGCGGAGCCGGCTGCGATGAGCACTCGCGCGAGCGTGAGGTGTTCGTACTCGCGCACGTAGCTCAGCTCGTCGTCTACCGCCAGGCCGGATGCGGCAACCCGCGACTGCGCTCGCCCGAGCTCACCTCGTGCCAAGTGCACCCGCACGCGCATCGCACCGATGGGTCGCACGGGCGGCGAGTAGTCGGTGTCGTAGCGCAGCGATGCGTCGTCGATGAGGGCGAGTGCGCCATCGAGGTCGCCGCGGGCCCGGCGCAGGCGGGCCCGCGCCACGCGCCAGCGGTAGGCGTGTTGCGGCAGCCCGGCTGACTCGCCCAGCTCCTTGCTCGCCTCCAGATGGTCGCTTGCCTCGTCCAGCAGGTTGCGCTCGATGAGCACCTCGCTCAACCCGGCGTGCATGTCGGCCGCGCCGCGCAGGCCTGGGTGCTGCTGCGTCCAGCGCAGGCCGCGCTCGAACGTCGCCGCCGCATCGGACAGCCTGCCCTGCGCCATGTGGATGTCGGCGAGGGCGAGCGAGCAGCCGAGCGCGTCGGGCAGGTGGTCGGCAGCGACGAAGCCGGCGATCGCCTCGGTGTACCGGCGGACGGCGGTGTCGAGATCGCCCGCCGTCCAGTGCGCGAGCGCGAGCAGCGCGGTCGCACCCGCCCGCCGGTAGTGGTCGGTCTCGCCGACCAGTGCGAGCGCGCGGCTCGCGTGGGCGATCGTGCCCCCCACGTCTCCGGCCAGCAGGGCGAGGCCGGCGCGCTGCACGGCCACCTGCGCGGGCAGGCCGTCGAACATCTCGCGGTCGAACACGATCGGCGGCGCCGCACCGGGTGCGAGGCTGGCCTCCACCGCCGCGAGCAACGCGGTGGCGGCGGTGGTGTCGCCGGTGGCCATGCGCGCCCCCACCAGGCACATGGTGAGCACGGGCCGGTCGCGGAAGACGTCGCCGGGCAGGGCTTCCAGCCATCGGCGCAGCGTCGCCTCCTGGCGGGCCTGCCGCATCGCCCGCGCCGCCAGCTCCACGAGTTGGGCTGCTCGCTCGACGTGCCCGCCGGCCATCGCATGGGCGATCGCCTCCGCGGGCTCGCCGTGCGCGGCGTACCACTCGCAGGCGCGCTGGTGCAGCTGCGCCACGAGGTCGGGGTCGTCGTCGACGAGGCGCGCCCGCAGCACGTCGGCAAAGAGGTGGTGGTACCGGTACCAGTGGCGCCGATCGTCGAGCGGCACGAGGAACAGGTTCGACCGCTCCAGCTGCTCGAGCATCGCCTTGCCGCCCGCTGTTGCGGTGACCGCGTCGCACAGCGAGCCGTTCAGCCGCTCGAGCACCGAGGTGGCGAGCAGGAAGCGGCGCACGCCATCGGGTTGCCGCTCCAGCACTTCCTCGGCGAGGTAGTCGAGCACGAAGCGGTCGTCGCCGGTGAACGTGTCGACGAACGACTGCACGTCGTCGCGGCCCTGCAGCGACAGCGCCGCCAGCTGGAGCGCGGCGATCCACCCCTCGGTGCGCGCCTCCAGCGCGCCGACGTGGCCGGAGGTCAGCTCGAGGTCCATCGACTCGTGGAAGTACCTGGCCGCCTCGTCGGTGGTGAAGCGCAGGTCGGCGGCGCGCACCTCCAGCAGGTCGCCCCGGGCGCGCCAGCGGGCGAGCGGCAGCGGCGGGTCGGAGCGGGTGGCGACGAGGAGACGGAACCCGTCGGGCGCGTGGTCGACGAGGAACGAGATCGTGTCGTGGACCTCGCTGCCCTCGATCGTGTGGAAGTCGTCGAGGACGAGTGCGACGTCGGTGGCGGCGTGGTCGAGATCGCCGAGCAGTGCTGCCGCGATCGACGGCAGCGACTGCCCGCTGTGCAGTGCCGCGTCCGCCGCGGCGACGGGCACCACGCGGCCGAGCGCAGCCAGCAGGTAGGCACCGAAGCGCGCCGGGTCGCGATCGCCGGCATCCAGCGACAGCCACGCGGCGGCCGACGCGCCCGGCCGCTGCGCCGCCTCGAACCACTCGCTCAGCAGCGTCGTCTTGCCGAAACCGGCCGGCGCGGACACGAGCGTGAGCACGGGAGGGTGCGGGCCGGCGATCCGGTCGGTGAGCCGGCCACGAGGCACGAGCTTCCGGCGACGCCGCGGCGCGTGCAGCTTCGTGCCGAGCAGGCCCTGCGAACCGCTGTCGGTGAGGTTCGGCGGCTGCGCCATCGGGTCAGTGAACTACGGATTCACGGGTTCGGCAAAGGGCGGTGTCGTCGCAGCGATCAACGTCGATCTGCCGGTCAGGTCAGCGGCAGGTTCTCGTAGTAGGGGATGACGATCTCGTCGGTGACGGTGAGGTCGCCGAGCATCGAGGTGGTGATCGGGTTGACGATCGCCGCCGAGGTGGCGACGTTGATCACCGACGGCCGGCCGGAGTCCAGCGCGCGGGCCATCGCCGGGGCGAGTTCGTCGACGGCGGTGACGTGCTGGCCGAACGCACCGAAGCCTTCGGCGACGAGGTCGTAACGAGTGGGCGCGAGCCGGGAGATGACGTCGCCGTCCGCCCCGTAGACCGCGTGCTGGCCGTGGATCGACATGCCCCACGCGGCGTTGTTGAGCACGACGGTGACGATCGGCAACCCGTGGCGCACCATCGTGTCCCACTCCTGGATGTGGAAGCCGATCGCGCCGTCGCCGGTGACCTGGATGACGCGCCGGTCGGGGTGCGCCCGCTGGGCGCCGATGGCGAACCCCTGCCCCACGCCGAGGTGGCCCTGGTACCCGAGGGCGAGCACGCCACCGAGATCGAGGTGGGTGGTGGCCCAGTCGATCCACACCGCCGCCTCGCCGCCGTCGCGCACGAGGATCGAGCCGGGCGGGATCTGGCCGGCGACCTCCTTCGCCGCCCGGTACGGGTGCATCCCGTCGTCCTCCATGCCCGCGCCCTCGAACAGCATGTCGGCGAAGCGCTTCATCGCGATCGCCTGCGCGGCCCAGCCAGTGACGTCGCGCGGCGTGATCGCCTCGCGCATCGCGTCGAGGCCGGCGGCGAGATCACCGAGCACACCCACCTGCGCGGCACCGAGCCGGCCGATCTCCGCTGGGTCGAGGTGCATGTGGATCACCTTGGCGCCACCGGTCATCGTGGAGAAGTTGCGCCCGCCGAGCAGCAGCCCGTACGAGGCGCCGACGAGCACCACCACGTCCGGCGGCGCCACGCCGATCGCCGCGAGGCCGCCGAGCGAAGCCAGCGAACCGCCGAACAGCGGGTGCGAGCCGGGCAGCACGCCGCGCGACATCGTGGTGGAGAACACGGGGAAGCCGGTGGCAGCCACGAACCGCTCGAGTGCGCCGGCGATGTCCACCGACATGCTGCCGTCGCCGATCACCAGCGCCGGCCGCTCGGCCCGGTTGAGCAGCTCCACGGCCGCGGCGACCGCGCCCGCGTTGGGCACCGGCCGCGCCGCCGCCTCTGGCCGGCCGAAGGGCGGCACGCGCTCGGGTTGCACCGGCGTGAACGCGACGTCGATGGGGATGTCGAGCACGGCCGGGCCGGGCACACCGCCGGTGGCGTGGCGGATGGCGAGGCCGACGAGGTCGGGCACGCGCCGGGCGCTGAACGCCCGCGACGCCCACTTCGTGATCGGGCTGACGACGCCCAACTGATCGAGGCAGCCCTGCATCTCACCGGTCTCGGCCTCGCCCAGCGGCGGTGAACTGGTGATCACGACCACGCCGATCGAGTCGGCCGCCGCGTTGCTGATGCCGGCGACCGCGTTGAACAGGCCCGGGCCGGCGGTGACGGCCGCGACGCCGAGGCGGCCGGTGCTGCGCGCGTAGCCGTCGGCCGCGTTGACGGCCGCGGCCTCGTGCCGGCAGTCCACGAGATCGATCCCGAACCGGCGGCACCCGGTGAGGAACGAATCGAGGTGACCACCGTGCAAGGCGAACACCACTTCCACGCCCGCCTGCTGCAACGCCCACGCGGCCAGCTCGCCGCCGTTGAGCACCCCCACGTCCGACAACTCGTTCGAACCCATGTCCACCCCTCTCGACCCTGCATTGAGACGTGGCACCGACGCTAGTGAGAAGGCCGCCGCGCCGACGAGCGAGGGGTACCGCCGCCGCGCGCGGGCGTCACCAGATGTCGCCGACGGTCCAACCGTTCGGGAACGGATCGGTGGGGTCGACGACGTAGGTGGCAAAGCCGGTGATCCACCCGGTGCCGGTGATCGTGGGCACGACAGCCCGGTACGGGCCGACGGTGGTCTCGGACAGGAGGCGACCGGTGAACACCGTGCCGAGCACGCTCTCGTGGCGGAAGTCCTCACCGATCCCCAGCCGCCCGCGGGCGTGCAGCGTGGCCATCCGAGCGCACGTGCCCGTGCCGCACGGCGAGCGGTCGAGCACACCCGTCCAGGTGGACGGACGCTCCCAGTCGAGCATGCCGGTGGACACGGTGACCGCGTTGCGCATCGCGTTCGCCGGGTCGTGCGCCGGCCCGCTGAGCTGCGCGATCGTGATACCCGCGAAACCCGGGTTCTCGGGGTGCACGACCGGGATCTGCTCCGCCGACGCGGCCTTCACCATCTCGGTGATGCGTGTGATGTCGGCTCCCTCGTCGGGTGTCAGGCGCAGCCCGAACTGGGCGGCGTCGGCGATCGCGTAGAACATGCCGCCGTAGGCGACGTCGACGGCCACGGTGCCCAACTGCGGCACCTCCACCGGGTGATCGAGGTGCACTGCGAAGGCGGGCACGTTGCGAAACGTCACGGCCGTCACCTTGCCGTCGCAGCACTCGGCGCGGATCTCGATCAGCCCGGCCGGAGCCTCCATGGTGAACATGGTCACCGGTTCCTCCATCGGCAGGATGCCGGTCTCGAGGATCACCGTCGCCGTGCAGATCGTGTTCGACCCGCTCATGCCCGGGTACTCCACGTGCTCCATGATGACGAACCCGATGTCGGCGTCGGGGTGACACGGCGGCAGCACGATGTTGCAGCACAGCGGCGGGTTGCCGCGGGGCTCGTTGAGCATCCGCTTGCGGATGTGGTCGAGGTGCTCCTCCAGGTACCTGGCCTTGTCGAACATCGTCCGGCCGGGGACGTGCGGGGTGCCGCCGACGATCACCCGCCCGGGCTCGCCGCAGGCATGCACGTCGACCGCATGGATCATGGAGCGGAATCGCATCGGTCCCCCTTCTCGCTGCGTGGTCCGGCGCGATCCTACGAGGCCGACCCGCTGCGACGATCAGATCGTTGGGGCTGCGATGACGCGCAGCGTTCGCAGGGTGGGGTCGGCTGCGTAGGCGATCCGCACACCGGAGGCACGCGCCTGCTCGAGCGCGTCCAGCACGGCCGTGGTGATCTGCTCGCCCGGCGCGACGACCGGGATGCCGGGCGGGTACGGGGCGATCAGCTCGGCGCTGACATGACCGATCGCGGCGTCGAACGCCACCGCCTCCGCAGGGGCGAAGAACGCCTGCCGCGGCGCCATCGCAGCAATCGGGTCGACGCGGTACGAGGCGGCGCCGACGATGGCGCGCGGCGCGCCACGGTGCCGCTCGATCGACACGGTGAGCGCCGCGACCAGCCCGTCGATGGACTGGCGGGTGTCCGCCAGCGACACGAGGGCGATCAGCACGTCGCGATCGGCCGACTCCACGGGCATGCCCGCGGCCAGCAGGTCGCGCTCGATCGCGTTGCCGTCGGCGCCGGTGCCGGCGAGCACGAGTGTGAGCTTGAGCGGGTCGACACCAGGTCCGTCGAGCACGTGGAGGCCGGCAATGCCGCTCAGCCGGTCGCGCGCCGCGCGCACGGCACCGATGACGGGCGTCAGCAGCTCCTCGCCGTCGCGTGCGAGCAGCGCGCGAGCGGCGTCGATGCTGGCCAGGATCGAGCCCGCCGGGCTGGTAGTGGCCGTGGCCTCGAAGCCGGCGTCGAAGCGGGCCGGGTCGATGCGCTCGGTGCGGGCCAGCAGCAGCGCGGCCTGGCTGTACGACGGCAGCGATTTGTGCGCGCTGGCGACGATCGCGTCCGCACCGAGCTGCAGCGCGTGCTGCGGCAGGGCCGGATGGAGGCCGAAGTGGGCGGCCCACGCGGCATCGACCACGAGCGGCACACCGAACCCGTGCGCCACCTCGGCGAGGCCGGCGACGTCGCCGACGGTGCCCACGTACGACGGGTCGCCGACGAACACGGCGCGCGCCGCGGGGTGGCGGCTGAGCGCCGCCTGCACGGCTTCGGGCGCGACACCGAGCGGCAGCCCGGTGGCCGGGTCGACCTCCGGGCGCACCCACACCGGCGTGAGCCCGGCGAGCACGAGCCCGAGCAGCATCGAGCGGTGCAGCGTGCGGCTCACCACCACCTCGTCGCCGTCACCGGCGACGGCAAGCGCGATCGCCTGGTTGGCGTGTGTGGCGCCACCGGTGGAGAAGCGGCAGACATCCGCGCCCCACAGCGCTGCGGCGCGGGCCTCCGCATCCAGCAGCACGCCGGCGGTGAGCTTCATCGTGTCGAGCCCGGCGTACAGGGGCACGTCGCCGGCGATCACGTCGCCGACGAGATCGTGGCGCTGCTTGTGCCCGGGGATCGTGAACGGCGTGGGTGCCGCCTCCTGAAAGCGCAGCCACGCATCGAGCAGCGGTGCGTCGTCGCGGAGCCGCCGCGGGTCAGTGGGCATGGGTCATCGGCTCGTCCGGTCCACGGCGTGAGGGTAGCGGTGCCCGCGCTCTGGGGTCGGCGGTCAGGCGCCGGGCGTGCGGGTGGACAGGATGTGGAACAGGCGGCGCAGGTCGTCCTCGGTGATGTCGATGAACGAGTCGAGGCTGCGCAACGCCTCGATCACCTCGTCGTGCGTCAGCTCCTGCGGGTCGATCGCGGGCCGGCCTCGACGGGCGAGATGGGCCGGGTAGCGGCGCCAGCGGAACGGCAGGTTGAACAGCACCGCGACCGCGAGGATGACGGCGACGTTGAGCAGCACGGGTCGCCACACGAACGAGTAGCCGAGCTCGCGAACGGCCGCGCCGCCCATCACCGCGGTCAACGCCGTCGCCCCACCCGGTGGGTGGATGAACTTGAACTGGTGCATCGCCCCGATCGCCAGGCCCACCGCGCACGCGGCCGCCAGCTCCTGGTTGCCGATCAGGCGAGCGCACGTCACGCCGATCAGGGCGGACGCAACGTGCCCGGCGACCAGTGGCCACGGCTGCGAGAGCGCACCGTGCGGGACCGCGAACAGCAGCACCGCGCTCGCCCCCATGGAGGCCACCAGCATCGGCGGGCCGCTGAGCCCCAGCAGGTGATGGCTCACCAGCAGGATCGCCAGGATCGCCACCGCGCCACCGACGACGGAGACCACCTTCTCCCACCAACTCACCTCGTCGAGTTCGACACCGAGCCATGCGCGCAGAGCTGTCACGCGTCGAGGCTAGGGGCGAGCGCGGCGGTCAGCCCCCACCCGCAGCAGGGGTCTCGGGCAGGTGCTCCCAGAGCGGACGGAGTTGGTCGCGCAGGCGGGACAGCTCGACGAGGTGCGCAGCAGAGAGCCTCGCCAGCGTGCCGTCGCCTTCCTCGGTGAGCCGCAGCCGGACGACGCGCTGATCGTGCTCGTCGACGACCCGCTCGACGAGGCCGGCGCGGACCGTGCGGTCGACGAGCTCCACCACGCTGTGGTGGCGGAGCAGCAGGTGCTCTGCCACGTCTCCGATCGACGGTGGCCCGCCGTGCCCGCGCACGGCCAGCAGCAACTGGTGCTGCGCCGCGGTCAGCCCGACGTCGCGTGCCTGCTCACCGCTCCAGTGGAGGAAGCGCCGGAGGCCATCGCGGAACTCGAGCAGGCGGCCGAAGTCGTCGTCGGTCAGTTGGCCTTGCGCGCGTTTCATATCGTGACACGATACTCTTGTCACGCGATGCACACACCGACCACTGCCCAGATCCGAGCCGGCCGATGATCGTCCGCACCCCAACTCGCCGCTTGAGCCTGCTCGCCGGCCTCGCAGCGCTGCTCGGGTTCGCCGGTGGTGGCGCCGCCTGGGTGCTGGTGCACCTGATCCAGCTGCTCACCAACCTCGCGTTGTTCCACCGCTGGGGCACGCATGTCCCGCCGATGTCCACGCTCGACGTGAACTGGTCCACGTACGCGGTCGCCGTCGGCGGCGCAGTCGCGATCAGCCTGCTCGCCAAGTGGGCGCCGACGATCCGCGGGCACGGCATCCCCGAGACGATGGAAGCCGTCCTCACCAAGCAGAGCCGGATCGCCCCGCGCACCGCGGTGGCGAAGCCCATCTCCGCCGCCCTGGCCATCGGCACCGGTGCGCCGTTCGGTGCCGAGGGCCCGATCATCGTGACCGGTGGCTCCATCGGCTCGCTCCTCGGTCAGGTCCTGCCGGTCACCCCCTCGGAACGCAAGATCCTGCTCGCCGCCGGTGCCGCCGCGGGCATGGCCGCCACGTTCGGCGCACCGCTGGCCGCAGTGGTGCTCGCGATCGAGCTGCTGCTGTTCGAGTTCTCGGTGCGGGCCTTCATCCCACTCGTCGTCGCGGCGGCGATCGCCGGCGGCATGCACTCGGTGCTGTTCGACGACGGGCCGCTGTTCTCCGTGCCACAGCACGACTTCGCCGGCCTGCGCGTGCTGCCCGCGTTCGTGCTGCTCGGGATCGCCTGCGGTGTGCTGGCCATCGTCGTCAGCCGCGGGCTGTTCCTCGTCGAGGATCTGTACCGCCGGCTGCCGATCGCCGCCTTCTGGCATCCAGCGATCGGCGCGCTGGGGTTCGTGACAGTTGGGCTGTTCGTGCCGCGGGCACTGGGCGTGGGCTACGACGCGATCGACGACGTTCTCAACGCTCGCCTCGCCGTCGGCACCGTCGCTGCGCTCGCGCTCGGGAAGCTCCTCGCCTGGTGGGTGGCGCTCGGCTCGGGCACGTCGGGCGGCACACTCGCACCGATCCTGCTGATCAGCTCGTCGTTCGGCACCGTCGTGGGTGCGGGCCTGAACCAGGTGCTCCCCGGGCCGAACATCGCCGTCGGCGCATTCGCGATCGTGGCGATGGCGGCCACGTTCGGTGCGGCCACGCAAGCACCGTTCGCCGCGATCGTGTTCGTGTTCGAGCTCACCCGCGACTACCAGGTGATCCTGCCGCTGATGCTCGCCAGCGTGCTCGCCGATCTCGTGTACTCGTCCGTCAACAAGGACAGCCTGATGACCGAGAAGCTGCGCCGGCGCGGGTTGCACATCGGCCGGCACTACGGCGTCGACCCGTTCAGCAGTGTCCGTGTGGGCGAGATCATGACGGCGCAGGTGATGGTGCTCGAGTGCACGGCGACGGTGGGTGAGGCACGGGCGCGCGTCGCCGCCGGTGGGCATGGTGCCTACCCGATCGTCGAGGGCGACCGGGTCGTCGGCATCGTCACGCGCGGCGACGTGCTGCGCGCCGAGACGGACGATCTCGAGCCGGTGATCGACCACGCCGCCACCCAGGTGCTCACGGTTGCACCCGGCGACACCGCGCAGGCCGCCCTGCGGATCATGGTCGACGAGCACGTCGAGCATGTCCCCGTCGTCGACGACGACCACCACCTCGTGGGCATCTGCACCCGCACGGATCTGCTCAAGGTGCGCCGCCGCCAGCTCGACCTCGAGCGCCCTCAGGCCGGCGTCGCCCGCGCCCGTCGCGACAACTCGCCGGCCTGACCACCCTGCCCCAGGGCGACCGTGGTCAGGAGTAGTAGTGGTTCGCTGCCAGATCGTCGAGCAAGCTGGGCCCAGTGGGCATCCAGCCCAGCAGCTCGCGGGTGATCTGCGCGCTCGACGGGCTGTCCACGGCCGCGAGGTGGCCGAGCGGCCCGAAGTGGCCGGCCGCGTCGCGGGCAGCGACGGAGGCGGTGGGAACACCGAGGTGGGCGCCGATCGCCTCCGCGATGTCGCGGAACCGGACCCCTTCGTCGCCGACCGCGTGGAGCACCGAGCCGGCCGGTGCTGCCTCCACGGCCAGCCGGGTGAGGCGCGCCGCGTCCGCGACGTGCACAGCGGGCCAGCGGTTCTCGCCCGCGTCGACGTACGCGGAGACGCCGCTGGCGCGGGCGATCTCGACGAACGTCCGCATGAATCCGCGGTCACCGTCGCCGTGCACCGTCGGCGGCAGGCGCAGCACGGACGAGCGAACGCCGATCCCGCGCAGCGACAGTGCGAGCAGGGCGGTTGCCGCACGGAGGCCGGCAGGGATGGCCCGCAGCTGGGCGTCGGGTACGAGCCCGTCGTGCTCCGTGATGGCGCCCACGGCAGGGACGCCGAGCAGACCGGAGGCGAGCACGAACGGTCGGTCGGAGCCGGCGAGCACCGCGGACATGGCTTCCACCGCGCGACGATCGACTGCGGCGGCAGCGGCGAAGTCGCCGGCACCGAAGGCCACGTCGTGCTGGAACGCGAGGTGGATCACACCATCGGACTCGGCAGCCGCGACGGCAAGGGACGCAACGTCGACGAGGTCGCCACGGTGCGCTTCGGCACCGGCTGCGGCGAGCTGCCGGGCAGCGGCATCCGAACGGGCGAGCCCCACCACCTGATGGCCGGCGGCGAGCAGCTCTGGCACGACCGCGGCGCCGATCCATCCCGATGCACCGGTGACGAAGATCTTCATGGAGCCTCCCTGGCCTCTGCGCTGCCGGCCAGCGTAGGAGCGGCTGCGCCCCAACCGCCCGCGACGGCTGCGCCGCCCGTGGCACCTCGCGCTTCCCATGGGCGGGGCGGGTTCAGGTGGTGGTTGCAACGGGCTCTCTGATCGGGAGGTCCGTGGTGAA
>CAYZFZ010000087.1:0-3148 GCA_964477795.1 uncultured Bifidobacterium sp.
TGTTCAACTGGATCGCGGCGTACATGTACGAGGGCGACGCCCCGCTGGCCGAGCGCCGGGCGGCCGCGCTCTCGCTCGATCGCGACCTGCTGCGCGACCTGCTCGGCGCCGAGGAGCTGCGCGAGCTGCTGGATCCCGGCGCGCTCGCCGACATCGAGCTCGAGCTGCAGCTCCTGGCCGACGGCCGGCGCGCCCGCAGCGCGGACGAGCTGCACGACGTGCTGCGCAAGGTGGGCGACCTGTCCGCGGCGGAGGTCGACCTGCGCTGCGAGGGCGACGGCGGTGGCTGGTTGGAAGTGCTGCTGCGCGAGCGGCGGGCGATCATCGTGTCGGTCGCCGGCGAGGAGCGCTACATCGCCGCCGACGATGCGGCCCGCTACCGCGACGCGCTCGGCTGCAACGTGCCGCTGGGCCTGCCGCGGGCGTTCACCGAGCCGGTGCCGCACCCGCTCGAATCGCTCGTGGGCCGCTACGCGCGCACCAACGGCCCGTTCGTGGTGGAGGAGCTGGCGGCCCGCTTCGGCATCTCGGTGGACCGCGCGCTCGGCTCCCTCGCCGCCCTGGAGGCCGAAGGCCGGGTGGTGCGCGGCGAGTTCCGCCCCAACGGGTCGGGCCGAGAGTTCAGCGATGTCGACGTGCTGCGCCAGCTGCGCCGCCGCTCGCTGGCCGCGCTGCGCCGTGAGGTGGAACCCGTGGAGCAGGCCGCCTACGCGCGGTTCCTGCTCGGCTGGCACAACATCCCCGGCGACCGACGCGGCCTCGACGGACTGGTGGAGGCGCTGGGCCAGCTGCAGGGGACGGCTCTGATCGCCAGCACGCTGGAGACCGAAATCCTGCCGGCGCGGCTGCGTTCCTACCGCTCCGCCGACCTCGACGAGCTGTGCACGGCGGGCGAGCTGGTGTGGGTGGGCGCCGGCGGGTTGGGCGCCAACGACGGCCGCATCCGGCTGTGCTTCGCCGATCAGCTGCCCGTGCTCGCCCAGGGGTGGGAGCCCGCCGAACCACCCAGCGGCGCGCTGCACCAGGCGCTGCGCGAGCATCTCGCCACCCACGGGGCCAGCTTCTGGGGTGGCATCCGGGCGGCGGGCAGCGGGCCCGAGGGCGCCACCGACGGCGAGCTGCTCACGGCGCTGTGGGATCTCGTGTGGGCCGGCGAGGTCACCAACGACTCCCTCGCCCCGCTGCGGGCGCTGCTGGGCAGCAAGGGTTCGAAGGGTGCCCGCCCCGCCGGGCCGGTGCGCGGCCGGCCGCGCCCCGGCCGGCTCACGCGCATCGGCCCGCCGCTCGGCGCCGGCCGCTGGAGCCTGGTGGCGCCGTTGCTGCTGCCTGCGCCGTCGGCCACCGAGGCCGCGCACACCACCGCCATGCAGCTGCTCGACCGCTACGGGGTGGTCACCCGCGAGGCCGTGCTGGCGGAGGGTGTGCGCGGCGGCTACGCCAGCGTGTACGGGGTGCTGAAGGTGCTGGAGGAGCGCGGTCAGGCCCGCCGCGGCTACTTCGTGTCCGGCCTCGGCGCGGCCCAGTTCAGCCTGCCCGGCGCTGTCGACCGCCTGCGCAGTGTGCGCGAGGTGCCCGATCGCGAGCTGCACCCGCAGGATGCGGAGGCACCCGTCGTCCTCGCCGCCACCGACCCCGCGCAGCCGTACGGTGCCGCGCTCGCCTGGCCGGAGTCACCCGGCCGGCCGGCGCGGGCCGCTGGTGCGCTGGTCGTGTCGCGGGCGGGTGTGCCGCTGGTGTGGTTCGATCGGCGGTCGCACCACCTCGTCACCTTCGCCGGCGCGGCAGGCGACCCCGGCTGGGCCGAGGCGCTGGCGATGCTCGTCAAGAACGGCCGGGCACGCTCGGTGGAGGTGCGCAAGGTGGACGGCGAGCCGATCACCCCCTCGATGCCGTGGGCCGCGGCGCTGTCCGCCGCCGGATTCGTCGAGGGGTACAAGGGCTGGGCAGTGCGCGCCTGAGCAGGCCGCCGCTACCATCCGCCGCCATGCGTTTCGAGGATCGCACCGCGCGCGGGCAGGTCGCGCGGCTGCGCCCGGTGGCCGTCGAGGCGCTGCACCGGTACGGGATCGAGGTCGCCGGGCTGCGGCTGCTGAACCACGGCTTCAACACCACGTTCTGGGTGGACACCGTCGCCGGGCAGCGGTTCGCGCTGCGGCTGAACGTGAACTCGCGGCGGACCGACGCGAACATCGCCGCCGAGATGGCGTGGCTGGCCGCGCTGGCGACGGACACCGACCTGCGCGTACCGGTGCCCGTGCCCACCCGCGAGGGTGAGCTGATGACCCATGTCGAGTGCACCGATCTCGGGCGGGTGCTGCCGGCGGCGCTGTTCCACTGGTTACCCGGGAGCGACCTCGGCGCCGGTGCGACGCCCGAGCAGATGCGGGCGGCCGGCCGCGCCACCGCCACCCTGCACGAGCACGGTGCACGCTGGCAGCTGCCGGAAGGCAGTGACCTGCCGGCGATCGACACGGTACTGATGGACGTGCCCGACCACTTCGGCGACGAGCACCCGCTACTCACCGGCGAGCACCGGGTGGTGATCGACGCGGCGATGCGGCAGGTGCAGGGTCACTTCGACGCCCTCTTCGCCGGCGCCGCGCGCCAGCCGCTGCACGCCGACATCCATGTGTGGAACCTGAAGTGGCACCGCGGCCGGCTGGCCGTGTTCGACTTCGACGACAGCGGCATCGGTGTGCCGGCACAGGACATCCCGATCACGGCCTACTACATCCGCGACAACGCCGAGCAGGAGGCGGCGCTGCTGGAGGGGTACGCGCAGGTGCGGCCGCTGCCGCCGTTCACCACGGAGCAGTACGAGGCGATGGTGGCCAGCCGCACGCTGGTGCTGTTGAACGACGTGCTCACCACCACGAACGCCGAGTTCCTCGCGATCCTCCCGCGCTACATCCCGAACTCGATCACGAAGCTGCGCTACTACCTCGATCACGGCGTGTTCCGCCACGACGTGCCAGGCCTGATCCCCGCGCCCTGACCGGGCCGGGGCAGCGCCGGGGCCGGGGCGGCGCCGGGGACGGGGCCGCGCCGGGGACGGGACGGGGTCGGGGCGAGGCGGGCCGGACCTGGCAGAGACACGGACCCGTCGACACCACCCGCGGTACACACTCCGTTTTCGCGCGTGACAGGT
>CAYZFZ010000087.1:3248-12250 GCA_964477795.1 uncultured Bifidobacterium sp.
TTCCCTGCGCGCCACGCAGGAGAACCTGTCACCGGCGCAAACGCGAAGTGCACCGGGGGCCGGGGCAGGGGGCAGCGCCGGGGGCCGGGGCAGGCGCCGGGGACGAGGCCAAGGGTCGGGGCGAGGATCTGGCAGAGACACGGACCGGTCGACATCACCCGCGGTACCCACTTCGCTTTCGCACGTGACAGGTTTCCCTGCGCGCCACGCAGGAGAACCTGTCACCGGCGCAAACGCGAAGTGCACCGCAACCAGGCCAGGCCGTGCGGGCTCGGTGCCGGGGCGGGGCGGCGCCGGGGGCCGGGGACGGGGGCCGGGGACGGGGGCGGGGCGGAGCGGGGGTCGGACGGGGCCGGGGCCGGGGGCCGCTGCCACCGACACGACACGACCCGCGTCGCCCCTCACCAGGCCGGCGGGTCGTCGCCTTCGAACTCGCGCCGGCGGCGCAGGTCGGCGACGGTGTCGGTGATCTCCTGCGCGTACTGCTCGAACTGGCTGCGCTGGCGCAGGTGCGGCGGGATCGGCCCCACCAGCGGGGCGAGGCGGTCGAAGCGCTCACGCGCCGACTGGCGCGAGACGCCCAGCAGGCGGCCGATGCTCGCCCAGCCGTACCCCTCCGCCCGGGCGAGGCGCACGGCTCGCACGAGCAGCCACTCCAGCTCGTCGCCGAGCGCCTTCACCGACGCCAGCGCCAGCCGCGGGTTCGTGCCGCCGGCATCGCTCACCAGTTGCCTGAGGTCGTGCATGGTTCCTCCACGTGTGTGCCCGGTCGGCGACCGGTCTGTGCTCGGTGGGGAAGCCGCAGGCGCACGCTACCGACCTTTGGCCCTGCTCACGGCTGGCGCCGGTGCGTACCGTGTGCACATGAACGTGAACGAGTTCGAGACGCGCGCCGCCGCGCTGGTGCAGGACGGCACGCTCACCTACGACCAGAAGGTCCGTCGGCTGGCGACGCTGGCCACGGAGATGCTGCCGTACCCGATCCTCTCCGAGGCCTGCCAGGAAGCGCTCGACGCCAGGGTGATCTGCGACATGTTCGAGGGGCATGCGCCGTTCACGGCCCGCTACATCCTGCCCGACTACGAGAAGGCCATCCGCCAGGGGCTGGTGCACCTGGAGCTGCCGCCGCCGACGGTGCTCGACGACGCGCTCGCCTTCCTGCAGGTGATGTACACGCACGTGCCCAGCGTGACGACCTACCCCGTCTACCTGGGCGACCTGGACAAGGTGCTCGCCCCCTACGTCCACGACGGCATCTCCGACGACGAGCTCGACACCAAGCTGCGCCGCTTCTGGATCGGGATCGACCGCGTGCTGCCCGACGCGTTCGTGCACCTCGACCTCGGCCCCCACGACAGCCGTATCACCCGCTCGATCCTGCGCGTGGAGCGCTCGCTGCGCCAGGCCGTCCCCAACATCACGCTGAAGGTCGACCCCGCGATCACCCCCGACGACCTGATCGAGGATGCGGTGCGCACCGTGTTCGAGACCGGCAAGCCGCACTTCGTCAACCACCCGATGATGGTGGGCGATCACGGCGAGCGCTACGCGGCGGTCAGCTGCTACAACTCGCTGAAGATCGGCGGCGGCGCGCACACGCTCGTGCGGATGAACCTCAAGGAGGTCGCGCTGCGCCACCTGGCCGCCGGGCGCACCACGGAGGAGCTGTTCACGGTCACGCTGCCGCACTTCGTGGAGCTCACCGCCGAGCTGGCCGAGGCGCGCGTGCGCAGCCTGGTGGAGGCGCAGCACTTCTTCGACAGCCACTGGCTGGCCCTCGAAGGCCTGATCGAGCTCGACCGCTTCTCCGCCATGTTCGGGATCTTCGGCCTCGCCGAGTGCGTCAACCTGCTCATGGCCGAGGGCGACCCATCCGCCCGCTACGGCCACGACGACGACGCGGACACGTTCAGCCGGCGGATCGTCGAACGCGTCGCCGAGCTGGTGGCCGCTCGCCCGATGCCCTACTGCGAGGGTGGCGCCGGCCGCTGCTACCTGCACAGCCAGAGCGGCATCGACCTCGACCACGACGTCACCGCCGGCACCCGCATCCCCGTCGGCGACGAGCCGGGCATGCTGGAGCACATCACCACCTGCGCGCCCCACCACCGCTTCTTCGCGTCGGGCATCAGCGACATCTTCCACGTGGACGAGACAGCGGTGCGCAACCCGGCGGCCGTCGTCGACATCATCCGCGGTGCGTTCGCCAGCGGCATGCGCGACTTCACGTTCAACCTCGACGGCAACGAGTTCGTCCGCATCACCGGCTACCTGGTGCGCAAGAGCGACCTCGCCGCGATCGCGGCCGGCGACGGCGCGCGGCACAGCAGCGACTACCTCGCCGCCGGCGCGGAGGACTCGTTCCACCTCACGCAGCGCGCCGTGAAGCGCATCGGCTGCCTCGAGCGCGACCCGCGGTGACCAGAACCGCAGTGACCAGAACCGCAGTGACCGGCCTGGTCGCCAGCACGCTGCCGTTCAGCATCGTCGATGGGCCGGGCAACCGCTTCGTCGTGTTCCTGCAGGGGTGCAACTTCGACTGCGTCGCCTGCCACAACCCGCAGACCATCCCCGGCCACGCGCAGGAGGTGGAGGGTCATCATCCGCAGCACCTCGAGGTCGCCGACCTGCTGGCCGCGATGCGGCGGGCGGCACCCTTCGTCCGCGGCATCACCGTCTCCGGCGGCGAGGCCACCCAGCAGGCGCCGTTCGTCGAAGCGCTGTTCACCGCCGTGAAGGCCGACCCGGCGCTCGGTCGGTTGACGTGCTTCGTCGACTCGAACGGCGCGTGCTCCCCCGCGACATGGGCCCGCCTTGCACCCGTGATGGACGGCGCGATGATCGACCTGAAGTGCTTCGACCCGCAGATCCACCTGCGGATGACCGGGCAGCCCAACGACGAGGTGCTGGCCAGCATCACCCAGCTGCACGAACTTGGGTTGCTCTACGAGGTGCGGCTGCTGATCCTGGCCGGCGTCAACGACGACCCTGCGCTCGTCCGCCGCACCGGCGAATGGCTGGCCTCGGTCGACCCGGCGATGCGGCTGAAGGTGATCGGGTTCCGCAGCCACGGCACCCGCCCCCAGGTCCCCGAGCTGGTGGAGCCCTCCCATGCAGCGCTGCAGGCCACCGCCGACGTGCTGCGGACGACCGCTCCGTTCGATCTCTGCCTGGTGTGACGGGCGTGACCGGCCGCGGGAAGTGCACGCCGGTCGCGACCTAGGCTCGCCGGATGCATCGACCGTGGATCGAGGACGGGTCCGCCGCATGGCGCCGTGCCGCACCGTTCCTGCTCGCCTGCACGGCCGTCGCCCTCCTCACGTTGCCCACCGGCGGCGATGCCCCCCGGCTGGTTGCCGCCGACAACTCGTCGACCACCCACCCCACCACCGAACCGAGCACCGAACCGGAGGATCGCGCCGACGGACCCACCGGCGGCCCGGCCACCGGCACCACCACGAGCACCCCGGCCGACGGCACCGGCACCGCCACCACCGCGGTCGCGGCGGTCGAGACCTCGAGCTCCCTGGTGGCGCCACCAAGCGATCCGCCGCAGGACGTCACCCGCAGCATCCCGGATGCGACGCCTGCGGCCACTGCCCCGTCGGCTCCCCCGCCGGCATGGGCCGCGTCGGTCACCACCACCGCCGCCGGCTACATCGGCACGGCGATCGGTTGCGCGAGCGGCAGCGGCGCCGCCGCGCTCGACAGCTTCTTCGCCGCCAGGGTCGGCCCCCTGCTCGGCGCCGACTACCAGCACGTCGTCTCGCTCGGCAACGGGCGCGCCGCGTGGTTCTTCCAGGACGCGTTCATCGACCCGGGCGGCACCGCGACACGGCTGGATCAGGCGTTCTTCGCCCACAACCTGCTGCTGCTGCAGGACGGCAACTGCTTCACGATGCTGCACCGGGGCACGGCGGCCAAGCCGACGTCGTTCGAGCCGGGCAACGGCGAGCGGTCGCTGACGAAGTGGTTCTGGCCGATGGGCGCGGAGACGTCGGGCAACCGGGTGCGCATGTTCTGGGTGGAGATGGCCAAGGACGGCTACGAGCCCGGCCCGGGCGACGGCCTCGGCTGGCACCCTGCCCGGCTGTGGCTGGCCACCTACGACGCCACCACCATGCAGCGGCTGAGCTTCGACCCGGCACCGAACAGCGGCGTCTCGCCGATCTACGGCTACGCGGTGGCGAGCGACAGCCAGTACAGCTACCTGTTCGGGAACACCTTCGAGCAGAACCTCGTCCGTGAGGGCGGCTTCTGGTCGGGCCCGCACTCGGCGACTGCCGTGTACCTCGCCCGCGTGCCGAGAGGCCGCCTCGACGCCACCCCGGAGTACCGCACCGCCGACGGGTGGTCGGGCGACCCTGGCGCCGCCGTTGCGATCGTGCAGCGCTACTGGGCGGAGAACCCGATGCAGCCGCGCTTCCTCGACGGCCAGTGGGTGGCGGCCACGAAGGTGGACGGCTACTGGGGCGACGAGCTGTCGATCGACGTCGCCAACAACCCGTGGGGGCCGTGGACGACCGTCGACCGGCGCTGGCTGAGCCCGCGCGGCAGCGACCCGGCGATGAACACCTACCACGCCCACCTGTTGCCGTGGCGATCCGGCAACGGGTCGCTGATCGTCAGCGTCTCGCAGAACGCCCGGCAGATGACGGCCGACGCGTTCCCGCATCCCGAGCGCTACCGCATCGCCGTGTTCACCTCCGGCTGGTGGTCGGCGCCGCCCGACCCGCCGCCCACGACCACCTCCACGACGTCCACGTCCACCACGACGTCCACCACCACGACTACGACCAGCACCACGACGTCGACGACCACGACCACCACCACGCCGGCGACCACCACCACACGCCCGACCACCACCACGACGCGCCCGTCCACCACCACAACGTCCAGCTCCACGTCCACCACCAGCTCGACGACCAGCACCACGACCCCGCCCACCAGCAGTTCCTCGACGAGCACCACCGCCGCCTGACGGGATGGTCGTGTGTGCGCTTGTGCCACGCCAGACTGAGCAGTCCCCATGAGCGACCGTGTCCAACTCCGTCCGTGGCAGCGCGCCGCGTTCGACAAGTTCGCAGCCAGCGAGCGCTCCGACTTCCTCACCGTCGCCACCCCCGGCGCCGGCAAGACGACGTTCGCACTCGCCTGCGCCCGCTGGGCCCTCGCCAACGAGCGGCGGCGCCTGGTGGTGGTAGCGCCCACCACCCACCTCAAGACGCAATGGGTGCAGGCCGCGCACCGCATGGGGCTGCACCTCGATCACCAGTGGTCGCCCGCCGACGGCGTCGCCAAGGACGTGCACGGCATCGTCACCACCTACCAGCAGGTGGCGACGGCGGACACGGCCAAGAAGCTGCGCGGCCTGTCGAACGACGCGTTCGTGATCCTCGACGAGGTGCACCACGCCGGCGACGAGCGGGCATGGGGCGACGGCGTGCGCACCGCCTTCGAGCTGGCCAACCGACGCCTGTGCCTCAGCGGCACGCCGTTTCGCAGCGACACGGCCAGCATCCCGTTCGTGCGTTACGAGGAGACCGGCGTCGGCGGCGAGGCGCAGCCCGACTTCACCTACGGCTACGCCGACGCGCTGCGCGACGGAGGGGTGGTACGCCCCGTCGACTTCCCCCGCGTCGACGGGCTGGTGGGGGGGAGCGCGGCCGACGGCAGCAGCGTCCGCGCCAACTGCCGCGACGAGCTGGATCGCACCGGCTCCTCCCACCGGCTGCGGGCTGCGCTCAGCCTGGAGGGCGACTGGCTGGCCGCGGTGATGGGCCAGGCCAACGATCGGCTGCAGGTGATCCGCCGCACCCAGCCCGACGCCGGCGCGCTGGCCATCTGCATGGACCAGGACCACGCCCGCGACATCGCCCGCCTGATCCGCACCCGCTTCGGGGTGGAGCCGGAGATCGTCGTCAGCGACGACCCGGACGCGAGCAGCAAGATCGCCGCGTTCGCGAGCAGCAGCCGCCCGTGGCTGGTGGCGGTGCGCATGGTGAGCGAGGGCGTCGACATCCCCCGCCTGCGGGTGGGCGTGTACGCGAGCACGGTGGTGACCGAGCTGTTCTTCCGCCAGGCCGTCGGCCGCTTCGTACGCTGGACGCGCGGGCTCACCAGCCAGAAGGCGTACGTCTACCTGCCCGACGACCCGCGCCTGCGCCAGCACGCGTTCCAGATCGCGGAGGCCCGCCGGCACGTGCTGAGGCCGCCGGCCGAGCGCGACGGCGAGCTCTCCGAGGCCGACCTGGCGCGGGAGGCGATGCGCGAGCTCGACCTCATGCCCGAGCAGCTGTCGCTGTTCAGCGTGCTGTCGTCCACGGCCACCGGCATGACGGTGCACGCCTTCACGGAGGACGGCATCACCCTCTTCGACGACGAGCCGGAGATCCCCGAGCCGCAGGGCGCAGCGGTCGCCGAGGACGCGATCGACCTGGCGGAGGTGCCCACCGACGCGGGCTTCCCGCTCACCGGCTCGAAGAGCGTGGCCGAGCGCAAGGCCGAGCTGAGGGAGAAGAACCTCGATGTCGCGAAGCGGCTGGTGGACTACACGGGCTGGGGCCACGCGCGGGTGCAGATGGAGCTGAACCGGCTGGCGAACATCACCTCCGTGGGCAGCGCCACCAACACCGAGCTCGAACGGCGGCTGCGGCGAGGCGAGACGTGGCTGCAGCGCCGCTAGCCTGAGGCCATGCCAGCTGTCGGAGAGCACCACCCCGCCTTCGAGGAGTACTGCGAGTGCATCTTCGAGCTGCAAGAGGACGACGTCTCCGTCATCCAGGCACGCATCGCCGAGCGGCTGCAGGTCAGCCGCCCCGCGGTCAGCGAGATGATCCGGCGGTTGGAGTCGGAAGGGCTCATCACCACCGACGGCGTGATCCGTCTCACCGCGTCCGGCCAGGCGCTGGCGCAGCGGGTGGTGCGCCGCCACCGGCTGGCCGAGCGCTTCCTCACCGACATCCTCGAGCTGTCGTGGGCCGACGCCCACCACGAGGCCGGCAAGTGGGAGCACGTGATGAGCGACGCGGTCGAGGCCGCGCTCGACCGCGTGCTGGGCAACCCCACCACCTGCCCCCACGGCAACCCGATCCCCGGCTCGCGCTACGCGCCCGAGACGATGGTGCCACTGTCCGACATCGAGGTCGGCGCGTCGTTCACGGTCGCCCGCATCCCCGAGGAGCTGGAGTTCGCCGACGGCGTACTCGACTTCCTGGAGGGCGCCAGCATCCTGCCCGGCCACACGGGCCAGCTCATCGGTACGTCACCCGATGGCACAGTCACGATCCAGATCAACGGCCATCCCGTCGGCGTCGGGCCCTTCGCCAGCGCCCGCATCCTGGTGACTGCATGACCACACGGGTGCTCGGCAGGGCGCTGGCAGGGGTGGCGGTGGCGGCGGCGACACTGCTCTCCGCGTGCGGCCCCACCACCTACGACGCCACCGATGCCACCGAACCCGACGTGGTGGTCACCACCACCACACTGCCCACCGGCACCGCCGCCGAGCTGCTGCCGTTGATGCTGGCCGAGGTGCAGGGCCTGCCGCAGAAGGTGATGGACGCCTCCGGCGACGGCGCGGCAGCCACCCGCATCGAGCAGCTGTGGGCCGCGATGGAGCCCGAGATCGAGGCCGCCCGGCCCGAGCTGGTGCCCGACTTCGAGTTCGTCGTCCGCCGCTGCCGCGCCGCCGCGGATCGCAACCGCCCCGCCGACGCCGACCGCGCGTCGAAGAACCTCGACAGCCTGATCCAGGCCTACCTCGGCTGAGCCCTGCCCGTCAGAGCATCGCGGCCGGTAGCGGCTGCGCGTGCACGATCGTCAGCCGCTTGGTGCTGCGGGTGAGCGCGACGTAGAGCGCACGCAGGCCCTGCTGCTCGCCGGCGACGATGGCGGCCGGCTCGACGACGATGACGCCGTCGAGCTCCAAGCCCTTCACCACGCTGACCGGCACCACCGTGATGCCCATCTCGAGGCCACTGCGGGTGGCCTTGCCGTGCTCGATGCCGGCATCGCTGAGCGCCTTGGAAACCCGCTCGAACATGGCATCGGGGACGACGACGGCGATGTTGCCGTCGGCGACGCTCGCGTCGAGATCCTTCGTCGCCGCGACCACCGCGGTGAGCAGCTCGCTGGGCGCGACGTGGACGATCTCGGGGTGCTCGTCGCCCTCGCGCACGCTGGTGGGGGCACGCAGCGACGGCGTGGCCGCCATCATCACCCGGTTGGCCAGCTCCATGATCTGGGCGGGGATGCGGTACCCCACGCTGAGGCCGATCACGCGCGACCCGCGGGTGGCGGGCAGGTGCTGCAGGACGTCGTCCCAGCTGTCGGGAGCGAGTGCACCGGTGGCCTGGGCGATGTCGCCCACCACGGTCATGCTGCCGTTCAGCGAGCGGCGCGACACCATCCGCAGCTGCATCGGGGTGAGGTCTTGCACCTCGTCCACCACGATGTGGCCGTAGGTGCGGATCTCGTCGGGGTCGTCGGGCTTGGCCGCGCCCTTCGCCGGGCGGGCGCCCAGGTAGCTGCGGGCCTCGTCGAGCACCGCCACGTCGTGCTCGGTCCAGCGCACATCTGCCACGTCGGCCTTGCGCTCCCGGTACAGCGAGAGGTACTCCTCCTCGCTGAGGTGCTTGGCACCGGCGAGCTTCAGCAGCGCCCTACTGCCGTAAAGGTCGTGCAGCAGCTGGGCGGGCGTGAGCACCGGCCACATGCGCTCCAGCGCGGCGCGCACCTCGGGCAGCGAGCGCACCGCTTCCTTCACCTGCGCCACCGTCACCTCGTCGTCGTGCCAGCCGGCGGTCATCGCGGCCCACACCTCGCCCTCCACCCAGCGGCGAGCGGCGTTGTGCTTGCGGAAACGGCGCTGCGCGGTACGCACGATGCGGGCAGACTCCTCCGCGCGCAGGCGCACGAACCCGGTGCGGAACGGCACGCGCAGGTCGTCGCGCAGCGGGCGCTCGCGGTCGGTGACCGCCTTGTCGACCACCAGGCTGATG
>CAYZFZ010000088.1:0-12154 GCA_964477795.1 uncultured Bifidobacterium sp.
GCCCGTAGCCGCCGCTCTCGTTCGCCGGCTTCACGACCAGTTCGTCGATGTGGTCGATCACGTACTGCCGCTCGCTGTCGTACACGCAGCGGTACGTGGGCACGTTCGGGAGCAGCGGCTCTTCCTGCAGGTAGTAGCGGATCAGGTCGGGCACCCACGCGTACACGACCTTGTCGTCGGCCACGCCGGCACCGGGGGCGTTCGCGATGGCGACGTTGCCGGCGCGCCAGGCGCGCATGAGGCCGGGCACGCCGAGCGTGCTGTCCTCGCGGAACACCTCGGGGTCGAGGAACGCGTCGTCCACGCGCCGGTAGACGACGTGCACACGCTCCAGGCCGTCGATCGTGCGCATGTACACGCAGTCGTCGTCGCCCACCACGAGGTCGATGCCCTCCACGAGTGCGGCGCCGATGCGCTGCGCGAGGAACGAGTGCTCGAAGTAGGCGCTGTTGTAGATGCCCGGCGTGAGCACCGCGATCGTCGGCTCGGCGACACCGTCGGGTGCGAGCGACGCGAGCATGCGGTTCAGCTCGTCGGTGTACGCGTCGACGGGGAGGATGCTCTGCTTCGCGAACAGGTCGGCGAACGCGCGCTTGGAGATGGCCCGGTTCTCCAGCACGTAGCTGACGCCGCTGGGCACGCGCAGGTTGTCCTCCAGCACGTACATCGTGCCGTCCGCGTCGCGCACGAGATCGCTGCCGCTGATGTGCGCCCACACGCCGAACTTCGGGTTCGCGCCCACGCACTCCTTGCGGAAGTTGACCGAGTGGTCGAGCAGTTCGGCGGGGAACACACCGTCGGCGACCACGCGCTGCTCGTGGTACACGTCGTCGATGAAGCGGTTGATCGCGGTCAGCCGCTGGACGAGCCCGCGCTCGATCGCGCGCCACTCGTCGGCAGCGATGACACGCGGGATGACGTCGAACGGCCACGCCCGATCGATGCCGCGGCCGTCGGAGTACACGGTGAACGTGATGCCCATGCCCACGATGTCCAGCTCGGCGAGATCTTGCCGTTGCTGCAGCTCGGCCAGGCCCAGCTCCTGCAGCTGCTGCACGAGCTGGCTGGCGGCAGCACGTGGGCTGCCGTCGGCCTCCAGCAGCTCGTCCCACAGGTCGGCGGATGTGCGCAGTTCGGCCATGCTCATCCACCCACCGTGTCAACCGGGCGTTTCCGCAGCATGCCGCGACTATGACACGTTCGTGAACGAGCGCGATCGTCCATCCAGCCGACCGACAAGTATGTTCTGGTCGTGAGCATCTCCGAGACGGACGCGCCGGCCGTCGCGACCACGGCTCCGGCCGCCGGTCACGCGCTGCGCATCGGCGGGCAGTCGTATCCGGTGGTGCTGCCGAAGCTGCGCGATCCGCGCCTGCACGTGGCCGCCGTGGCGATCACGATCCACGTCCTCGGGCAGGTCGGCCTGCACTTCCAGGTCAGCGTCCCCCAGATCCTCTCCGCCGCGCTCACGGCGGCGCTGATCGGCCTCGTCGTCGAGTTCCGCACGTCGCGCCGGATCGTGTGGCCGGCGAGCGCGATGCTCACCGGCAGCGGCGTCGGCCTCATCCTGCGCGTGCCCACGACACCGCTGGGCGACCACTGGACCATGCACAAGTGGTACGTGTTCGCCGGCGTCGCCGCGTTCTGCATGCTCGTGAAGCACACGATCCGCTACCGCGGCGGCCCGCTGTTCAACCCGTCGAACGTCGGCCTCGTCGTCGCGTTCCTCGTGCTCGGCAGCACACGCGTGGAGCCCCTCGATTTCTGGTGGGCACCCGTCAACGGATGGCTGATCCTCGCCTACGTCGCGATCGTCGGCGGCGGCCTGCTCATCACCCGCCGCCTGCGGCTGCTGGCGCTCGCGGCCACGTTCTGGGTGGGCCTCGCGGTCGGCCTGGGCCTGCTCGCGAGCACGGGCCACTGCATGACCGCGCGCTGGGCGTTCACACCCGTGTGCGGCTTCGACTACTGGTGGGTGATCGTCACCTCGCCGGAGATGATGATCTTCCTGTTCTTCATGATCACCGACCCGAAGACGGTGCCGAAGGGGCGCGTTGGGCGGGTGCTGTTCGGCCTCATGGTCGCGGTCACGTGCGTGCTGCTGATGGCCCCGCAGACCACCGAGTTCGGCACGAAGATCGCGCTGCTCGGCGGCCTCGTGCTCGTCTGCGCGACGCGCCCGCTGATCGACCGGCTCGTGCCCGCGCCCGGCTCGGACGAGGATCGCGTCGGCAGGTTCGCACTCGCGGCGATCACCGGCGGGAAGCCGGGCACCCGCCTCGCCCGCCGGGTGGCGCGGGTCGCGGCTGCGGCGGCTGCGCTCACGCTCGTCGGCGTCGGTGTCGTCGCCGCCGGTGCGTCGGCCCGGGAGGTCGTCGGGGCGGACACCGACGAGGTGCTCGGCCGTGTCCCCCACGAGATCGACCCGTCCACGTTCCCGGAGATCACCGTCGACCAGGGCGTGCTGGACTGGAACCACGAGAT
The DNA here is from genome assembly GCA_964477795.1 of uncultured Bifidobacterium sp. Classification (GTDB taxonomy): domain Bacteria; phylum Actinomycetota; class Acidimicrobiia; order Acidimicrobiales; family Ilumatobacteraceae; genus UBA668. Next base: position 2,485 of record CAYZFZ010000088.1, read on the forward strand.
CTCCGGTGCCGGTGCGCAGCAGATCGTGCTCACGCTCGCCGAGAACCTCGAGCTCGAGACGCAGGCACTGCTGCGCGACGACGAGAGCGTGCTCCACGCCGTCGACCACGGCGACCGCCTCGACGACATGCTCGGCCGACTGCACGACGCGCGCACCACCGGCACCACCGTCGTCGAGCGCTACGTCATCGACGACGTGCACGTGACGCTGCTCGTGCCGTTCGGCCGGCAGGACGGCCTCAGCCTCGGGCTGGAGTCCACGGGTACGAAGACCACCGAGACGTACGACGCGGACGGCGACCTGCAGTCCAGTGAGTCGTCGCCGTTCGCGACGACGTTCGTGCTGCGCCGGGCCACCGGCGGCCGCTGGCTGAACGTCGCCGAACTGCCGTTGGTCGACGCCGGCTGAGCCCGGCCCGGCGCGCTACGTGCGCGCGGACGGGAACTCGTCGACCCCGATCTTGGCGCGGATCTCGGCGGTGGCCACCAGCTGCTCCGGGCGCAGGCGGGCGCCCGTGCCGTCGGCGAGGCGGGTCATCATCTCGAAGTTGGCGACGACTGCCGCCGCGTCCACCAGCCAGTCGGGCCCGAGCTCGTCGACGACTGCCGACCGCGCGGCCGCGGCCTGCGCCGGGTCGTCACCCACGACGGCGGCCACGAACGCCTCGAGGGTTGCCCGCCGGGCTTCCGATTCGTCTGCGGGGATGCTCGCACGGAGCATCATCGTGTGCGACGTCGTTCAATAGAAGCACTCGCGCGCGGCGGACAGGCGGGCGGCGACGAGCTCGGTCTCACCACGGCTGAGCGTGCCGCGGTTCCAGCTGAGGTCGTCCATCTCGTCGAACGGGATGTACTGCACGGCCGCGAGGCGCTTCACGCTGTCCAGCTCGGCCGGCGCGGCGCTGAGCCCCTGCACGACCGCGGCCACGCTGTCGGCAGGGGGAACGACGAGCACCCAGTTCAGCGTCGCCGGCTCCACTGCGGGATGCTGCCGGTGCGGCTCGCCGGCGAGTGGCGCCGGCAGCGGTGGACGGGGAAGGCCGATCGCGCGGTAGAAGCCGTCGACCGCCGCCACCGCGGAGAGCACACCGACGAGCTCCACGTACGCGATCGGGTCGAGCCCGCGGGCGAGGACGTCGCGGTACCAGCTCTCGGTGAGCGAGGACGCGTGGCGAGCGATGCGGTAGGCGGCATCGACGACGACGTCGGGCAGCACCACACCCTCGGGGATGCCGGGGAACGCGCGGCCCGCCTGCGTGGGCGACACCCACGGGGGAAGCGGGTCGGGGTCGTCGAGCGCGGCCAGTGCCACCGCAGCGATCGCCGCCCGCTCGGCGCCGGTGAACGACGCGCCCGCGGCGGTCACCTGCCGCCAGGCCGACTGCTGCGCCTCGAGGAGATCGGGGCGGATGGTGAGTTCGGCCATGGCGCCATTATGGGCCCCGGCCGCGGTGGCCGGCACATCCGCCAGGCGATGCGGATCGCGGTGGACGGGTCACGCGCAGATGGTTGAATCGGCGCATGCCTGATGCGCCGCCCGCCGCCGGATCATCCGAGCCGCGCGCCCCTCGTGCACCACACCGCCGCCGGCTGTCGATCGCCGCTGCGACGGCGGTGCTGATGCTGGCGGCAGGTGGCGTGGCCGTCCTGGTGAGCCGCTCGTCCGGCGGATCGTCCGCGTCATCGGGAGCCGGCGCACCCCACTACGTCGACGAGACCGGCACGGCCGGCATCGACCATGTGTACGCGGGTGGCTTCGAGTTCTTCGTCGGCGGCGGCGTCGCTGCGTTCGACTGCGACGACGACGGCCGCGACGAGCTGTACTTCGCCGGCGGCAGCGAACCCGCCGCGCTCTACCGCAACGAGAGCCCGGCGGGTGGTGCGCTGCGGTTCACGCAGCAGGCGTCGCCGGTCACCGACCTCACGGACGTCACCGGCGCCTACCCGATCGACATCGACAGCGACGACCACGTCGACCTCGTCGTCCTGCGCCGCCGCGGCAACCATGTGCTGCGCGGCCTCGGCGACTGCGAGTTCGAGGATGCCACCGCGGCGCTCGGCGTCGAGCCCGGCGACGACTGGACCGTCGCGTTCAGCGCCACCTGGGAGGGCTCGAACACGCTGCCCACGCTCGCGTTCGGCAGCTACCTCGTGCCCGACGGCGACACGTGCGGCGACAGCCGCCTCGTGCGGCCGGCCGCCGGCGGTAGTACCTACGCGCCGCCACTCGCGCTCAGCCCCGGCTACTGCACGCTCTCCGTGCTGTTCAGCGACTGGGGCCGCACGGGCGAGCGCGACCTGCGCGTCGCGAACGACCGCCACTACTACCTCGACGGGCAGGAGCAGCTGTGGCAGATCACTTCCGGTGAGGCACCGCGGCTGTACACGGAGGCGGACGGCTGGCGCCCGCTGCAGATCTGGGGCATGGGCATCGCCAGCCAGGATCTCACCGGCGACGGCCGCCCGGAGGTGATCCTCACGAGCCAGGGTGACAACAAGTTGCAGACGCTCGACGACGGTGCCACCGGCCCGGCGTATCACGACATCGCGCTGGAGCGTGGCGTCACGGCGGCGCGGCCGTTCACGGGCGACGACATCCTCCCGTCCACCGCCTGGCACCCCGAGTTCGAGGATGTGAACAACGACGGCTTCGTCGATCTCCTCGTCACGAAGGGCAACGTCTCCGCGCAGGTCGACAACGCGATGAAGGATCCCAGCAACCTGCTGATCGGGCGCGCCGACGGCACGTTCACCGAGGGCGCCGAGGACGCGGGCGTCGTCACCTTCGACCCTGCCCGCGGTGCCGCGCTCGTCGACCTCAACCTCGACGGCCTGCTCGATCTCGTCGAGGTGAACCGGGAGGCGAGCGTCAAGGTGTGGCGCAACGCCGGCAACGGCGACGCCGCGAGTCCCGCGCCGATGGGCCACTGGCTGATGGTCGGCCTGCACCAGGCTGCCCCGAACGTGGATGCGATCGGTGCGTGGGTGGAGGTGCGCGTCGACGGCCGCACCACCACGCGCGAGGTCACCGTCGGCGGCGGGCACGCGGGCGGCAAGCTGGGCTGGATCCACCTCGGCCTCGGCGACGCGACCGGTGCCGAGGTGCGGGTCGTGTGGCCCGACGGGGAGGCCGGGCCATGGATGAAGGTCACCGCCGACCAGTTCCTGTCGATCGAGCGCGGCGAGGCCGCGCCGGTCGTGTGGGTGCCGCCGGCCGCTTGACAAAAAGTCACGCCCGCGACTTCTGTACACATTCCTGACATACTCCCGCAACGTGATACCTTCCGTTGCGGAGTGCTCGTATGTGGGTGCTCGACACGTACATGGGGAGGTAAGTCATGAGAGCTCGACGTTGGGCGGCACTCGTTGTCGCCACGTTGGTCGTGGCCGCGTGCGGTGACGACGACAAGAGCAGCAGCGAGACCACCGCTGCTGGCGCAACGGAGACCACCGCGGCAGGTGGCACGGAGACCACGGCTGCAGCGGCCGGTGGCGACTGCGTCGTCGGCGTGTCCTGGAACAACTACCAGGAAGAGCGCTGGGCGAAGTGGGACGAGCCCGCACTGAAGGCAGCGATCGAAGCCGGTGGCGGCACCTACATCTCGAACGACGCGAAGTCGTCGGCCGAGACGCAGGCCAGCAACCTCGAGAACCTGATCACCCAGGGCGCCAACGTGCTCGTGGTGCTCGCGCAGGACGGCACGGCCATCAAGCCCGCCGTGGCGAGTGCCATCGAGGGTGGCGTCCCGGTCATCGCCTACGACCGCCTCATCGAGGATCCGAAGGCGCTGTACATCACGTTCGACAACCAGCTCGTCGGCAAGATGCAGGCTCAGGCCATCTTCGATCTGGTCCCGAAGGGCAACTACGTCATCATCAAGGGCAACAAGGCCGATGCGAACGCAGACTTCCTGCGCTCCGGCATGGAGCTCGTGATCGGTGACGCGGTCAAGAGCGGCGACATCACGATCGTCGGCGAGACCTACACCGACAACTGGGATCCGGAGAACGCCCAGACCGAGATGGAGCAGTTCCTCACGGCTCAGAACAACGAGGTCGACGCCGTTCTCTCCGAGAACGACGGCATGGCGGGTGGCGTGATCGCCGCCCTCGACGCCCAGGGCCTCGCGGGCAAGGTGCCCGTGTCCGGCCAGGACGGCGACCAGGCTGCGCTCAACCGCGTCGCCCTCGGCACCCAGACCGTCGACGTCTGGAAGGACGCTCGTGCACTGGGTACCGCTGCCGGCGAAGCCGCCATCCAGCTGTGCAAGGACGCCGACGCCTCAAAGGTGGAGGGCGCCTCGCCGTTCACCACGCCTGGCGGCAACGACCTGTCCACCATCCTCCTCACCCCGATCCCGGTCACCCAGGACAACCTCGACGTCGTCCTCGATGCCGGCTGGATCGACCAGGAGACGCTCTGCAAGGGCGTCGAGGCCGGCGCCGTGGCGGTGTGCGGCTGAACGCACAGCAGTGAGTAAGTGACATGATGAATGCCCCCCGCCCGCCACGTTGCGAGCGGGGGGCATTCCTTCATCTCGGGTCGGCCTCGATCCGGCACCCACACAGAAGATCCAGCAGCACGGACAGCAACAAGCGAGGGCAACGATGAGTGACACTGCAGCCGCAGTCGAGAGCACGGGCGCTGAGCGGACACGACGCTCGTGGCGCGAACTCGTCTCGACGAGCGGCATCGACACCCGCCTGCTCGGCATGATCGTGGCGCTCGCCGTGATCTGGATCGGCTTTCACGCTCTGTCCGACGGCAAGTTCATCACCTCCCGCAACCTCTGGAACCTCTCGGTGCAGAGCGTGTCGATCGGCATCATGGCCACCGGCATGGTGTTCATCATCGTCAGCCGCAACATCGACCTCTCCGTCGGGTCGTTGCTCGGGTTCCTCGGCTACACGATGGCGCTCGTCCAGACGGACGGCAAGATCTCCGTCCTCGGGCTGAACCTCACGATCGACAGCCTGAAGACGCACCAGTGGTACACCTGGCTGGTGGCCCTCGCGGTGGGCCTCGTGCTCGGCGCCCTCGTCGGGTTGCTGCAGGGCTCCATCGTCGCCTACGTCGGGGTACCGGCGTTCATCGTCACGCTCGGCGGCTACCTCGCCTGGCGCGGCCTCATCTTCCGCACGGGTGGCAAGCAGGGCCAGACGCTCGCCCCACTCGACTCCACCTTCCGCTACCTCGGTGGCGCTCCCGAGCGTTCGCTGGGCGACTGGAAGACCTGGATCGTCGCCGCGCTCGCCTGCGCCGGCATCGTCCTCAGCATCGCCATGGCCCGCCGGCGCCGGCTGCGCCACGAACTCGCCACGCGCCCGATCGGCATGGACATCGGGCTCGCGGTGGGTGGCTGCGCCGCCGTCGTCATCGGCATCTGGCTCGTCGCCGTCAAGTACGCGTCGCCCATCACCGGCGACCCGGTCGGCCTCGCCTACCCGGTGCTCATCCTCATCGGCGTCATGCTGATGATGACGTACCTCGCCCGCCGCCGCCGCTTCGGCCGCTACGTGTTCGCCTACGGCGGCAACCCCGAGGCCGCCGAGCTCGGCGGTATCAACACCCGCCGCACCATCACCTACACGTACATGGTGATGGGCATGCTGTGCGCCGTCAGCGCCGCCATCCAGACCGCCCGCCTCAACTCCGCTACCACCAACCTCGGTGTGCAGAACGAGCTCGACGTGATCGCCGCCGCGGTCATCGGCGGCACCTCGTTCTCCGGTGGCATCGGCACCATCCCCGGTGCCGTGCTCGGCGCGGTGGTCATGCAGTCGCTGCGTTCGGGCATGTCGCTGCTCAACATCGACTCGCCGTCGCAGGACATCGTCGTCGGCGTCGTGCTCGTCACCGCCGTCGCCGTCGACGCACTGCTGCGCCAGCGCCGCCGGGCATCGGTGTTCGGTGCGCTCGGCGCCGGCGTGGTCGTCGCCGCATGGGTCATCCAGACGGGCCGGCCGTGAGCGACGCAGGAGGAACCGACATGACCGACACCAGCAACATCTCCCACAACTTCCTCAGCGATGCCCGCGGCGTGCCGCTGTGCGAGATGCGCGACATCCGCGTGTCCTTCGGTGGACTGCACGCGGTCGACGGCGTCACCGTCGATCTCTATCCCGGTGAGGTCATCGGCCTCGTCGGCGGCAACGGTGCCGGCAAGTCCACCCTCATCCACACCCTGTCGGGTGCGCACCCGGCCGACTCCGGCCAGATCTACATCAACGGTCAGCCGGTCGTCATCCACAACCCGCGCGACGCCCGCAACTACGGCGTCGAGGTGATCTACCAGAAGCTCGCACTGGCCGACAACATCGATGCTGCGTCCAACGTGTTCCTCGGGCGCGAGCTGCGCACGAAGACCGGTTCGCTCGACGACGAGGCGATGGACGCCGCGACGCAGAAGGTGATGCACCGCCTGAACCCGCGCTTCAAGAACCTGAAGACGCCGGTGAAGTCGCTCTCCGGCGGCCAGCGGCAATCGGTCGCGATCGCTCGTGCGGTGCACTTCAACGCCCGCATCCTGATCATGGACGAGCCCACCGCCGCGCTCGGCCCGGCCGAGACGGCCCAGGTGCGCGAGCTGATCACCCAGCTGAAGTCCGAGGGCATCGGCATCTTCCTGATCAGTCACGACATCCACGACGTGTTCGACCTCGCGGATCGCATCAGCGTGATGATGCAGGGCAAGCTCGTCGGCACCGTCAACAAGGACGACGTCACCAAGGACGAGGTGCTCGCGATGATCATCGCCGGCAAGCAACCCGGCCAGGTCACCCAGCGCGACATCGCCGCGTTGCACGACTGAGCGTGCAGGCGCGCCGGCGCCCGAGAGCTCAGTCCCAGTACTTGGTTCTCAGGTACGCCAACACGCTGACGACGCCGCAGAGCAGCGCCCACAGCCCGATTCGCTCGCCGACGCTCAGCCCGGCAGGCACGCGGACCATGACTATTGCGAGACCGGCAAACCCAGCCGCGAGCCCAACCACATCCGGCCAGACGCGACGACGCTTCCGGTCAGCCATCGATCGACCCTCCCCGATCCGCCATGCGAGCAGCGTGGCCGATCCCGAACGGGTTGTCCAGCAACACCGGGCGCGCTGGACAACCCCCCGGGTATCAGGCACTCTGCGTGGATGCCTGAGCCGCCAGCGAACGAGTGGGAGAGGCAGTACCACGAGTCGATCGCCAGTGAGAACGCCGCACGGCACGAAGCGTGGCTTGAATACGAACCCACGCTCTCGGACTGGAGGTCGTACTACTTGGCGTTGCTCGTCCCTGCGGCGCTTCTCGCTCTCGCGCTTGGATGGGTGAGCGAGCACCTCGGCATCGGCCGCGGTCCGGGCAACGTTGCGGGAGCGCTCATCTGGTTGGTGATCCTCGCAGTGATGGTCTGGCGATGGGGCCGGGCACGGTCCAAGCACCGCAGAGCCAAACAGAACCCCTAGCCCTTCCCGGCCCGAGGTTCGGGTGACAGGCGCAGGCTTGGGGCGGGAGGCCAGAGCCGGCACCTTTGGCTGCGGTCTCGTCTGTTCGAATTCGATTCCGGTCTCTGGTCGCGGTCCTGCGACGACCCGCGTCCGATCACTGCACATCGAAATCGAAACGACGGGACCGGGAGCAACCAACCACGGGACCGCAGGCCGGGACCGCCGGCCGGGACCGCACCGTCCGGGCCGGGGCTATAGCGGCAGGAGCCGCAACCTCGACCCACGGACGGGACGCCCTGGCCAGAGGCGGCGACTCCCACGCGGCGACGCTACGAGTCGTCGACGACGAGCCTCACGCGCTTGTTGCCCTTGCCCTTGTTCTCCAGCTTGGTCACACGGATGCGGCCGACCTCGTTCGTGCTGCGCACATGGGTGCCGCCGTCGGCTTGCTTGTCGAGGCCGACGATGTCGACGACACGGATCTCCGTCACCGTCTCGGGGATCATGTTGACCTTCGTGCGGATCAGGTCCTCGTCCTGCACGGCGGTGTCGCGCGGCAGGAACTCGACCGCGATCTCGTGGTCGTGGGCGAGCGCCTCGTTGACGAGCTGTTCGATGCGCGGGCCGAAGCCCTCCGGCACGGGATCGAACTCGAAGTCCATGCGCGCCGACAGTGGTTCCATGTTGCCGCCGGTGACGGGCACCTTCCACTCGTTCCAGATCACACCGCACAGCACGTGCAGCGCGGTATGCGTGCGCATCAGCTGGTGCCGGCGGGCCCAGTCGATCTCGCCGTCCACCTGCTCGGCCACCGCCGGCAGCGGGCCGCCCGCGACGGTGTGCCAGACATCGGCGCCTTCCTTGCGCACGTCCGTCACCTGCAGCCCGCCGAGCACGCCGTGGTCGCACGGCTGCCCACCGCCCGTCGGGTAGAACGCGGTGCGGTCGAGCGCCACGGCGCCATCGCCCACATCCGTGACACGTGCGGAGAATCGGGTGAGGTACGCGTCGCGGAGGTAGAGCAGCTCGGTCACGCCCACGATTCTGCCCCACCACGTCATGGGTTGGGCAGGCCGGGACGGAGGTGCCGTTAGCGTGGGGTCGTGACGAACGCATCGAGTTCCCTTGCCCGCCGAGCCATCGCACTGCTCGATCTCACCGAGCTCGGTGACCACGCCACCGCCGACGACGTGACCGCGCTGTGCCGCCGCGCGGTCGGCCCGTACGGCACGGTGGCCGCCGTGTGCGTGTGGCCGCGCCATGTCGCGCACGCTGCCGCGCTGCTCGCCGGCACCGGCGTGCGCATCGCCACCGTCGTCAACTTCCCGGGCGGCGACGACACCATCGACGACGTGGTGCAGCTCGCCCGCACCGCCCAGCAGGAGGGCGCCGACGAGATCGATCTCGTGCTGCCGTACCGCAGCTTCCTCGCCGGCCAGCACGCTCGCGCGGCAGCGATGATCACCGCCGTGCGCCAGGCGGTCGACGCCGGCGACGGCAAGACGTTGAAGGTGATCCTGGAGACCGGCGAGCTCGACGACCTGGGCATCATCGGCGCCGCCGCCGAGCTCGCCATCCGCAACGGCGCCGACTTCGTCAAGACGTCCACCGGCAAGACACCGGTCAGCGCCACGCTCGTGGCCACGCGCGTGATGCTGCAGGCCATCCACGACCTCGACCCGGCCGTGGGCCTCAAGCCCAGCGGCGGCATCCGCACGCTCGCCGAGGCGCAGGCCTACCTCGACCAGGCCGACAGGGTCATGGGCGCCGGTTGGGCCACCCCGGCCACGTTCCGCTTCGGCGCCAGCGGCCTGCTCACCGCGCTGGAAGCTGCGTGCGAGGGCGACACCACCGTCTCCGCCAAGGCGGCGTACTGATGATCCCGCAGGAGATCATCCGCGCCAAGCGCGACGGCAGGGTGCTCGCGGATGCAGACATCGCGTCGTTCATCGGCGGCCTCGTCAACGGTGCGGTCACCGAAGGTCAGGCCGCCGCGTTCGCGATGGCCGTGTACTTCAAGGGCATGAACATCGGCGAACGCGTGGCGCTCACGAAGGCGATGCGCGACAGCGGCACCGTGCTGCACTGGGATCTGCCCGGCCCCGTGCTCGACAAGCACTCCACCGGCGGCGTGGGCGACACGGTGAGCCTGATGCTCGCCCCGATGGTGGCCGCCTGCGGCGGCTACGTGCCGATGATCTCGGGCCGCGGGCTGGGCCACACCGGTGGCACCTAC
>CAYZFZ010000089.1:0-12099 GCA_964477795.1 uncultured Bifidobacterium sp.
GACAGCCCGCCCACGTGCGACAGCGGCAGGCACGCCAGCCATGTGTCGCCGGCGGTGATCCGCAGCCGCCGGCTGGTGGCCGTGGCCGAAGCCGCGATCGCGGCATGGGTGAGCACCACCCCTTTCGGCGTACCGGTGGAGCCGCTCGTCGCGATCACCAGCGCGTCGCCGTGGTCGACATCGCGCCCATCCGCCAGTATGTGGCGGCCACCGCCGTCGACGAGGAACGACGGTGCCATCTCGCTGAGCAGTGCCTGGCGCGCCGGGGCCGGTAGCCGGCGGTCGACCGGGAGCACGGCGTTGCCGGCATCCCACTCGCGACGCAGTGCCGTGACGAACTCGGGCCCGCCGGGAAGATCGATCGCGACCAGGTGTGCCACGGTGGCGAGACTAGGCGACAATGGGCGCGATGAATCGTTGGCTGATCGGCGCCCGTCCACGTACCCTCCCGGCGGCCGTGGTGCCGGTGGCGCTCGGCGCGGCGGCGGCCGTCGGCGAGCCCGGCCCGGTCTGGTGGCGTGCCGCGCCGGCACTGGTGGTCAGCCTCGCGCTGCAGGTCGGCGTCAACTACGCGAACGACTACAGCGACGGTGTGCGCGGCACCGACGAGGTGCGTGTGGGGCCGATGCGCCTGGTCGCGAGCGGGCTTGCCGCACCGGGCGCGGTGAAGCGGGCGGCGCTCGCTGCCTTCGGTGTGGCGGCGGTGGCCGGGCTGGTGCTCGCCGCCGCGACGTCGTGGTGGCTGCTCGCCGTCGGTGCGGCGGCGCTGCTGGCCGGATGGGGCTACACCGGCGGCCCCAAGCCCTACGGGTACCTGGGCCTCGGCGAGGTGTTCGTGTTCACGTTCTTCGGGCTCGTCGCCACCGCCGGCACCACCTATGTGATCTGCGAGCGTGTCACCTCGGTGGCGTGGCTGGCCGGGTGCGCGGCCGGGTGCCTGGCGTGCGCGCTGCTGGTGGTGAACAACCTGCGCGACATCCCCACCGATCGCGAGGTGGGCAAGCGCACGCTGGCGGTCCGCCTCGGCGACGCCCGCACCCGCTGGTTCTACGTGCTGCTGATGGTGGCTGCGATGGTGCTGGTGGTGACGATCGCTGCCACCGCCCGGCCGTGGGCTGCACTTGGTCTCATCGGCGCGGTCGCCGCGGCACCCGCTGTGCGGGCCATCCGCGGCGGCGCCAAGGGTGCCGCGCTCATCCCTGTCCTGGGCGCCACCGGCAGGGCCCAACTGGTCACCGGCCTGCTCACCGCGCTCGGAGTCGCGCTGTCGGGCTGAGCCGCACGGCCAGGTGAGCCGCCTGTGCCGGAGGCTCGCGTCCATCGGACGGTCGTTGGACGGCCCTCGCCGAGAGTGCGGGTGCACGTCCCGAAAGGGCCCGGCCTCGTGGAGGACCAATGAAGATGTCGGCCAGCACCGCTCGACACGACGACACCGGCGCAGCGGCGACGATGCGACGCACTCGACTCCGGAGAAGGCGCCTTCCGCTCGCGGGGTCGGTGATCGTGGGCGCCCTCCTGGCAGGCACCGGGGTCGCGGTGGCGGTGCCCATCGCACACGCCGCGGCGTGCGACTCGTGGACCGGCGGCGGTGGCGACGGCCTGTGGACCACGGCCACCAACTGGAGCGCAGGCCTCCCCGACTCGACGACGGACGTCTGCATCGGCGACGTGGCGACGGGCACCTACGCCGTGTCGTTGAACGCCACAGGGACGGCGCGATCCATCACGGTGGGGGGTGCGAGCGGTACGCAGACGCTCATCGTGGGCAACACCTACGGGTCGCTGACGCTCTCGAGCGCGAGCAGCGTGGGCGTGAACGGTGTGCTCAAGCTCGACCTCTCGTACGACAACGCCAACAGCGTGCTCGCCGGATCGACGGTGACCAACTCGGGAACGATGCGGGTGACCGGCATCACGAGCGCGGGTCGTCCGTACGTGCGGTCGAACGTGGTCAACAACGGGACGCTGCAGTTCGAGGCGCCCGAGACGGTGATCGACAGCGGGGTGACGGTCACCAACAACGGCTCCACGACGGTGGCTGCGAACGCGACCGTGATCGTGCGTGACGGCGCGACGTTCGTGAACAAGTCCGGCTCGCTCGCGAACTCGGGGGCGTTCAGCGTTCGGACGGGGACGACGGCGGGCACGTTCACGCAGGTCGCTGGTGTGGTCACGGGGAACGATCCGGTGATCCTGGGTGCGAACTGGAACGGTGCGGGTGCCGGTGCGGGTTCGTTCACGGTGCTCGGGACGAGCACGTTGACGGGTGGCATCGCGGCGGCGCAGACGGTGCGCGTCGACGACACGTCGGGTCACGGTGTCGTGGGTATCCCAGCGGCGTTCACCAACGCCGGCACGCTCGTGCTGGACATGAACTACAACAACGCGAACACGATCCTCCAGCCGTCGTCGGGCACGGCAATCCTCACCAACAACGGCACACTGCGCGTCTCGGGGATCGCCAGCGCAGGTCGTCCGTTGGTGCGGTCGAACGTGGTCAACAACGGAACGCTGCAGTTCCAGGCGCCCGAGACGGTGATCGACAGCGGGGTGACGGTCACCAACAACGGCTCCACGACGGTGGCTGCGAACGCGACCGTGATCGTGCGTGACGGCGCGACGTTCGTGAACAAGTCCGGCTCGCTCGCGAACTCGGGGGCGTTCAGCGTTCGGACGGGGACGACGGCGGGCACGTTCACGCAGGTCGCTGGTGTGGTCACGGGGAACGATCCGGTGATCCTGGGTGCGAACTGGAACGGTGCGGGTGCCGGTGCGGGTTCGTTCACGGTGCTCGGGACGAGCACGTTGACGGGTGGCATCGCGGCGGCGCAGACGGTGCGCATCGACGACACGTCCGGTCACGGTGTCGTGGGGATCCCAGCGGCGTTCACCAACGCCGGCACGCTCGTGTTGGACATGAACTACCTCAACGCGAACACGATCCTCCAGCCCTCATCCGGTACTGCCACCCTCACCAACACGGGCACGCTGCGCGTGGCAGGCATCCTCTTGACGTCGGGAAGCCGCTCGATCCGCGTCGATGTGGTGAACAGCGGTTCGTTCGTCCTCGACGCGAACGCCGTCCTCGACTTCACCGGGGCCTTCACCCAGTTGTCGGGCGGCACGACCCGTTTCGATCTCGCCAGCGCCACAGTGTTCGGCCGCATGGTCGCACGCAACGCCGGCAGCGTCGCGCTCGCCGGAACCGCCGACCCAGTGCTCGTGGGCGGCTACTCGCCGCCGGCGAACACGTCGTTCGACGTCATCACGGCCCCGCACAGCGGCGGCTACGCCACCGTCACGAACTCGTTCACCTCCGACGCCAGCAACCCGGCGGTCGTGCGCCTGGTGTCGGGCGCGGCGCCCGCTCCGGCTGTCACTGCGCTCGTCCCCGCCCGGCTGCTGGACACTCGCGCGGGTGGCACCACTGACGACGGCATCGGGCAGGGAGCCGGCCTCCAAGGGGCGGGCGCAACGGTCGAAGTGCAGGTGACCGGCCGAGCGGGGGTGCCGGCGGGGGCCCAGGCGGCGGTTCTGAACGTCACGGTCACCGATGCCCGTGACGCAGGGTTCGTCACGGTCTGGCCGTGTGGCAGCAACCGACCCAACGCATCGAGCCTCAACTTCGTCGCCGGCTCGACGGTGCCGAACGGTGTGATCGCCAAGATCGGCACGGGCGGCAAGGTGTGCCTCTACGTCTCCAACCCGACCCACCTGCTCGTCGACGTCGCCGGGTACTTCGCCGCCAGCGCTCCGTACGTGCCGCTGCTCCCGGCCCGCGTGCTCGACACCCGCTCGGGCGGCGCCACCGTCGACCATCAGGGCGAGGGCGGCGGGCTGCCCGCGCCGGGATCGGTCACGGAGGTGCAGATCACTGGTCGCGCCGGCGTGCCCGCCGACGCAGCTGCGGTCGTGCTCAACGTGACCGTGACGCAAGCGCAAGGTGCTGGATTCGTGACCGTGTTCCCGTGCGGCGCCGGCCGGCCGAACGCGTCCAACCTCAACTACGTGACCGGGTCCACGGTGCCGAACAACGTGATCGCCAAGATCGGGACGGGCGGCAAGGTGTGCCTCTACGTCTCGGACGCGACCCATCTGCTCGTCGACGTCAGCGGCTACTTCCGGCCGACCACCGCGTTCCAGGCCATCGTGCCGAACCGGCTGGTGGACACACGCCTCGGCGGCTCGACGGTCGACGGCGCGGGTGCCGGTACCGGCCTGGCAGCGACGGGCTCGGTCACCGAGGTGCAGGTCAACGGACGTGCCGGGGTTCCTGCCGGGGCGAGCGCGGTGGTGCTCAACGTGACGGTGACCGGGGCCCAGGGCGCCGGGTTCGTGACCGTGTGGCCCTGCGGGGCCGGTCGGCCGAATGCCTCCAGCCTCAACTTCGTCCAGAACTCGACCGTCCCCAACGGTGTGATCGCCAAGGTCGGAACGAACGGCAAGGTGTGCGTCTACGTCTCCAGCGGCACCCATCTGCTCACCGACGTCGCCGGGTACTTCACCTCGTGAGGTGAGTTCGGCGGCCGTCTGCGGCAGCGTCAGACGGCCGCGCCGGCGATGGCGGTGACCACCGCTTCCGGCTGCTGCAGGTGGGCGGCGTGGGCGGCACCGCCGATGAGGCGGGCGGAGCCGGACGGCACCGCGTTCGCGATCTGCTGGGCGATGGCGGAGAACTTCAGATCCTCCGCGCCGGCCATCGCCAGCACCGGCATGTTCAGCTCGCGCAGGCGTGGCCACAGCGAGCCTTGCGCACCGGTGCCGGCCATGCGCAGGCTGCTCTCCAGGCCGTCGGCGGTGTTGCGCAGCCGATCCGCGCGCTGCTCGGGCGTGAGCTGCAGGGTGCCGAACAGGGGCTGCGCCGCCCACTCGTCGAGGAACGCTTCGACGCCGATCTCCTGCAGGTGCTCGCACAGCGTGTCGTCGGCCTCGCGCCGCGCCGCCCGCTCGCCCGCGTCGTCGATGCCCGGGTTGGCGCCGATGAGCACGAGCGACTTCACCAGGTGGGGGTACATCAGCGCGAGGTGGAGGCATGCCCGCCCGCCGAGGCTGTAGCCGACATAGGTGCCCACGCCCCCGATCTGAGCGAGCATGTCCGCGGTGCGGCGCAGGTCGGCGCGCACGTTCGTGGAGCCGGCGTGGCCCGGCAGGTCGACGAGCGTGACGAGGAAGCCCTGCCTGGCGAACCATTCGGCGATCGGCTTCCACGAGTTGCCCGTCTGGGCGAACCCGTGGACGAACATGATCCGGTGGGCACGATGATCGCCCATCCGCTCGGCCGCCAGCGGGCCGGCATGGGGTCGCCACTCAGACATCGCAGACCTCCTCGTTGCATGAATTTGCGTCCTCGCCGGCCGCAGAGCCGGCAGCGCTGCCGGTCTCGACTGCCTCGTCGGCCCGCCGCTGCAGCAGGCGGTGCACGACGTTGACGAACGTCTCCGCGTCCTGCGCGCCGGGCACCGCCCAGCGGCCGTCGAACACGAACGTCGGGACGGCGGTGATCTCCGCGTCGGCGGCCACCTGCAGCATCGCCGCCACCTCGGCAGCGCCGTCCGTGGAGTCGAGGAACGCGCGTGCCGCGTCGCGCGGCATGCCCACCTCGGCGGCGCAGTCGGCCAGCACGTCGGGGTCGCCGATGTCCAGCCCGTCGCAGAAGTAGGCCTGCAGCAACCGCTCCTTCAACGCGTACTGGTGGCCACTGCCCTCGGCGAGGAACAGCAGGCGATGGGCGAGCAGCGTGTTGGCCCGCAACGCCCTGTCCATGCGGAACTCGAGGCCCTCGCCGGCTGCGATGTCGGTGACGTGGGCGATGATCTGCGCCGCTCGCTCGGGGCCGCCGAACTTCTTCGCGTACGCCTCCACGACCGGTGTCGACGTGCCCGGCGACGCCGTCGGGTCGAGCTGGTACGGGCGGAACACCACCTGCAGATCGACCTCGTCCGCCAGGCGGGCGGCCGCCGTCTCGAATCGTCGCTTGCCGATGTAGCACCAAGGGCACACCACGTCGGACCAGATCTCCACCGTCAGCGCAGGTCGCATGGCGGTCACCCTAGGCCCGTATCGTGGCCGCATGCAGCACGACGGGCCACCGCCGCGACCGGAAGACGTGCAGGCGACGTTCTGCGCCACGCTCGTCGACCAGTGGATCGCGCTCGGTTTGCGCCAGGCCGTCGTGGCGCCGGGGTCGCGCAGCACGCCGATGGCACTCGCATTGGCCGCGCGCGACGACCTTGCCGTGCACGTCGTGCTCGACGAGCGCAGCGCCGCGTTCATGGGGCTGGGAGCCGGTCTCGCCACGGGCGTGCCCGCTGTGGTGCTGTGCACCAGCGGCACCGCGGCCACCCACTTCCACGCCGCGGTGGTGGAAGCCGATCTGTCGGGTGTGCCGATGATCGTGCTCACCGCCGACCGACCGCCCGAACTGCAGGGCATCGGCGCGCCCCAGACCATCGACCAGACCGAGCTCTACGGGGGCGTCGTGCGCCGCTTCGCCGACCCCGGGGTGCCCGCCATGGCCGACGCCGGCACCTGGCGGGAGATGGCAGAGGACTGGTGGATGAGTGCCGTCGGCCCCGATGCCGGGCCGGTGCACGTCAACCTCCCCTTCCGCGAACCGCTCGTCGGCACGCCGCTGGAGCTGCCCGCGCCCATCGACACCGTCGCGGCCGACCACGACGGCTGGTTCATGATGCGCCCCGAGCTCGCCGAGCTCGCCGCGATGCTCGACCAGCCGCGCGGGGTCATCGTGGCTGGTGGCGGCGTGGACGATCCGACAGCCGTGGGGGTGCTCGCGGCCGCGCTGCAGTGGCCGGTCCTCGCCGACCCGCGCTCGGGCTGCCGCCACCTGCCGCAGGCGGTGTCGTCCTTCGACGCGCTCTTACGCCACGGTGAGTTCGCCGCCGCCCACACGCCCACCGCGGTGCTGCACCTCGGCGAGGCCCCGGCCTCGAAGGTGCTCGGCCAGTGGCTGGTGGCCAGCGGTGCCACGCACGTGCAGGTGCACGCGCAGCAGCGCACCATCGACCCGCTGGGCATCGTCGACGAGCGCGTGTACGGCCTGGCGTCCACCGTGTGCACCGCGCTCGCTCCACTCGTCACCGGCGCCACCGGCACGCCGTGGCTGGCCCGCTGGCAGCACGCCGAGCGCCGCAGCCAGGCAGTGCTGTCCGAGCTGCTCGACGGCGAGGAGGCGCTCTCCGAACCGGGCGCGGCTCGTGCGCTCAGCGCCGCCGCCGAACGCCTGGTCGTGTCGTCGTCGATGCCGGTGCGCGACGTCGAGTGGTTCGGCTCTCCGGGTGTGCGCACGACCGTCCACTCGAACCGCGGGGCCAACGGCATCGACGGCGTCATCGCCACCGGCATGGGTGTCGCCGCCGCGACAGGCGCCGCCACGGTCGTGCACCTCGGCGACGTCGCGTTCTGCCACGACCAGTCGTCGCTCACCGCGCTCGCCGGACGCGGGCTGCCGCTCACGATCGTCGTCACCGACAACGACGGTGGCGGCATCTTCTCGTTCCTGCCACAGGCGACCGCCCTGGAGGTCGCACGCTTCGAGCAGCTGTTCGGCACCCCGCACGGCACCGACGTGCTCGCGCTCGCCGCCGCCCACGGGCTCGCCGGTTGCACCGCCACCACCCGCGCCGAGCTGGTGGCGGCCGTGCTCGATCCGGCCGTCAGCGTCGTACGAGTGGCCAGCGATCGCCGCGCCAACGTCGCCTGGCACGAGCAGCTGCACGCTGCAGTCGCCGCTGCGTTGTGAACCCAGCGGGCTTGTGACCAGACGTCGGTGCGCAGCGGACTCGGGGTGGCGCGGGTGGCGGGCGGCTCGAGCGTCCGTCAGGGGCGGACGATGGCGGAGAGCATGGCTTGCAGCTTGGCCTGGGTCTCGGCCAGCTCGCTGAGCGGTTCGCTGTCGGCGACGATGCCGCCACCGGCGACGAGGCGGGCGGATCGACGGTCGGCGGCGAGCTCGGCGCAGCGGATGGCCACCGCCCACGTGCCGTTGCCGGCGGCGTCGACCCAGCCGACCGCGCCGCCGTAGTTGCCGCGCACGAAACCCTCGGCCTCGGCGATCAGCGCGAGCGCCTCCGCTCTGGGGAAACCACCGAGGGCCGGCGTGGGGGAGAGGGCGACCACGAGTTCCAGCACGTTCGGGCGCGGGTCGCTGAGGTGCCCGTCGAGCGCGGTGCCGAGGTGCTGCACGTTGGCGACGCGGACGATCGACGGCTCGGGCTGCCAGTCGAGGTAGCTGCACCACGGCAGCAGGGTGTCGTGGATCATGTCGATGACGACGCGGTGCTCGATCTGGTTCTTCTCGCTCGCGAGCAGCTCGTCGGCTGCACGCTGATCGGTGTCGGGGTCGCCGGTGCGCGGGGTGGTGCCGGCCAGCGGGTGCGAGCGCACCGTGCTGCCGTCCACCTCGATCAGCAGTTCGGGTGACGCGCCGAGGAAGCCGTCGACCAAGTAGCGGTAGCTGCTGCCGAACGTCGCCTTCAGCCGTAGCAGCACCGCGTGCACGTCGATCGGCTCGGGGCTGGTGACCCTCACCTCGCGGGCGATGACTGCCTTGGTGAGGTGGCCGGCGCGCACCGCGTCGCGGGCGGTGGTGACGGCGGCCAGGTAGCGGTCGATCTCGGTGAGCGGGCCGACGCTGAACTGCTGCGCGCGCGGGTTTGGCCGGAGAGCGACGGGGATGCGCAGCGGGCCGCCGGCATCGGCGCCGTCGTCGATCACGGTCACCCACTGCCGGCCGTCGGCTGCCTTGCCGACCAGGAGCCGCGGGATCACGAGCGTGCTGGGCAGGTGCGCCTCGAAGGGCACGACACCGAGAGCGATCGGGTGCACGCCACCCAGCTCGTCGATGTGCTCGATCGCGGCCAAGGTCGCGGGCACCTCGGCCAGCGGGACGCGGGCTGCCACACCGCGCGCGGCGACGCCGAACCCGTCGCGCACGAACAGGTAGCCGTCGCCACCGGCGACATCGTTCAGGTCGAGCTCGCCGTCGTGGACGGCGGAGAGCGGGCGGGTGTGCGCACGCATCGTCAGCGGCGCGTGCCGACCATCAGCTGGGTGAGCCCACCGGAGAGCTGGCGGTGCTGAGCGTCGGGGAAGCCGGCGGCGCGCAACCAGTCGACGAGCTCTTCGCGTGGAGGCAGGTAGGCGACGCTCTTGGGCAGGTAGCGGTACGCCGCGCCGTCGCTGAGCAGGGCGCCGATCTTGGGCACCACCTTGCCGAAGTAGATGTTGTTGCCCCAGCGGACGAGGCGGTTGTGCGGCACCCCGACGTCGAGCAACGCGACGCGCCCGCCCGGGCGCACCACCCGGTGCAGCTCGGCGAAGAACGTGGGCAGGTCGAGCAGGTTGCGCAGCGCGAACCCGCACGTGGCCCCGTCGACACTGCCGTCGGCGAGGGGCAGGCGCAGGATGTCGGCCTGCACCCGCGGGCTGTTGCTGCGGTCGGCGGCGAGCATGCCGAAGCTGAGGTCGAACGCGATCGGCCGGGCGCCGGCGCGGCGCAGGTCGATGCACAGGTCGCCGGTGCCGGCGGCGAGGTCGATGACGGTGCTGCCCGCGGGCAGTGCGAGCAGCTTGACCGCCTTGCGCCGCCAGCGCACGTCGAGCCGGAACGTCATGATCCGGTTGATCAGGTCGTAGCGCGGGGCGATGGCGTCGAACATCTCGCGGACGGCCTGCACCTTCTCCTCTCCCTCGGGAAGGGTGTCGCGGTCCCACGTGCGTTCGCTCACGGCGCAGAGGCTACGTGGCACGCGGCGCAACCGTTACCCTCGGGCCCGTGATCGTCCCGGCCGTGCCGCAGGAACTGGTCGTGCGCCCTGTGCGGCGCGGGCTGGTGGGGCACCGCCGGCTGACGGTGGGCGCGGACGGCGTCACGTTCCACTCGGGGCTGCGCACCAGGCGCGTCTCGCTCGCCGACATCCGCTTCCTGCGCTCGCTGCCCGGCGCCGGTGAGGCGAGCGTGCGCGTGCAGGTCTCGGTCAGCGACCGGACCCTTCCCACGTGGACGTTGCGCGACGACGACTGGCTGGCGGTGAAGGACGCGCTCGCACGGCTCGCGCCCACCCTCGCCATCGACCCGCCACCGCCGCGCCCGATCAGGGTGGCAGCCGACGCTGCGCTGCGCACAGGCGACAACCCGGTGGAGAGCCTGCGCACGGTGCGCCGGGCCATGATCGGCCGGTGGTGGGTGCAGGTGCGCCCGTGGTCGCCGGGGTTCCGGGCAGAGGCGCACACGCTGCGCGGCCCGCAGGGCGTGTGGGCGGGGGAGTGGCGGGCCACGCTGGGCGAGGCCACCGACGACGCGATCGCGATGATCGAAGAGCTCCGCCGAGACGAGTGAACCATCGGTTGTGCCAGCATTCCGGGATGAGCAACGAACTGTGGCGCAAGGGTGCACTCGAACTGGCCGGGATGATCGCCCGCAAGGAGGTGTCCAGCCGGGAGGTCGTCAGCGCGCACCTCGCGCGGATCGACGAGGTGAACCCTCACCTGAACGCGATCGTGCGCCGGTGGGACGACACTGCGCTGGCGGACGCCGACGAAGCGGACAAGGCGGTCGCGGCAGGTGGCGCGCTGGGCGCGTTGCACGGGGTGCCCGTGACCATCAAGGAGAACATCGACATGGCCGGCACGCCCACCACCCAGGCGGTGGCGTTCCTCGCCGACGCGGTGTCGGCCACCGATGCGCCGCTCGTCGAGCGTGTGCGGGCGGCGGGTGCCATCCCGATCGGGCGCACGAACCTGCCCGACCTGGGGTTGCGCGTCACCACCGAGAGCTCGCTGCACGGCATCACGCACAACCCGTGGCACCCGGGCCGCACGGCCGGTGGCTCCAGCGGCGGTGAGGGCTCGGCGCTCGCCAGCGGAATGTCGCCGCTGGGCTTCGGCAACGACATCGGCGGCTCGCTGCGCAACCCGGCGACGTGCTGCGGCATCTCGTCGATCAAGCCCAGCCAGGGTGTGGTGCCGTGGGCGACGGAGATCCCGCCGCAAGATCCGGGCATGGCCGCGCAGCTGATGCTCACCGACGGGCCGATGGCGCGCCATGTCGCCGACGTGCGCGCCGGGCTGCTGACGATCGCCGGCCAGCACGAGCGCGACCCGCGCTCGCTGCCGGTGGTGCTCGGCGATCAGGCCGGCGGTCGGGCGTTGCGTGTGGCCGTGTGCACCGCGCCGCCCGGCGGCTCCACCCATGCAGGCGTCGCCGCCGCCATCCAGGGTGCGGCCGACGCACTCGCGAACGCGGGTGCACAGGTCACCGAGGCGGTGCCGCCGTCGTTCCAGCGTGCCGTCGAGCTGTGGGGCCTGATCCTCAACGAGGAGCTGCGCGTGCAGCGACCGCTGCTCGACATGGTGATGGGAGACGACGGCAAGCGCTTCTTGGACTTCGCCGAGGACGTCTTCCCGCGGGTCGACCTCGCCGCGGTGATGACGGGCTTCGCCGAGCGCAACGCTGTCGACCGCGAGTGGCACGAGTTCCTCACCGAGTACGACGTGCTGCTGCTGCCCACCTGGGCGCAGCCGCCCTTCGAGCTGGGTTGGGATCTGCTCTCGGTGGAGACCGCCTCGGCCGTGCTCGAGCAGCTGCGGCCGGTGCTGCCGGCCAACCTGCTCGGCCTGCCGGCGGCAATTGTGCCCGTGGGGATGGCCGACGGCATGCCCGTGGGCGCGCAGCTGGTGGGGCGCCGCTTCGCCGACCTCACCTGCCTGGCCGCAGCCGAGCAGCTGGAGCAGGCCTTCGGCACCATCACGCCGATCGACCCCGTCCTGGCGTGAGCCGCGGCCTCGCTGGCGCCCGCCGCGCCCGGTGCCGCGGTCAGTCCGTGGCGCCGGCGGCCACCTGCTTCGCCCAGCGGTAGTCGGCCTTGCCCGCCGGGCTGCGCACCACGTCGGAGACGTACACGAACGCCTTGGGCAGCTTGTAGCGGGCGATGTGGTGCTCGGCCTCCTCGCGCAGCGCCTCGTCGTCCACCTCGAAGCCCTCGCGCACACGGACGATGGCGACGACCTCGTGGCCCCAGCGCTCGCTGGGCCGGCCGGCGACGACGCAGTCGTAGACGGCAGGGTGCGCCTTCACCGCGG
>CAYZFZ010000090.1:0-11989 GCA_964477795.1 uncultured Bifidobacterium sp.
GCAGGGTGGAGTCGCCGCTGATGGCCGCCGTGAGATGCTCGCTGAGCCAGGTCTTGGCCGTGCCCGGCACGCCCAGCAGCAGCAGCGCCCGGTCGGTGGCGAGCGTCGCGACGGCGATCTCCACCAGGCGGCGCTGGCCGACGTACTTGGGCGAGACGACCGTGCCGTCGGCGAGGGTGCCGCCCAGCACGTAGGTGACGACGGCCCACGGCGACAGCCGCCAGTTGGGCGGGCGCTCGCGGTCGTCGACCGCGGCCAGGGCCGCCAGCTCGTGGGCGAACTCCTGCTCGGCGTGGGGCCGCAGGACGGCCGAGGCGCCCACGGGTTCGGGCAGCTGTTTCATGGGGCGAGCTCCAGTTCGGTGAGCATGTGATGGCGGAGGTGGGCGAGGTTGGCCAGCGCGAACGCGACACCGATGGACGGTGACGACGGCTCGACGCGATCGATCGCCTGGGCCACCGCCGGCAGCGACGATGGTGCCATGCGGGCGAGGAGGTTGACGAGCACGGCCCGGTGCGCGGTGCCCAGCTGCCCGGCGGACAGGCCGGCGGCGAGCGTGCGCGCCACCTGCGCGGCCGGCGCCGACAGCAGGGGCTGCAGCTCGGGCACGATGGGCAGCTCGGGCAGCTCGGCCGCGCCCTCGGCGACAGCCTCCGGACGGGCAGGCGGGCGCTTCGCCGCGCACGCGAGGCGCGGCGACCAGTCGATCATCCACAATCCCAGCGGACCGGCCGCGAGCAGCACCCGCGCGTGACGCGTGGCGTCGCCACGGTGGCGCGACAGCAGCGGCGGCACCAGCTCGGGCGCCAGCCGGCGGCCTCGCTGGATGACGGCCAGCACCCATTCGTCCTCCAGCACCGGCCAGTCGGCCACCACCCGGCGCCAGGTGGCGGTGGCGGCGTGGGGGGTGACGGGCCGCGGGTCGGCGGCCGGTGGGGCGACGGTGGCGACGGGCGGGCCCGGCATCAGCCCGGCGCGGCGGACCACCGTGCACCCGGCCACCTGCTGCAGCAGCCGCTGCGACGGCGTGGGCTGCGGGTCGTCGGCAGCGAGGTCGGCCAGCCCACCCACGGGCGGCGCCGGCGGGTCGCGCCGATCGGTGCCCAGCAGGGCCACCGTCACCATCTCGCGCCAGTACTGGTCGATCACGAGCCGGCCGCCAGGAACGAGGGGTCGGCGGTGGGGCCGACGTCGATGGCGCGATCCGCCAGGTGGGCGGTGAGCGGCACCATGCCCTGCGGCGTCCACTCGGCCGTGACGGGCAGCGGGCGACCCTCGCTGCACGCGAGCAGGGCACCGATGCCAGCGGCCCCGTCCACCAGCGGCAGCGAACCATCGCCGTCGGTGAGCACCCAGCGGCCACCGGCGCGCGCGGGTGCGGCGACCACGCAGACCGGATAGCGCTCGATCCACGGCTCGGCCGCCACCGCAGCACCGACCTGCGCGCACGCCTCGCCGATGGTGCACCCGGCAACCTGGCCCGCCGCCTGCGCAGCCTCATGCGTGCGCCCCAGCAGCACCCGCAGCCCGAGCGCGCCCGGGTAGCGGAACAGATCGGCATGCACCTGGGTGCCGACCACCATCGACGCGTCGAGGCTCTGCCCGTAGGCGGCGAAGGAGAGCAGCATCGCCCACCGGCCGGTGGTGGCGCCGCGCAGCCACACGCGGCGCACCTCGATGCGGTCTTCGCGCACGTCGCTGCGGCCCATCACCACCCAGTGATCGGTGTCGGGCACGCCTGCCAACACGTCGGCCTGGCGCACCTGCCAGCCCACGGCGGCCGCCACCGAGTCGCCCAGGCCGGGCGGCAGGCTGCCCAGGCGGCGGCCGGCCACCGCCAGCAGGTGCAGCGCACCCAGCTCGGCGAGCACCTGCTGGTGCCACTCGGGGTGCGCGCCCACCACGCCCGCCAGCCGCCGCACCCGGTTCGCGAGACCGCCCACCTGGGCATCGATCAGCCGGGCGGCAAGACCGTCCCATGTTGCGTACTGGGCCAGCGCCGGATCGGCCAGGCCCGTGCGCACGCGATCGTCGAGCCAGCGGTCGAGCTCCGCGAGGCCGGCGGCCATGCGTGCCACACGGTCGTCGCGGCTCGACGGAGGCTCGACCGGGGGTAAAGGTGGCGCCGGCACCGGCACACCCGCCTCGTCGGTGCCGGCAGCGGACGGCACCGGGCCCGTCGCCTCGGTGGCCGCCGCGGCCACACCCGGCGCCTCGGCCGGCGACTCGGCCGGCACCCGCTTGGCCAGCCAGCCGGTGGCGAACGCGGGTGCTTCGCCCTGGGGCACCTGGCCGCGAGCCCACAGCAGCAGCAGCGCCAGGGCGTGCTTGCAGGGGAACGCCCGGCTGGGGCAGGTGCAGCGACAGGCGACGCCCACATGGTCGACCACGCACTCGTACGGCTCGGCGCTGCTGCCCGTGCAGCGGCCCCACACGGCCCGCTCGTTGCACCCCGCCGCCAACCACCGCCCGGGCACGGCCAGCGGCTGGGCGGCCGTGAGCGACGACGGCCTGGGGGCCAATGCGAACACCTGCTCGACCTGCCACCGTGGCGCCGGCGGATGGCCGGCGGCGGCGGACGGCTCGGCAGCGGGCATGGCTGTCACGGTAGCCAGCGGGTGCGACACAGATTCCCGCAATCGAGTGGGTACTCACACCCCGGGGTGTGAGTGCCCACTCCGATGACGCCTGGCACTCGCACCGGCGGGCTGGCACTCGGACCGGCGGGCTGACACTCGCACCGGACGCCTGGCACTCGGACCGGGCTTGGGGGACGGTGTGACGAATGTCCCTACGGATCGGGCCCCTTGTCCATGCCGAGGCGGGAACCTGGCGGGAACACTGAGCGACCTATGGGTATGACGTCACATCAGGTTTCCTCCACGCGTTCGCTCGTCCGTGCCCTCGGCGCCGTGTGCGCCGTCGGCGCGCTCACCCTTCTCGCCGCCTGCGGCGACGACGAGAAGTCCGCCGACACCACGGTTGCCACCGCCGACACCGGCGCAACCGCCGGCGCCCCGGTCGTCACCGGTGCCTGGGCTCGCACCAGCCCCAGCATGGCCACGGCCGGCGCGGCCTACGCCACCATCACCAGCCCGGTCGACGACAAGCTGCTCGCCGCGTCCGTCGACGCGTCGGTGGCCGCCACGGTGCAGATCCACGAGACGGTGATGGCCTCCGACACCGACTCCACGATGATGGGGAGCGACACCACCGCGATGGGCAGCGACACCACGATGATGGGCGGCACCGACACCACCATGGCCGGCGGCGAGATGAAGATGCAGCCCGTCGAGTTCATCGAGCTGCCCGCCGGCGTGGCCGTCGAACTCAAGCCCGGCGGCTACCACATCATGATGCTGGACCTGGTCAACCCGCTCGAGGTGGGTACCACCATCCAGATCACGCTCACCTTCGAGAAGGCCGGCGACATCACCGTCGACGTGCCGGTGCTGGACGAGGCACCCTGATCGTGAGGTCTGCACCACGCATGTCGAGCGCCGCGCGCCTGGCTTCCCTGCTGGGTGCCGCGCTGCTCGTCATGTGTGGCTGCGGTGGCTCCGCTGACGGCACTGCGGTCAGCAAGGTGCCCTTCACCGCGTCCGACGGCAGCAGCACGTCGATCGCGGACTTCGCGGGCGCGCCGCTCGTGCTCAACATGTGGGCGACGAACTGCAAGCCCTGCGTGAAGGAGATGCCCGCGCTCGACGAGGTGGCCACCGAGCTCGACGGCCAGGTGCAGATCATCGGCGTCAACGTGTTCGACACCCCGCAGGACGCCGCCGCGTTCGCGCTCGACCTCGGCGTCGGCTACCCCCAGTTCACCGACCCGGACGGCGAGCTGTCCTCCGCCCTGTCCGTCACGGGCCTGCCGGCCACCGCGTTCTTCGACGCAGCTGGCAAGCTGCTCGACGTGCATCAGGGCGCGTACACCGCCGACGAACTGCGCGCGGCCATCGGCTCGCGCTTCTCGAACCTCGGCTCCGAAGGGACCACACCGTGACCATCCGACGTTTCGCTCTCGCCGCCACGCTTGCCGCCGGCACCGTCTTGATGGTCGGCTGCGGTGACGACACCACGGCGAAGAGCCTCAGCGGGGCCGAGGTGTACCCACCGCCGGCCGTCGGTGCACTCAGCCTGCCCGATGCCTCGGCCGACGACAGCGACTTCACGTTCAAGGCCGCCGACGGCCACCTGCTCGTCGTCTACTTCGGCTACACCTCGTGCCCCGACGTGTGCCCCACGACGCTGGCAGAGGTGAAGAAGGCGCTCAAGCAGGTGGGCGACGACGCGTCGAAGGTGGACGTGGCGATGGCCACGATCGACCCCGACCGCGACTCGGGCGAGATCCTCACCGGCTATGTGCAGAGCTTCATCCCCGGCGCGCACGCCCTGCGCACCGAGGATCCCGCGGCGCTGCAGGCGGTGGCCGACGCGTTCGGTGTCAGCTACTCGGTCACGAAGGCCGCCGACGGCACAGTGGAGGTCAGCCACACCGGCAACCTCTACGTGGTCGACCCCAGCGGCAACGTCGTGCTGACCTGGTTGTTCGGCATCCCCGCGGACGGCATCGCCACCGACATCGAGATCCTGTTCGACCGGAGCGCCTCGTGAGGCGGCGCGAGTTCCTCGCCGCCGTCGTGCTCGGCGCCGCCTCGCTGGCACTCGCCGGCTGCGGCAAGGACGAAGCCAAGCGCGACATCGTCGAGACCGCCCCGCTCGGCGCCGACGACGAGGTCACCTACGAGTTCAAGGTGCCCTTCGGCACCGGCAACCGGCTCGACAGCGGCGAGACGCTCGACATCATGCCGCAGACGCTCGACGTGAGGGTCGGCGAGTCGATCCGCATCATCAACGACGACATCCGCGACTACATGATCGGGCCGTTCTTCGTCACCGCCGGCCAGATGGTGGCGATGCGCTTCACGCACATCGGTGTGCTCACCGGCATCTGCCTGGTGAACCCGGGCGGCGAGTTCACGATCAACGTCACGGAGTAGCCGCACGTCACCGGGCAGCCGTCCTGGGCCCTCCTGCGCAGCCGGTACCCTCCCCACATGGCATGGGGCAACGACGCGGCCGATCCGCGACTGCACGGCACGAGCATCGCCGAGAGCGTCATCGACACCATCGGCAACACCCCGCTGGTGCGCTTGAAGCGGATCAGCGAGATCCACGGCATCGCGTGCGTGCTGGCGATGAAGATGGAGACCACCAACCCGGGCGGCTCGTCCAAGGACCGGCCGGCGCTGGAGATGATCCTCGCCGCCGAGCGCAGCGGCGAGCTGCGCCCGGGCGGCACGATCGTGGAGCCCACCAGCGGCAACACCGGCGTCGGCCTCGCCATCGTCGCCGCCCAGCGCGGCTACCGGTGCGTGTTCGTGATGACCGACAAGGTGGCCCCGGAGAAGGTGAGCCTGCTGCGCGCCTACGGAGCGGAGGTCGTCGTCTGCCCGGTGGCCGTGCCCCCGGACGATCCGACCAGCTACTACAAGGTGGCCGAGCGGTTGACCGTCGAGCGCGACGCGTTCCGCCCCAACCAGTACGCGAACCCGAACAACCCGCTCGCCCACGAGCTCACCACCGGGCCCGAGCTGTGGGCCCAGACGGGCGGGCGCATCACCCACTTCGTCGCCGGCGCCGGCACGTGCGGCACCATCACCGGCACGGCCCGCTACCTGAAGGCACAGAATCCGGCGGTCAAGGTGATCGCCGGCGACCCCGACGCCTCCGTGTTCAGCGGCGGCTCCGGCCGGCCGTACCTGGTGGAGGGCGTGGGTGAGGACTTCTACCCCGCCGCCTGGGCACCCGAGCTGTACGAC
Source organism: uncultured Bifidobacterium sp. (assembly GCA_964477795.1). Taxonomy (GTDB): domain Bacteria; phylum Actinomycetota; class Acidimicrobiia; order Acidimicrobiales; family Ilumatobacteraceae; genus UBA668. The sequence continues at coordinate 5,823 of CAYZFZ010000090.1, forward strand.
GGCGTCATCCCGATCAGCGACGAGGAGAGCTTCCTCACTGCCCGCCAGGTGAGCCGCGAGGAGGGCATTCTGATCGGCGGCTCGGGCGGCATGGCCGTCGCGGCAGCGATCAAGGTCGCGAAGACGGCTGGCCCCGACGACATCGTCGTCGTGCTGAACCCTGACAGCGGGCGCGGCTACCTGTCACGCGTGTTCGACGACCAGTGGATGGCGAACTTCGGCTTCCTGCGCGAGTGCGACGAGTGCATCGCCGCCGTGCTCGACGCCCGCGGCGCCACACCGTCGCTGCTGTACGTGAACCCGGCGACGAGCGTGCGCACGACGATCGAGGTGATGCGCGACAACGGCATCAGCCAGCTGCCGGTGTGCAAGAACACGCCGCCGTTCGCCGCGGCCGAGGTGAGCGGCGCGGTCGACGAACTGGAGCTGATGGAGGCTGTGTACCGCGACCCGGGCGTGCTCGACACACCGGTCGAGCACGTGATGGGCCGCAAGCTGCCCACGATCGGCATCGGCCAGCAGGTGTCGTTGGCGGTGTCGATGCTCGACGAGTCGCCGGCGCTGCTGGTGCTGGCCGGTGGCCGCCCGCTCAGCGTGCTCACCCGTACCGATCTCCTGAGCTACTTCGAGGTGTTGAGCAATGGGTGAATCCGAGCAGCAGCAGTCGTGGGGCTTCGAGACCGCGGCCATCCACGCCGGCCAGTCGGCCGACCCCACCACCGGCGCGGTGGTCACGCCGATCAGCCTCAGCACCACGTTCCAGCAGGAGCAGGTGGGGGTCCACCGCGGCGACGAGTACAGCCGCAGCGGCAACCCCACGCGCACCGCATACGAGACGCAGGTGGCCGCGCTCGAGGGCGCCGCGCACGGGCTCGCCTTCGCCAGCGGCCTCGCCGCCGGGGACAACGTGCTGCGCCTGCTGGAGGCCGGCGACCGCGTCCTGCTGGGCAACGACGCGTACGGCGGCACCTACCGGCTGCTCAGCAAGGTGCACACCCAGCTGCACTGGACGGCGGTCGACCTGCTCGACGTCGACCGCCTCGCGGCCTCGTGGCCGGACGACACGACGCTGATCTGGCTGGAGACGCCCACCAACCCGCTGCTGCGCTGCTTCGACATCGAGGCGATCGCCGAGATCGCCCACTCGCACGGCGCGCTGGTGGTGGTGGACAACACGTTCGCGACGCCCTACCTGCAGCAGCCGCTGGCGTTCGGCGCCGACGTCGTCGTACACTCGGCGACGAAGTACCTGGGCGGCCACAGCGACGTGGTCGGCGGCTTCCTCGCGCTCGACGACGACGGCCTCGCCCAGCGCCTGCGCTTCACGCAGAACGCGGCCGGCGCGGTGCCTGCCCCGTTCGACTGCTACCTCGCGCTGCGCGGCGTGAAGACGCTGGCCATCCGCATGGAGCGGCACTGCACCAACGCGCGCGCCGTCGTCGATCTGCTCGCCGGCCACCCGGCGGTGGAGCGCGTGCTGTACCCGCAGCTCCCCGACCATCCCGGCCACGCCGCGGCGAGCAAGCAGATGCGCGACTTCGGCGGGATGGTCAGCTTCACCCTGCGCGCCGGCAAGGAGGCCGCGCTGCGCGTGGCCGCGGCCACCGAGCTGTTCACGCTGGGCGAGAGCCTCGGCGCAGTCGAGAGCCTGATCGAGCACCCCGGCGAGATGACCCACGCCTCGGCCGCCGGCTCGCCGCTGGAGGTGCCCGACAACCTCGTACGCCTGTCGGTGGGCATCGAGACCACCGCCGACCTGGTGGCCGACCTGGAGCAGGCGCTGGAACGGGCGCCGGCCTGACGCCGGTTCATACAACGACTTGACGATTTCGTTGTATGCTGCGGGCATGAATGGCGCCACCTACACCGCCACCGTGATGAAGATCTCGCGCAACGGCACCATCTCCATCCCGGCAGAGGTGCGCAAGCGCTGGAACACCGATCGCGTCATCGTCACCGACACCTCGGCCGGCCTGACGGTGCGCCCGTTCGACCCCGACTTCGTCCGCTCGCTGATGGGGAAGTATCGCCACCTGGCCAAGGAGACCGTCGACGAAGGCCGCCGCGCCGCACGCGAGGAACAGGCCGAACGGGAGGAGCAACGTGATCGTGCTCGACGCGTACGCACTGGAGGCGTACCTGACCCTCGAGCGAGCGGCGCCGCTGGTTCGTGACCTCATCCTCTCCGGACAGCAAGTCCTGATCACCGGCGTCAACCTGGCGGAGGTTCTCGATCGCATGATCCGCGTCAACGGCGCCCTACGCGAGCAACTGGAGGACGACCTCGTCGCGCTCGGCCTCACCGTCTCCGGGGTCGATGCGTCGATGGCATTCGACGCGGCGGCGCTGCGGGCCGGGCACTACCACCGCGACCGTCGGTCGGTCAGCATCGCCGACTGTTGCGCCGCAGCACTGGCCCTCGCCCGCGACGTCCCGCTCGTCACCAGCGATCCGGCCCTGCTCGCCATCGTGCACGAGGAGGGCGGCCGCTACCTGGCGCTGCCCGACAGCACCGGCACGACCTGGGCGCCGCCGGGCCAGGGCGGCTAGCTACGGCAGCGCGTGCAGGCCCCACACCGGGTTGGCGTTGACCACCCAGCCGTCCTTGCACGTCGCGTGCACGGTGACGAACTGCAGGCCCTCCTTGGTCGCGCTGAGCGTGTACTCGCCCGGGGGCACGTTGGGGAACAGCACGCCACCGTCGATCGAGGTGGTCGCCTGCGCGGCATCGGGCAGCACGTCGGCGTTGAAGTAGATCGGCGTCGCCAGCGCCGGCTCGATCGCGACCGTCGCGCCCTCCACACCGTGGGGGTGGAACTCGATGAACTCGTCGAACGACATGCCCACCATGCGCGCGTCGCCCACGGTGGTGACGATCACGCACCCACCCTCGAACGGGTCGCGCCCGGTGAACCCGCCGACGAGCGCCTTGAGGCCCTCGTAGATCGCGAGCGAGGGTGTCTGGAAATTGACGCCGTCGAGCTCGCTGCCGTCGTGGGCGTCGTCGAGCGTGAACGTCTGGGTGTGGATGCCGAAGTGGTCGGCGGCCTCGATGTACGGGGTGACGGTGGCGCCCACCGGGAGTTCCAGCTCGTAGCTGCCGTCGGCTGCAGTGGTGGCGGAGACGCCGGGCAACTCGTCGACCGTGATGGTCGCGCCGGCGATCGGGTCGGGCGTGTTGAAGGTGTACGCGGTACCACGGATGTGCGCCAGCGGCGCCTCCGTCGTCGGTGCTTCGGTCGTCGGTGCTTCGGTCGCCGGTGCTTCAGTTGTCGATGCCGCCGTCGTGGGCGCCGCCTCGGTTGTGGATGCCCCGGCCGTGGATGCCGCGGTGCCCGACGACGAGCTGCCGTCAGAGCAGGCGCCGGCGAGCAGGCCGGCGGCAAGGACGAGGGCGAGGAGGGGGCGGTGTTGCATGCCGGCGACGGTAGTGGCGCGGTTGCGCCCCATCCGAACCCGTACTCAACTCGAGGCGGTGATCGCAGCGGCGACCCGAGCACCGCTGCGCAGCGCGCCTTCCATGAAGCCGGCGAACGAGTCGGCGTGCTCACCCGCCAGCCACAGCCGGCCGTGGGCGGTGTGCAGCGCGGGCTGCGCGGCACCCCACTGGCCAGGGCCGAAGCAGCTGTAGGCGCCGAGGCTGTACGGGTCGTTCGTCCAGTCGGTCACCACTCGCTCGCCGCTCAGCCCCTTGGCACCGGGGAAGATGCGGTCGATCTCCTGCACCAGCCGGTCGGGGGCCTCCGGCAGCGCCACCAGGCCGGCACCGTCGTACGACGACAGAAGGGCGGTGAGGATGCCGGCGTCGCCGCCCTGGTCGTCGGTGGTCTCCCACAGGTGCCCCCACGACCGGTCGGACAGCACCGTGCCGTTGCGCGAGTAGTCGCGCCAGATGCGGCGGCCGAACTGCACGCTGAGCTTGCCGCCCACTCCGTAGCCCACCGAGCCCAGCGCCGGCGGGATCTGCGGCCACAGCCGCGACAGCACGGGCAGCGGCACGGCGGCGACGACGGCGCGGGCCCGCAGCGTGGCGCCGTCGAGCAGCGACACGGTCGCGTGCTCCGCGTCCACGGAACGGGCCGGCGTGGACAGCCGCACGCGCTCACCGAGGCGGGCGGCGAGCCCCTTCGCGAGCTGGTCGTTGCCACCCACCACGCGGTGGCGCTCGCGCATGCCCGGCTGCTGGTTGGCGAGGATCTCGGCTGCGAAGCGCTGGCTCACCGCCTCCGGTGGCAGCATGTACTCGGTGCGGATGTCGCGGCCGATCACCAGCCGCGACATCACCGACAGGCCGAGCGAGGCGACGAGATCGGCGAGCGACAGCATCTCGAACTCGTCGGTCGAGCGCAGCGCCGCCAGGGCGGCATCCCATCGCGCAAGGTCGTCGGCAAGGGTCGCGTGCAGGTGCATCGGCACGGTGCGTCCACCTGCGTCCACAAGCGTCGCCGGCGGGTCGAGCTCGGCCGAGCGGTCGGTCAGCCGCAACCCGAGGTCGCGGGCGAGGGCGACCACCTGCTGGTGGTTGCTGTCGACGAACTCCGCACCGCGCTCGCACGTCTGCCCATCGGCGAAGTGATGGCTCCACACGCGGCCACCGACGCGGTCGCGCGCCTCCAGCACCACCACGTCCGCTCCCGCGGCGACGAGATCCGTGGCGGCGCGCAGGCCCGCCAACCCGGCGCCGATGACGACCACGTCGTGCTGCCCGGCAGCCATCAGAACAGGGTGGGTTGTTCGGGCTTGTGCACGCGCGGCACCCCCGGCCATGGCACGTAGTGGTCCATGAAGATCCACGTCCGGCGGTGGATCGAGGACGGGCCGTAGCCCTGCAGCGCAGCCTTGTGCAGCGCGCAGGGGTAGCCCTTGTTGGTGTCGAAGCTCCAGTGGGGGTAGTGCTCCGCCGCCTCGCGCATGAGGCGGTCGCGGGTGACCTTGGCGAGGATGCTGGCCGCCGCCACGGACAGGCAGATGCGGTCGGCCTTCACACGCATCTCCACATGCGGCACGTGGGGCGCGACGAAGTTCCACTTGCCGTCCACGACGGCGGCGTCGGGCGCCGCACCCAGCGCGTCGAGCGCGCGGCGCGTGGCCAGCCGCTGGGCGGCGGCCATGCCGAGGTCGTCGCATTCCTCCTGGCTGGCGGCGCCGACCGCCCAGGCATCGCACCACGACGCGACGCGGTCGAACAGCAGCTCGCGGTTCGCCTCGGTCAGCAGCTTCGAGTCGCGCACGCCGTTGACCCGCTTGCCGCGCGGCAGGATCGCCGCGCCCACCATCAGCGGCCCGGCCCACGCGCCGCGGCCCACCTCGTCGATGCCGACGATCACGTCGTGGCCGGCGGCCCACAGCTCCTTCTCGAGCTGGCGGGTGGGGGCGCGACCGGGTGTCACCCGAGCCGCCTCATTGCAGGCCCGTCACGTCAGGACCAGCGCGGCGGGGCCGGCCGCCACCTCACCCACGCGCCACCACATCTCGCTGAGACCGGCGACCACCGACGGGTGCACGGCGGCCAGCAGGCCGCCCGACGTCTGCGGATCCATGCACAGCGCCTCGCCCACAGCGCCGGCGCTGCTGCGCAGGTGCGCCTGCACGTACTCGCGGTTGCGCGGGTCGCCACCGGTGCGCACGCCGCGCTCGGCGGCCTCGCGCGCGCCCGGGTAGGCGACGACGCCATCGGTGTGCACGATCACCTGCACGTCGCCGCGCTCGGCCATCTCCCAGCCGTGCCCGGCAAGGCCGTAACCGGTGACGTCGGTGACCGCGTGCACTGCGGCACCGAGCGCCTGCAACTCCTCGGAGGCGGCCCGGTTGATCCGCCGCATCCCCGCGATCGCCGCCGCCTTGTCCGCAGGCGTGCCGCCGGCGAGCGCGAGCGCGGTGCCGATCGGCTTGCTCAGCACCAGCACGTCGCCCGGCTGCGCGCCGCCCTTGCGGAACACGCGGTCGGGGTGCACCACGCCCTGCACGGCGAGGCCGAAGATCGGCTCCGGGTTGCGAATGGTGTGCCCGCCGGCCACGGTGCCGCCCGCTTCGGCGACGACGGCGGCAGCCGCGTCGAAGATGGCGACGATCGCCTCACGCGGGAAGTGCTCGGGAAAGGCGGCGACGTTGACGGCGATCGCGACCCGGCCACCCAGGGCGAACACGTCGCTGCACGCGTTGGCGGC
>CAYZFZ010000091.1:0-7510 GCA_964477795.1 uncultured Bifidobacterium sp.
CGTGTGGACCTCGAATCGGCCGGTGCCCTCGTCGAGCGAGAACACCTGGTCGCCCGCGTGGACGTCCTTGATGGCCACGAGGCCGCGATTGGCGGTGTAGACCCGCTGATCACCTCGCAGGCACTCGAACTGCGCGGTGACGCCGGCGAGGTACTGGCGCTCGGCTTCGGGGATGCCGAGCTTCTCGTAGGTGGCCTTCATCTGCTCGGGCAGGTCGTCCCACTCGCTCACCTGGTCGGTGGCCGGGCGCAGGTAGTAGTAGATGTCCTGGAAGTCGATCTCGGGCATGTTGACCGCGAACCACTCGGCCATCGGCTTGCGATCGAAGGTGCGCAGGCTGCGCTGGCGCATCTGGCTCATCCAGCGCGGCTCGCCCTTCCACCAGCTGATCTGGTCGACCACGCCCTCGTTCAGACCCTTCTCCGGTGTGAACGCGTACTCCACCCCGATGTCGCTCCAGCCGAGGTTGTACTTGCTCAGGTCGAGGTCGAACTCAGTCATCGTGCGCTCCGATCGGACGGGTGATTTGCACTATGGCCATAGTAACAATTGCGCGCTCGGATGCCCACTCCCCCAGGCCTACAGTGCAGCCGTGGAACTGGATCGGCCCACCATCGACCGGGTGCTGCACCGGGCCGGCGAGCTGGAGGCGCAGGCCTCCGGCGGCGCGCTGCACAGCAACACGATCAGCGAGGAGTCGCTGCTCGCCGCCGCCGCCGAGGTGGGCCTCGATCTCTCCCTGGTGCGCGTCTCGCTGGCCATCGAGCGGCTCGGCCCGCCGACACCCCACGCCCACGGCGACGGGCTGCTCGGCGCGGGCGAGGTGGTGGTCGAGCGCGTCGTCGCGCTCGACGCTGCCGCGGCGATGCAGCGGCTCGACGCGCTGATGGTTCGCGAGCACCAGCTGCGCACCCGGCGCACGCGGCCGGGCAGCCGAGAGTGGCACAAGCGGCCCGGCGCAGTCGGCGCGGTGCAGCGGGCCGCCAAGACCGCGGCCGGCGACGCCGGGCTGTGCAAGCTGAGCATGGTGCGCGCCACCGCCAGCGAAGTGGACGAGCAACGCTCCGTGCTGCGGGTGGTGGCCGATCGCCGCCACCAGCGCAGCGGCGCCGCGGCGGCCGGCGCGATCGCTGGCGGCATCGGCCTGGCCACCGCCACCGTCGCTGGCGCGCTCGTCTCCCCCGTTCTGCTGCTCGGCGCGGCCCCGCTGGCGATCGGTGCCGCGGCCGGCGTGGCGCGGCGCGGCCGCCGCCAGGAGGCCGCGCTGACCTGCGAGCTGGACGCGGTGCTCGACGCCGTCGAGCAGGATCTGCCGCCGAGGTCGATCACACAGAGCCTGCGCCACGCGGTGAGCGGCACCCGCGCCGCTCGCTGACCGGGCCGGCGGCCCAGCAGACGCCGAGGGTCAGGCGGCCATGCCCTGGCGGGCATCCGGGTGAACGATGCTCGGCGGGGGTGTGGGGGCAGAGGCTCCGCCGGAGCCCCCACCCAACTTTTCGATCCGGCTCTGCCGGTCGATCGTTCAGCATTGGGCTCGCCTGCGGCGGTCCGTCTTCATCGGGGGAACGGAGCGAGCGCAGCGAGCGAGAGACCCCGACGCATCGCGTCAGACCACCGGCTCCAGGCGAGCCGGCACGCTCTTGTGCCACGGGGTACCGGCGATCCAGTCACGATCGGCGCCACTCGTGAGCTCGTTGGGCGCGACACCGGCGCGGGCCACCCCGCCGGCGGTGGTCTCGTCGAGGCCCATGCCGTTGGGGAGCGACACATGGCCGGGCTGCATCATCGGGCTGATCTCCACGGTCACCCGCGCGCTGCCACGTGGGGTCGAGATCGTGGCGACGCCCCCATCGGCGACTCCCGCGGCAGCCGCGTCGTGCGCGCTCACGCGCAGCGCACCGTGCGCGTCGCGCTTGCGCCACGAGCTGTCGCGGATGATCGTGTTGGCCGTGAACGAGCGCCGCTCGCCGGCGCTGAGCAGCAGCGGCCACTCGGCCGACGTGAGCGGTGGCTCCGCGGCCAGGCCGCGCAGCTCGTCGACCAGCTCGGGAAGGTGCACCTCGATGCGGCCGCCGGCAGTGCGGACGCGGGCCGGCACGTCGTCCCACTCGTCGACGGTGAACGTGAGGCCGTGATGCCCGGCGAGAATGCCCTCGAACAGCGACTCGCCGAGTTCGAGCCCGTCACCGGTGAACCCGGCCCGGCGGACCGACGCCTCGAAGCCCATCGCACACCGGTGGGCCGCACCCCACAACAGGGCCGCGGACGCGGCGCCGTAGGGCAGCGTGGGGCCTAACGTGCGATAGAGCACCACCGGCGCCACCGCGCCCAGGTGCGGCTTGGCGGCCGTCGCCTCGAAGAACGCGCCCGCGAACGCGGCCCGGCTCTCGGCAGCCGCGGCACGCAGCGGAGCCAGATCATCGTCCGTCACCGCGCCCAGCGCTTCCACCAGGCGCGAGTGGATCTCGGGTTCGGGCAGCGACCCCTCCGGTGCGGCCACCACGGGCTTGCGCAGGTGGAACACGTTGTGCGGGAAGTCGAAGTTGAAGAACGTCGCCTCCCACTTCTCGAACTGGCTCTGCGCCGGCAGCACGTAGTGCGCTTCGCGGGCCGTCTCGGTGAGCGCGACGTCGATGACCACCAGCAGCTCCAGCGAGCGCAGGGCCTCGCGCATGCGCGGGGTGTCGGCCAGCGAGTGCAGCGGGTTGCCGCTCTCGACGAGCATCGCCCGGTACCGCGCCGGGTGGTCGGTGAGGATCTCGTCGGGGACGACGTTGCACGGCACCAACCCGTTGATGATCTTCGCACCCACCACCGGCGTCACCTTGGTGGCGGCGTTGGGGGCGTCGCCGCGGATGAGCGCCACGAGCGAGGTGGGTACGTACTGCGCGCCCGGCTTGGCGAAGTTGCCGGTGAGCACCCACAGCAGCTTCTCCAGCCAGCTGTTGAGCGTGCTGTGCCGGTTCATCTGCACGCCCAGGTCTTCGAACACCGACACGCTGTCGGCGGCAGCGATCCGCCGCGCTGCGGCCCGCAGCAACCCCTCGTCCACACCGCAGCGGGTGGCGTACTCGGCCACCGGCAACGCGGCGAACTCGCCGGCCACCGCATCCCACCCGGACACGTGATCGCGAACCCAGTCCGCGTGCACGAGGCCTTCCTGCACGAGCACGGCAACCATGGCCGACAGACAGAAGGCATCCGTGCCGGGCTTCACCTGCAGGTGGAAGCCGTGGCCGGCGGACACAGCCAGCTCGGCGGTCTCGCTGTACCGCGGGTCGATCACGACGATCGCGCGAGCAGGATCCTTGGCGATCTCCTTCAGCGTCGTGCGCGCGTGGGGGAAGCCGTGGCTCTGCCACGGGTTCTTGCCCACGAACAGCGCCACCTCACAGTGCTCGAAGTCGGCACGCACCCCGCCGCCGAGCATCTTGCCGTTCACCCAGAACTCGCCCGTCTTCTCCTGCGACAGCGCGTTCGCGCGGTACTTCGCACCCAGCGCCCGCAGCGTGGCGCCGCTGTAGCCACCGCCCAGGTGGTTCCCCTGCCCGCCGCCCCCGTAGTAGAAGATCGACTCCCCTCCGTGCTCGTCGCGCACGGCACCGAAACGCTCGGCGACCTCGCGAATGGCGGTGTCCCAGTCGATCTCCTCGAACGTACCGTCGGCGCGCCGGCGCAGCGGCGACGTCAGCCGCTTCGTGCCGTTCTGGTAGTGATCGAGGCGCAGCGCCTTCTCACACGTGTAGCCCTGCGAGGCCGGGTGGGCCTTGTCGCCGCGGATGCGGTCGAAGGTGCGGCCGTCGGTGCCGAGGCGGATCTCGATGCCGCAGTTGCACTCGCAGAGGATGCAGGCCGATGGGTGCCACTCGCTGTCGCTCATCGGCACACTGTAGGGCAACTGAGTTGCATGATGCAACCCAGTCGGCGTTCAGGGGCCCGCGGCGCGGGAACCGGGCCCGGCCTTGGCCCGCACGGCGTCGATGCCGATCGGCTCGCCGCAGGCCGAGCACACCATCGTCGGGTAGCCGCGACCCTCACACGTGTGGCGCAGCAGCAACGGCGGCCCATCGGGTGACTCCCACTTGTCGCCCCATGCCATCAGCGCCGCGATCACGGGGTACAGGTCGCGGCCCTTCTCGGTGAGGTGGTACTCGAATCGCTCTGGGTGATCCTGGTACTTCACCCGCTCCACCACACCGGCCGCGACCAGCGTGGTGAGCCGGTCGCTGAGGATGTTGCGGGCGATTCCCAAGTCGGCCTGGATCGCCTCGAAACGGCGCTGGCCGAGCATGATGTTGCGCACGACGAGCAGCGTCCACCACTCGCCGACGACGTCGAGCGAGCGGGCGACGGAACAGTTCATGTGGCTCACGCTGCTGCGTTTCACGCCGCCAGGCTAGTCGCGCCATGCAACGCACCGGTAGGGACCTTGCGCACTGCCCGGCGCCGCAACGCTGACTACCCTCACGGAATGCGCCGGCGGCTGCGTTCACTCCTCGTCCTGCCCCCTCTCTCGATCGCGTTGTTCGTACTCGCTCCATCACGCCAGGTTGCAGCAGACGGCGGGTTGGCCTTCGGGAACACCACCACCTACACGATCGACGCGGTGTCGGGTGTCGTGCACGTGCTGGCCGAGATCGACCTCGAGAACACCATCCCGGATCAGCGCGACGGCAACTACATCAACCGCCGCTACTTCACCGGCTTCACGCTGCCGGTGCCCGTGGGCGCGATCAACCAGGTGGCCACCACGCCCAACGGCCGCACGCTTGCGGTCACACCACGGCTCATCGACGGCAACGGCGACTTCTTCGTCCTCGACATCGACCTGGCCAGCAACCTCTTCTACCCCCACACCCAACGGGTGAGCGTCGCCTACGACATCGCCGGCCAGCCACCGCGATCGGAGAACCCGTCGCGGGTGAACGGCGCTTACGCCGCGTTCGACGCGTTCGGTGTGGGCGACGAGGGCCGGGTGACGGTGCGGGTGGTGGTGCCGCCCGGTTTCGTCATCGACACCCTCGGCGACGACGCCACCGTGACCGAGGAGAACGGCAACACCGTCTACACGGCGAGCAACATCCCCAACCCCGACCAGTTCGACCTGTTCATCTCGGCTCGCAACGACGCAGGGTTGGCCCCCTCCACCGCCACCACACCCGACGGCGACGAGTTCGCCGTCCGCTCGTGGCCGGGCGACGCGGACTGGCAGTCGTTCGTCACCACACAGATCCAGGAGGGTGTGCCGGTGCTGGGCGATCTCGTCGGCCAGCCATGGCCGATCGATCAGCCCGTCGAGGTCCGCGAGGCCTACACGCCCTACCTGTACGGCTACGCCGGCTGGTTCAGTGTCAACGACAAGGACATCGAGATCGGCGAGGACCTCGACGCCGAGGTGGTGCTGCACGAGCTGTCGCACGCATGGTTCAACGACGGGTGGTTCGCCGATCGCTGGCTCGACGAGGGTCTCGCGCAGGTCTACTCCAACAAGGCCGTCGCGGCGATGGGCGGCACGGCGCTCGAGCCGGACGAGATCATCCGCACCGACGCCGGCCACGTGGACCTCAACGACTGGGACGACCCATTCCGCGCCGACGGCTCCGACGCGGAGGAGGACTACGGCTACAACGCGTCGTTCTCGGTGGTGAAGTCGATCGTCGACGAGGTGGGCGAAGACAAGATGCGCGAGATCTTCGCCGCTGTCGTCGACAAGTCCATCGCCTACCGCGGCGACGCCGAGCCCGAGACGTACGACGTGCTCACCGACTGGCGCCGGTTCCTCGACCTGGTGGACGAGCTGGGTGGCGCACAGTCCGCCGACGACCTGATCAAGGAATGGGTCGTCACCGACTCGCAGGCGGAGCTGCTCGCCACACGTGCCGAGACCCGCGACGCGTACCAGCAGCTCGCCGACGACGGCGACGAGTGGGCCCCGCCCTCCTTCGTGCGCGAGAAGATGGCCGCGTGGTCGTTCACCGCGGCGCAGAAGGCGATCGACGCATCACACGACGTGCTCGAGCTGCGCAACGAGCTCGACACGAAGTCCGCCGAGCTGGGCACCACCTACCCCGGCGACCTGGAGTCGGAGTACGAGGCCGCCGCCGACGACGTGGCCGCCATCGACGACGCCGCCGCTGCGGTGCAGCAGCAGATCGACAGCGCCGACGCCGTGCTGGCAGCGGTGACCGCCGAGGCCGCCGACGACGGGGTGCTGGACCAGGTCGGCCTGATCGGCACCCACCTCCCCGCCCTGCTCGACGAGGCTCGGGAAGCGCTGTCCGCGGGCGACCACGACCTCGCCCGCGCGAAGGCGCGTGAGGTCGTCGACACCGTCGCAGCCGCCCCCGAGGTGGGCAAGCGGCGCACGCTGTGGGCGGGCGGCGCGGCGCTCGCGCTCGTGCTGCTGGTGACGTTGCTGATCGTGCTGCTGGTGCGCCGCCGGCGGAGGCGCCGCCGGTCGTCAGGCGACGCTGGCGCGCTCGACCTCGATGAAGATGCACTCGCCGGGGCAGGCCATGGCGGAATCGATGACCCGCTGGACGTTGCGCGGGTGCACGACGGCGAGGCTGCTGGAACCACCGGGATCGTTGAGCGCCCTGCCCTCGTCGGCGACGTAGGCGATGCCGTCCTCGAGCTGGACGAAGACATCGGGGCAGTGATCGACGCACAGCCCGTCGCCGGTGCACAGGTCCTGGTCGATCCACACCCGCATCCGCAGGACGCTACCGGCACCGCGGAGAAGTTCCCGTAGCCTGGCCACCGTGCAGGCCCCGATCGCGAAGCAGGTGGACCATGTCTGGCAACGACCGACGGGGGCGGTGGCCGACCCGTGGGCATGGCTGCGAGATCGCGACGACCCCGACACCATGGCCTACCTGCAGGCGGAGAACGAGTGGTCCGACGCCTGGTTCGCTCAGCGAGCCGAGCTGATCGACACCCTGTTCGCCGAGATCAAGTCGCGGGTGCAGGAGACCGACCTGTCGGCACCGGTGCGCAAGGACAGCTGGTGGTACGTCACCCGCACGGAGGAAGGCGCGAGCTACGCCATCCACTGCCGCGGGCGCACCGCGGCGGCGGCCACCGAGCAGGTGCTGCTCGACGAGAACGCGGAAGCCGCCGGCCACGACTACTTCTCGGTGAACGCGTTCGACGTGAACCCGCAGCACACCGTGCTCGCCTGGAGCAGCGACATCGACGGCAGCGAGCAGTACACCATGCATCTGCGCGACCTCGACACCGGCACCGACCGCGCCGAGTAGCTCACGGGCACCACGTGGGGCGGCACCGCCTGGTCCGCGGACGGCAGCACGCTCTTCTACGTCACGGCCGACGAGCAGATGCGCCCCTACCGGGTGTGGCGCCACACGCTCGGCTCCACCCAGGCCGACGACGTGCTCGTGTTCGAGGAAGCCGACGAGCGCTTCTACGTGTACGTCGACCTCAGCCGCAGCGGCGAGTGGGTGGTGATCGAGACCGCGAGCAAGCTGAGCTCGGAGGTGCTGCTCGTCCC
>CAYZFZ010000091.1:7610-11883 GCA_964477795.1 uncultured Bifidobacterium sp.
AGTGGGTGGTGATCGAGACCGCGAGCAAGCTGAGCTCGGAGGTGCTGCTCGTCCCAGCGGCCGAGCCGACCGCACCCGCTGCCGTCGTGCGCCCGCGTGCCGACGACGTCGAGTACGGGCTGGATCACTGGGGCGACCGCTGGGTGGTGCTCACCAACGAGGAGGCAACGGACTTCCGCGTGATGACCGCTCCGCTCGACCGGCCCGGTGAGTGGACCGAGCTCGTGCCCCATGTGGCGGGCCGCCGCATCACGTCGGTGGAGGCGTTCGCGGACCACCTGATCCTGCACGAGTGGGCGGACGCGCAGCCACGCATCCGCGTGCTGTTCCGCGACGGCACGGAGCGCACCGTGCACGGAGCCGACGAGCCCCACGACCTGGAGCCGGAAGCGAACCCGGAGTGGCAGACAGGCACGGTGCGCTACATCGTGCAGTCGCTCACCCGCCCCGTCACCGTCTACGAGGAGGACGTGCGCACCGGTGAGCGCACCATCCTCAAGCAGACGCCTGTTCCCGCGGTCGACCTGTCCGACTACGCCAGCGAGCGGCTGTGGGCGACCTCCCCCGACAACACCCGGGTGCCCGTCGACATCGTCTACCGCAAGGGCACGATGCCCGACGGCAGCGCGCCGCTGTGCGTGTACGGCTACGGCAGCTACGAATCCTCGATGCCACCGTGGTTCGGTGTCGCCCGCCTCTCCCTGCTCGACCGGGGGGTCGTGTGGGCGCTCGTCCACCCGCGCGGAGGTGGCGAACTTGGGCGCGAGTGGTACCTGCAGGGCAAGCTCGAGCACAAGCGCAACACGTTCGTCGACACCATCGCCAGCGTCGAGCACCTCGTCGCCACGGGCTGGGCCGACCCGGCGAAGATCGCCATCCGTGGTGGCAGCGCCGGCGGGCTGCTCGTCGGCGCGTGCGTCACGATGCGGCCGGAACTGTTCCGCGCTGCGCTCGCCGAGGTGCCCTTCGTCGACGTCGTCACCACGATGGCCGACCCGTCGCTGCCGCTCACCGTCACGGAGTGGGAGGAATGGGGCGACCCGCGCGAGCAGCCGATGGCGGAGTACATGCTGAGCTACTCGCCGTACGACCACACCGTGGCCACCGCCTACCCGGCGATGTACATCACGGCCGGGCTCAACGATCCGCGAGTGAGCTACCACGAGCCGGCCAAGTGGATCGCGAAGCTACGCGCCCTGCGCACCAACGACGCGACGCTGATCATGCGTACCGAGATGGGCGCCGGACACGCCGGCCCCAGCGGGCGTTACGAGGGTTGGCTCGACGAGGCCCGCAACCTCGCGTTCCTGCTCACCGAGCTGAGCTGAGGCGGGCCGGTCTCACAGTGTCGCGGCGAGGATGGCGAGCGCGACGAAGAGCGCGTTGCGGGCGAGCTGACCCGGCCCGATCGGCTTCGAGCTGAGCGAGCCGAAGCACGCGCACGGCGGGTGCTGCCCCTGGGCCAGCCGGCGAGCGAGCAGCGCGCTGAACGCGACGAACAGCACCGCCGCAGCCCAGGCCACCACCTGTCGCTGCAATTGCACCAACAGCAACGCGCCCAGTGACAGCTCGACGAAGGGCACCAACACGGCCACCGTCCACGGCACCCCGAGGCCGGCGGACTGTGTGCGCCACAGCTGTGGGCGGGCGAGCTTGGAGACGGCGGCAACGAGCAGCACACCGCCGACCACGACGGCCGCCGCGACGGCGACGGAGGAACGACTCATCGTTCAGCCGACTTCGACGACAAGGCCCTCCGACGCGGCGAACACGTCGAGACCGCGGGCCTTCCCGGCCGACGCGGCGCAACGCGCGACCTCGTCGAGCGCGACGTCGGTGCGCGAGGGATCGTGGTGGAACAGCGCCAGCCTGCCGACATCGCACTGCGCGGCGAGCCAGACCGCGTAGTCGATGGTGCAGTGACCCCAGGTCGCCTTGCGCTCGAACTCGTGCACCGTGTACTGCGAATCGTGGATCAGCAGATCGGCGCCCTCCGCGATCGTACGAGCGCCGTCGCTGACGCTGAACGAACCGTCGTAGGGCTGCTGGTGGTCGCTGAGGTAGGCGATGCTGCGCCCGCCCCACTCGATGCGGTAGCCGAGCGTGGGGCCGACGTGAGGCACCAACCGTGAGATGACCTTGACGCCGCCGACGTAGAACTCGCCGTCGCCTGTGTCGTGGAAGCGCACCTCACCGGGGAGCTGCTCGACCGTCACCGGGAACAGCGGCGGGCGGATGACCGTGTTGATGACCTCTGCGACCGTGCGGCCGTCCTCCTGCGCCGGGGCGTACACGTCGAGCCGCGAGCCCTCCTGCAGCAGCGGGGAGAAGAACGGCAGCCCCTGGGTGTGATCCCAGTGGAGGTGGCTGAGCAGGCACGTGCCGCGGAAGGTGCCGTCGTGCGGCTGGGTGCTGCCGAAGTAGCGAGCGCCGGTGCCGAGGTCGAAGAAGAGCGCAGGTTCACCGGGCACGTCGACCGCGACACACGACGTGTTGCCGCCGTACCTCGTGATCTCGTCGCCGTGGCACGGCGTGGAGCCGCGCACGCCGAAGAACGTGACCTGCATCTCCACGTACCCCCTGTGTTGGCCCACGTTACGCCGAGTACGCGGCGGGGGTAAACCGGCCGGGTACGTGACGCATGTCGCACCGGCAGTAGCGTGCGCGCATGGCAGTGATCATGCAGAACACCGTGTCGGCCAACGGCCTCGAGTTCACCGTGCTCAGCGCGGGCGCGCCGGATGCACCGCTGGCGCTGTGCCTCCACGGCTTCCCCGACAGCGCCCACGGCTGGCGGCACCTGCTGCCCGAACTGGCGGCGGCCGGCTTCCATGCAGTGGCCCCGTTCCAGCGCGGCTACGCGCCCACGTCGCTGCCCGCCGACGGGTGCTACCAGACCGGCGCCCTGGCCACCGACGCGATCGCGCTGCACGACGCACTGGGCGGTGGTGCCGACGCCGTCATCATCGGCCACGACTGGGGTGCTTCCGGCACGCATGGGGCAGCGGTCTTCGCGCCCGATCGCTGGCGCAAGGTGGTCACGATGGCGGTGCCGCCCGGACCCGCGGTCGGCATGGCCTTCCTCGGCAACCTCGCGCAGGTGCAGCGCAGCTGGTACATGTTCTTCTTCCAGCACGCACTCTCCGACTTCGTCGTCGGCGCCAACGACCTCGCGTTCGTCGACATGCTGTGGTCGCAGTGGTCGCCCGGCTACGACGCCACCGCCGACCTGGCCACCACCAAGGCCAGCCTGCGCGACCCCTCCAACCTGGCCGCCGCGCTCGGCTACTACCGGGCGACGCTGGGCGACGGCTACAAGGACCCGGCACTGGACGCGGTACAGGCTGCCACCCAGGGTTGGGCCACCCAGCCGCATCTCTACCTGCACGGCCGTAACGACGGCTGCATCGGCGTCGAGGTCGCCGAGGCCGCAGCCGCGATGGCACCGGCCAACGTCGCGGTCGAGATCGTCGACGACGCCGGACACTTCCTGCACCTCGAGCGGCCCGACGTCGTCAACGCCCGCATCCTCGAGTTCCTGCGGTGACCCAGCCCGGCGCGCCACGCCTCCCGGACGGCCTGGTCGTCGTGCTCAAGCAGGAGTGCGAGACGTGCCGGATGGTGGCGCCGGTGGTCGCCGGGCTGACGGCATCGGTGTACACCCAGGACGACCCGGCGTTCCCCGCGGGCGTCGCCGCGGTGCATGATCACGATCTGTCCGTGAGCTGGCACCACGACATCGAGACGGTGCCCACCCTGCTGCGCGTGGTCGACGGTGTGGAGGTCGAGCGCACCGTCGGCTGGGTCCGCGACGAGTGGCGGCGCGTCACCGGCAACCCGGCGCTCGGCAACGACCTGCCGCCGTTCCGGCCCGGTTGCGGCTCGCTGAGCGTCGACCCCGATCGGGTCGACGGGCTGCGGGCGCGCTTCGGTGGGCACCTGCTGCACGCCCGGCGCATCGAGCTGGCCGATCTCGACGACGAGATGGAGCTGATGTTCGAGCGCGGCTTCACCGACGGCCTGCCGGTCGTGCCGCCCACCGAGGAGCGGGTGCTGCGCATGCTGCAGGGCACCGGTCGCGCACCCGACGACATCGTCGCGGTCGTGCCGCCCGATCTCGTCGAGGTCACCGTCGAGAAGGTGGCGATCAACGCCGTGATGGCCGGCTGCACGCCGGAGTACCTGCCGTGGGTGCTCGCCGCGCTGGAGGCCGTGTGCACCGACGCGTTCAACATCCACGGCGTGCTCGCCACCACCATGCCCGTCGGCCCGG
>CAYZFZ010000092.1:0-11864 GCA_964477795.1 uncultured Bifidobacterium sp.
CGGCGTCGAGCGCGACCTCGTCGACTTCCTGGTGCGCAGCCGCAGCATCGAGCTGCAGGCGAACAAGGATTTGAAGCTGTACGGCCGCCCCGGCGAGACGCCCGATGCGTTCTTCCAGCGCTGCTACCAGGTGGCCGACGCGAAGGGCGACGAGGAGACGGCCAAGCTGCGCGGCAAGTACCAGGCCAAGGTCGCGTCGCTGCAGAGCCAGCTACAGGCCGCCGAGGACCGCGCCGACGTGCTGGAGGAGGAGCAGAAGGGGCGTCGCAACGACGAGCTGCTGTCCACCGCCGGCTCCATCCTCGGCGGCCTGCTCGGTGGCCGCAAGTCGCGCGGTGGCCTGCTCGGCTCGCTGGGCAGTGCCGCCGGCAGGCGCGGCCGGTCGAACGCCGCCGGCGAGCGGCTGGACGCGGCGGAGAACAAGATCCAGCTGCTGCACCAGCAGATGGAGGATCTCGAGGCCGACCTCGCGCAGGAGGTCACCGACATCGACACGAAGTGGATGGCGGTCGCCAAGAACATCACCGCGCTGCCCGTCTCGCTGGAGAAGAGCGACGTGAAGGTCACCCAGCTGACGCTGGCCTGGATCCCCGTGGCCTGACTCGGCGGCGCCCGCCTAGCGATCGAACGCGTCGGGCGGCGGCAGCGTGCTGGGGCCCACGTGCGCGTCGAGCCACTGGGTCACGTCGCCGGCCACCGCCCACGCACCGCGGATGCGGGTCTCCACCTGCTTGGTGTGCATCCACTTGGCGAGCGGCCACTCCTGCGTGGCGATGAGCCCCTTGCGACGCAGCAACTCGATGCGCGGATGATCCTTGGGGTACCCGCGCGGCGCGGTCTTCAGCTCGCTCATCGCACCCAGCCGCAACCCCTGCTTCGCGACCACCGCGCATAGGCTGGCAATCTCTGCACCGGTGGCCGGCGCATCGACCGCCTCACGAAAGCGCTCGAGCTGGTCGGCCGCCATGTCGTAGTAGCCGCAGCCGGTGAGCATGCCCGCGGCAGACAGGTGGATGTAGTAGCCGGCACCGCCCTCGCTCTCGCTGTACGCGCCCAGGTGGTCCTTGTAGGGCGTCTTGTCCTTGGCGAAGCGCACGTCGCGGTTGGGACGGAAGATGTGGAACGGCCCGTGGTCGGCGAGCGCCTCGGTGAGCTGCACCATCGGGCCCCGCACGCACGTGTCGTAGACGGCCTTGTTGGCCAGCCAGAACGTGCGCGAGTTGTCGGTGGCGAGCCGCTCGTAGAACGCGAACGCCTCGTCGGGGAAGCCGGAGAACGCCATGCAGAGATCCTACGGAAGCCGCTCGTGGGTAGGCTCTGCGGATCGCCGCGGGCGTGGCGAAACTGGCAGACGCGCAGGGTTTAGGTCCCTGTTCCGCAAGGAGTGTGGGTTCAAGTCCCTCCGCCCGCACCATGCTCCGCGACCTCCAGCTCAGCTCCGCCCACAACGACTGGGCCCACCTGCGCGACGCGGTGCTGCAGGCGGAGGCCGACGGCTACGACACCACCTGGGTGCTCGACCACTTCGACGGCGCAGTGATGGGTGGCGACCTGCCGGTGCTGGAGTGCTTCACGCTGATGGGTGCGCTGGCCGCGTGCACCACCACCATCAACATCGGCGCGCTCGTCGTCAACGTCGCCAACCGGCACCCTGCGGTCACCGCCGCCGGCGCGTCCAGCGTGCAGCGCATCAGCGGCGGCCGCCTGCGCCTGGGCATCGGTGCCGGCGCGGCGCCCGAGTCGCCGTTCGCGAGCGAGCTGCACGCCCGGGGCATCTCCATCCGGCCCACACTGGCCGAGCGTCACGACGCGGTCGTCGAGCAGCTCGCGGCGCTGCGCGCGGTGGGCCCGATGCCGGTGATCGTCGGCGTGAACAGCGTCGAGCTGGCCACCATCGCCGGCCGCTGGGCGGACGGGGTGAACGTGCGCCTCAGCAGCCCGAGGGCCGCGACCTACCTCGCCGCCGCGGTGGAAGCCGCCGAGGGCAGGCCGTTCGAGACGAGCGGCTGGGCCTCCGTGCACGATCACGCCGGCCAGGAGAAGGCCGTCGACTTGGGTCTCGACCGGCTCATCCTGTCGCGGTTGGAACCCCTGCCGCCGCGTTGACACCGGCGGTGACCACCGCGATGATGCGGCCGATCACGGCCTCGTCGACCGGCGCGTCGCTGACCAGCCAGCGGTACATCAAGGGCGCCACGAGCAGATCGTGCACCACCTGCAGGTCGACCGCCGGGTCGATCTCGCCGCGGGCCACCGCCCGCTGCAGCACGGCCTGCATCGGTGCACGGCGCTGGGCGATGAACTCGCGATAGGCGTCGGCGACATCGGGGTTCACCTTCGCTGCCGCGATCATCTGGGGGAACACGCGCTGCAGCTCGCTGTCGCTGAAGGGGTGGTCGATGCCACCGAGCAGCGCCTCCAGGTCGCCCTGCAGGGTGCCGGTGTCGGGCACCTCCGGCTTGCGCACGCACGTCATCCAGGCGTCGAGCATCAGCGCCTCCTTGGACGACCAGCGGCGATAGATGGTGGCCTTGCCGACACCCGCGTCGCGGGCGACGGCATCCATCGTCAAGCCTTCGATGCCGACCTGCGCCACCAACCGCAGCGTCGCCTCCAGGATCTCCCCGGTGCATGCCTCGTTGCGCGGCCGGCCGCGGTGGATGCCGGTGTTCACGAACCGGCCACCGGCTGCAGGTCGTCGGTGGCAGCGCGGTCGTCGACCGCGTCGTGGGCGCTGGCGGGCAGGAACCGGTACGCCACGAACGCGGCCGCGAGCACGACGGCGGCACCGAGGCGCAGGCCCAGGGACAGGCCGTGGACGAAGGAGTCCTTCGCCGCCCGGGCGAACTCGGGGCCGGCCGCACCGAGGCCGGGCACGGCCTTCAGTGCCCCGCCGAGGCTGGCGCGCACGTCGCCGAGCGCCGAACCGGACAGGCCGAAGGAGGCTGCGACGTCGTCGATGCCCGAGGCGTAGGCGCTGGCGACCAGGCTGCCGATGACCGCCACACCGAGCGCGCCACCCATCTGCCGAGTGGTGTCGTTGACGGCAGAGCCGACACCGGCCTTCGACCGCGGCAGCGAACCCATCACGCTCTCCGTGGCCGGCGCCATCACCAGCCCCATACCGAGCGCCATGAAGCACATGTTGAAGATCACCCGGAAGTAGCTGGAGTCGGTGTGCAGGGTGGACAGCACCACCATGGCCATGGAGATCGTGGTGAGCCCGATGGTGACCACCAGCTTCGTGCCGATGCGCTCCACCAGCCGGGCCGACATGGGCGCCGTGATCATCATCGTCATCGCATACGGCATCAGGCGCACGCCGGCGGCCAGCGGGCTGTAGCCGTGCACCAGCTGCCAGTACTGCGTCATCAGGAACAGCGACCCGAACAGGGCGAAGAACGTGAGCGTGACGGCCGTGTTCGCCGCCGTGAAGCGCGGGTTGTTGAAGAAGCTCATGTCGAGCATCGGGTGGTCGGTGTGCCGCTCCCACAGGATGAAGGCGACGAGGGCGACGATGCCGACGGCGAACGCGGCCAGCACCTCGGTGCTGGTCCAGCCCTTGTCCGGCCCCTCGATGATGCCGAACAGCAGCGAACCGAGACCGATGATCGACAGCAGCGCACCCAGCGGATCCAGCCGCGGGGCGGCGGGATCCTTCGACTCGGGGACGAAGAAGTGGCCGGCGACGAGCGCGATGGCGCCGATGGGCAGGTTCACCCAGAACACCGAGCTCCACGAGAAGTGGGTGAGCAGCACACCACCGATGACCGGGCCGATCGCCACGCCGAGACCGGAGAAGCCCGCCCAGATCGCGATGGCCCGGCCGCGCTCCTTCGGGTCGCGGAACACGTTGGTGAGGATGGACAGCGTGGAGGGCATGATCAGCGCGCCACCCACGCCCATCAGCGCCCGGGTGAGGATCAGCTGCGAGGGGCTACCGGCGAGCGCCGAGAGCACCGAGCCGAGGGCGAAGATGACGATGCCGATGCGCAGGGCGAGCTTGCGGCCGAAGCGGTCGCCGAGGCTGCCGGTGGTGAGCAGCAGGCCGGCGAACACGAGCGTGTAACCATCGACGATCCACTGCAGCTCGCTGTTGGTGGCGCCCAGCTCCTTGACGAGCGACGGGATGGCCACGTTCAGGATCGTGTTGTCCATCACGATGATGAGCAGGCTCATGCACAGCGTGGCGAGCGTGAACCACCGGCGGGCGTGCACGTGCGGATCGATCACGTCTGGCTCGTGCAGCAGCGCAGGGGTGTCAGGGGAACGGCTCATCGGGGACCTTTCGATACGGAACGGTTCCGTATCGTATTGGTCGCGAGGCCTGGGGGCGAGGGCCGCTCCTGTGACATCCGTCCCGGTGCCGTCACCGGCAGCGGTGGCTGCACCCTGCGCAGGGCAGCCCCCACGCGAGCTCACCAGTGACGTCGCAGCCGATCACCGGCACCAACTCGCCCGGCGCCGGCTCGCCCGGCGCCGGCTCGCCCGGCGCCAACTCGCCCTCGAACAGCCACGGCGCCCGGCGGCGCAGTGCGTCGAGCATCGCGGTGTGCATCGGGTGTGCGGTCTGCGCCCACTGCTCGGCGGCCGGCAGACGCACCTCGACGGTGCCGGCCCGCACCTCGACCAACGCGTCGCCGAAACCCGCCCACTCGGGGTCGTCGGGCCGGCGCGGCCCGTCGGGCAGCGCGGCCAACGACGGCGCGCTGCACCGCCAGCGCAGGACCGCCGGGTCGGCGGTGCGCTCGACGTGAGCGACGGGCTCGGCCACGAACTCAGGTGACGGCATGCACCACCACCCTCGCGATCAGCGCGGCCGCGTAGGCAAGCGCGAACATCGAACCGAACGCGAACAGCGGCCACTTCCACGAGTTCGTCTCGCGGCGCAGCACCGCCACGGTCGACATGCATTGCAGCGCGTAGACGAAGAACACGAGCAGGGCCGCGACGGTGGCCGCGTCGTAGACGGGGTCGCCGTGCTCGTCGGTCATGTCGTGCAGCCGCTCGGGCAGCGACGCGTCGTCGTCGTTGCCGGTGGTCATCGCCAGCGTGGTGACGAACACCTCGCGGGCCGCCAGGCTGCCGATGATCGCGACGTTCGTGCGCCACTCGAAGCCGAGGGGCGCGAACACCGGTTCCAGTTCCTTGCCCATCCAGCCGGCGGCACTGTGCTCGAGCGTGTAGCCCTGCTGCTGCGACTCGGTGAGGCCGGGAGGCGGTGTGGATGCGGGCACGTTGAGCAGCACCCACAGCACCAACGAGCTGGCGAGGATGACGGTGCCCGCCTTGCGCACGAACGACCAGGCGCCCTCCCAGGTCTGGCGAGCCACCGCGAGCGCGGTCGGCCGGCGGTACGGCGGCAGCTCCATCACCACCGGCGCGGCCGGGCCGGAGAGTGCGGTCGCGCTCAACACGCCGGCGTAGATCAACCCGGAGACGGCACCGAGCACGTACAGGCCGAGCAGCACGAGGCCCTGGCTGCGGATCGGGCCGAACACCGAGCGGTCCTCGACGAACCCGGAGATCAGCAGCGTGAAGACCGGGAGCCGTGCCGAGCAGGTCATCAGTGGCGCGGCCATCATCGTCGCGATCCGTCGACGCTCGCTGGGGATCGTGCGCGCGGACAGGATGCCTGGGATCGCACATGCGAACGACGACAGCATCGACACGAAGCTGCGCCCCTCCAGCCCGAAGCGCCCCATCACCCGGTCGGCCAGGAACGCCGCGCGCGAGAGGTAGCCCACCTTCTCCAGCAGGGTGAGGATGAGGAACAGCAGGATGATCTGCGGCAGGAACACCAGCACGCCGCCGACGCCGGCGATGGCACCGTCGGCGAGCATCTCGCCGAACCATCCGGGCACATGGTCGCGCACGAGGTCGGCGAGCCGCCCGAACAGCGAGTCGAGCGCGTCGGCGGCGGGTGCGGCGACGGTGAAGATCGCCTGGAAGAAGGTCAGCATCACCACCGCGAAGACGGCGACGCCCGCCACGGGGTGCAGCAGCACGGCGTCGATGCGCCGGGTGCGCTCGTCGACACCGGGTGGGCGGTAGGCGGTGCCGAGGACGGACTGCACCCACGCGGCTCGGGCGGCGATGCCGGCTGGTGGCACGACGACCGGCCGCGACCATGCCAGCGGGTCCGCGAGCAGGGACCGCACGGCGTCGATCCCGACCCCGCGATGGCCGATGACGCCGACGACGGGGATGCCGATCGCCGCGCTCAGCCGGTCGACGTCGATGGCGCCGCCACGTGCGCCGACCTCGTCGATCATCGTGATCACCAGGCACGCGGGCAGCTCCAGCCGCAGCAGCTCGGCCACGAACAGCAGTGACCGCTGCAACGTGGTCGCGTCGGCCACCATCACCAGCGCGTCGGGCCGGTCGACGCCCTCCACCTCGCCGTGCAGTGCATCGGCGACGATCTGCTCGTCGGGGCTGATCGCCGACATGCCGTAGGTGCCGGGCAGATCGATCACGACGGCGCGCCGGTCGCCGAAGCGCACGGCAGCCTCGCGCCGGGTGACCGTCACGCCCGGGTAGTTGGCGGTCTTCGCGTGCAAGCCGGTGAGCGTGTTGAACAGCGTCGTCTTGCCGGCGTTGGGGCTGCCCACAAGTGCGATGCGCGTGCCGTCCACGTCGCTGCGCACCTGTGAGGAGCCGGGCTCACAGTGCGACATGATCATCCGATCCGGCCTCGGCAGCGTGCGCCAGCACGTGCACCAGGGCTGCGTCGGCCCGGCGCATCGCCAGGCGCGCGTGGCGCACCTCGTAGATGGTGGGATCGCCCATCGGCGCCCGCCGCTCCACACGCACGAGCGTGCCCTCGATGACCCCGAGGTCTTCCAGGCGGCGGCCTTGCCCGGCGGGCCCGTGGTCGACGGAGTGGACCACGACCGTCTCACCGACCGACACATCGCACAAGCGCTGATCCCGTACCACCGTTAAGAAAGCCTAACGACGGCCTGCGGATGCTGCAAGATCGCGGGCGCGCGCAGTTCGTGACACGATCGGGCGGATGAACGTGCACGACCTCTCCACGCCGGCACTCGTGATCGACGCCGACCTGCTCGACCACAACCTGACGACGATGGCCGCGGCTCGCCCTGGTGCGGCGCTGCGGCCACATGTGAAGGCGCACAAGTGCACCGCGCTCGCCGCCGCCCAGCACGCAGCGGGCCACCACGGCTTCACCTGCGCCACCCCACACGAGGTGCTGGGGATGGCCGCCGCCGGTCTCGGCGACGACCTGCTGCTGGCCAACGAGGTGCTCGACCCAACCCGACTTGCCGCGCTCGCCACCGCGTCGACGGGCGCCCGCATCACCATCGCGGTGGATTCTCCGGAGACGATCGACGCCGCCGCCCGCGCAGGGCTGCGCGAGGTGCTCGTCGACGTGAACGTCGGGCTGCCCCGCTGCGGCTGCCGCCCCGAGGATGCCGGCCGCATCGCCGACCTGGCTCGCGGCCGGGGCCTGACGGTGCGCGGTGTGATGGGGTACGAGGGCCACCTGATGGTGATGGCCGACCACGACGAGCAACGGGCCAAGGTTGGCGAGTCCGTGGATCGGCTGCTCGCCGCGCACGCGCTCGTCGGCGGCGACGTGGTGAGCGCGGGCGGCACGGGCACCTACCACCTGCACGATCGCGTCACCGAGGTGCAGGCGGGCAGCTACGCGCTGATGGACACGTACTACGCGCGGATGGGCACACCGTTCGAGCAGGCGTGCTTCGTGATCGGCACGGTCGTGTCCGCCAACTCGAGGTTCGCGGTCGCCGACGTGGGCCTGAAGGCCATGGGCATGGACCACGGCAACCCGGCGGTGGAGACGCTCGACGGCCAGGGCGCGGACGTCTGGTTCCTCAGCGACGAGCACGTGACATTCGTGCCGCATGCCGGCGTCGCCGAGGTGGGCGACCGCGTACGCGTCGTGCCGGCACACATCGACCCGACGATGGCGATGCACGCCGTCGCCTGGCTCGTACGCGGCCAGGAGGTGCTCGACCGCTGGCCCATCGATCTGCGCGGATGGTGAGCCGGCTGGCGACGTCGCTGGCGCGCTGGGCTCCGAGGACACTCGAGATCGTCGGCTGGGTGGCGGTGGCGCTGATGATCGGCCTGTGCATCACCCAGTGGTTCGGCATCGACGGCAGGCGCAGCATCGCCGCGCTGCAGGCGATGACGCCCTGGCTGCTGGTGTGGGCAGCACCGATCGCACTCGCCGCGAGCCTCACCCGCCGCCGCCCGCTGGCGCTGGCAGCGCTCGTGCCGGTGCTGACCCTGCTGGTGCTCAGCTACCCGATCGTCTTCCACGGCGGTGCGCCGCGCGCGGCAGCAGGTGCGCCGACGCTCACCGTGGCGTACTCGAACATGTACTTCCGCAACCCGAATCCCGACCTGGCGGTGCAGGCCCTGCTCGCGCGGGACGCAGACGTGATGGTGATGGTGGAGCTGGCCACTCCCCTGCTGAACGCGCTGCGCGCCGCCGTGCCACCCGACGACTACCCGTACCGCGCCGGCAACGAGCGCAACGACGCCGGAGCGATCAGCCTGTGGAGCCGCTTCCCGATCACCGACGGCGGCGTGGTTCGGATGGAGGGCCGGCACTCGATCGACGTCACGCTCGACGTCGACGGCAGCGCCGTCCACCTGCTCGCCGTCCATGCGAACCCGCCGACGGTCGACGCCAGACTGTGGCGCAAGCAACTGGGGGCGATCGGCGATCTGGCGGTCGCCTCGCCACGACCGACGATCGTGATCGGCGACTTCAACGCGTCCCGCTGGCACCCCTCGTTCCGCTCCCTGCTCGACCGGGGCCTGCGCGACGCGCACGAGACGCTGGGCCATGGCTGGAGTGCAAGTTGGCCGATGGACGACGGGGTCATGCCGCCACCGTTCGTGCGCATCGACCACGCCCTGTTCGACGACGGCATCACCCCGCTCGCGCTGCGCGAGCTGCAGGTACCGGGCAGCGACCACGAGGGCTTCGTGGTCACCTTCGGGCTGACCGACGACGGCGTCAGGCGGGCGGGATGAACACGGCGCCGCCGGTCTCGCCGAAGTAGCTGCCGAGCAGCAGCACGGCGGTGCCGGTCCACACGGGCGACTGGTCGTCGTGGGAGACCGCACCGAACGACAGGTCGTCGCTGTGCCATGCGTCGGCCACCGGGTCGTAGGCCACGACACCTCCTTTGGCGAACAGCAGCAGCAGCCGCCCCGTCCACTGCGGAGCGAAGCCCGGGTGTGCCGGGCCATCGGCGATGGATCGCCACGTGTCGGTCGCAGGGTCGTAGGCCGCGCCGTCGCCGAGCGCGTTGATACCGTTGCCACCGCCGAACCCGGCGGCGAGGATCATCTCCGTGCCTGTCCACACGGCCGGCACGCGCCGGGGCGACAGTGGCGAGGCGGGCAGCGGGCGCCAGCTGTCCGCGGCCGGGTCGTAGGCGGCGCCATCGGCGAAGTCGTCCGTGTCGTCGTTGCCGCCCCACACGATCCACTCGCTGCCCGTCCACACGCTCGCCGCCTGGTTGCGCGGTGCGAGCGGCGCAGCGGCGAGCGCGCGCCACCGGTCAGTGGCAGGGTCGTAGGCGATCGTGTGGAACGTCGCGCCCGGTGTCGAGTGCTCGCCGGTGGCCACCAGCAGTTCGCTGCCGGTCCACACCCACGGGTTCTCGCTCCACAGCTTGTCGGGCAACGGCGAGTCGGCGCGCACGGTCCACTCCCCGGTGGTCACGTCCAGCGTGGCCGCGACCGATCGCGGTGCGCCGGTGGCGGTCCATCCGACGGCGAGCACCTCGCTGCCCGTCCAGGCGATGATCGGGGCGAGCAGCGGTACGTCGTCGGAGACGGCCCGCCACTGCTGGGTGGCGGGGTCGTAGGCGTCGACACCGGCATCGTCACCGGAGGCGAGTGTGCCGCCGACCGCGATCGCTTCGGTGCCCGTCCACACGACGGTGGCACCGGTGAGCGGACCACGCGGGTTCGGAGGGATCGCCGCCCAGCCACCGTCGGCGCCGACGACCACCGGCGCCGGCGTGGTGGATGCCGTGCTGGTGTCGACGACGGTGCTGCCAACGACGGTGCTGCCGACGACGGTGCTGCCGACGATCGTCGCGTCGGTCGTGGGGCTGGTCGCTGCGCCCTCGCGGCTGGACGTGCTGCGCCAGGCGGCGACGCCTCCGGTGGCGACCAGTGCCACGGCTGCCACGCCGGCGGCAGCACGCCGCCGCCGCTCGTGCCGGCGGCGGGCGCGTTGCACCGCGACCTCCACCTCGCCGGTGCCCGGCACCGCCACGGAGTCGAGTGTGCCGAGGTGGGCTCGCAGTCGATCTTCGGTGCGCTCGTTCATGGTTCGTCCTGAGTCCCGAGGGTGCTGCGCAGTTGCTCGACCGCCCGCGACAGCGTGGACTTGACGGTGCCTGCACTGATGCCCAGCACCTCCGCGATGCGCGCCTCGGGGAGGTCATCGTAGAAGCGCAGCACTACCACTGCCCGCCGCTGGGGCGGCAGCGCCGCGACGGCGCGCAGGGTGCGGTCGCGTTCCGCAGTGTCGACGGCCGGATCGGTCGCCGGCTGCAGCCAGTCGAGCGCGTGCCGATCGTCGCGCCGGCCGAGCGCCCGCCGCCGCCAGCGGCGCTTGGCCAGGTTGCACAGCACCCGCCGCAGGTAGGCGGCCGGGTCGTCCACCAGGCCCGCCCGCCACCTCGGCAGGGTGCGCACGATCGCCTCGGCCACCAGGTCGTCGGCCGCAGCTGCGTCGCCGGCCAGCAGCCGGGCGAGGCGCTGCAACCGTGACAGCTCGCTGCCCAGCACCTCGACGAACGACGAGTCGGTGCGCGGCGGCGCCGCGACGACCTCCACCCTGATGTGCGACGCAGGCCGTTCCACGTCGCCTCAGAGCCTCAGCTGCGCTCGAAGGTTGCTCGCTCGCGCAGCGCGTGCACGAGGGCCACGAACGCCCGGCCGCGGTGCGAGATCTCGTTCTTCTCGGCATCGGTCATCAGGCTGAACGTGCGGCCGTCGCCGTCGGCGGGCACGAACAGCGGGTCGAAGCCGAAGCCGCGGTCGCCGCGCTCCTCGGTGGCGATGGTGCCCTCGCACACCCCCTCGACGATGAGCTCCTCGCCGTCGGGCCACACCACCATCACGACCGTGCGGAAGCGGGCCCGCCGGTCGCTCACGCCCTGCAGGTTGGCGAGCAGCTTGGCCCGGTTCTGCGCGTAGGTTGCCTGCGGGCCGGCGTAGTACGCCGACTCCACGCCCGGCTCGCCGCCGAGCGCATCCACGAACAGCCCGGTGTCATCGCTCACCGCCGGCAGCCCGGTGGCCGCGCACACGGCGGCAGCCTTCAGCCGGGCGTTGCCCTCCAGCGTGCCCGCGTCCTCCACCACGTCGGGTACCTCCGTCGGCCGCGGCAGCAGCTGGACGAGCCCGTGCAGGATGACCGCGATCTCCGCCACCTTGTGCGGGTTCGCCGTCGCGCTGACCAGCCGCGGCAGCTTGCTCACCGGCCCAGCACCCTCGCGATGGGCGGCTCGGCGACGAGCTGGGCCTGCAGCTCGATGATCTCGGCCAGGCCCTTCGTGGCCAGCCCGAGCAGGGCGTCGAGCTCGCTGCGGCTGAACGCTGCGCCCTCCGCCGTCCCCTGCACCTCCACGAACTTCGGCTCGGCGCCGGGGTGGCCGAGCACGACGACGTTCATGTCGACCTCGGCCGTCGAGTCCTCCACGTAGGGCAGGTCGAGCACCGGCGCGCCGTTCACCACCCCGACGCTGATGGCCGACACGAACGAGTGCAGCGGGTGCTGCTTGATCGAGTTGTTCTGAAAAAGGCGGATGATCGAGTAGTTCAACGCCATGTAGCCG
>CAYZFZ010000093.1:0-11845 GCA_964477795.1 uncultured Bifidobacterium sp.
GCATGCGGTAGGCCAGCGCCTGCAGGCGCGCCCGCTCGGCCTCGAACGGATCGCGCGGCGTGTCAGGGGCTGCGTTCATCGCGCCGACAGCTTTGCAGCACCTGCGACGGCCGCTTCCGCACTGGCCAGCGAGGCATCCAACAGGTGGCCGCTCGGGCCCACCCAGTCGCCGGCGAGGAACACCCCCGGCACCCCGCTGCTCGTGGCGGTGGGGCGCCCGGGCATGCCACCCAGCTCGGCGGTGGTGAGCGCACCCACCACGGTCATCCGATGCAGGTAGCGGTGCTCGACGATCGTGTCGGGGGTGAGCCCGGCGACCGCGGCGAACGCCTCCAGTTCTGCTCGCTGCCCGTGCGCGTCGAGCTGCTCGCCCGGCGCGAGGTAGCGGGCGACGTGGACCACGGCGCGGCCATCGGGCGCGAGCCGGGCGGGCGGGCAGTGGTTGGAGAGGTAGAGCGGCCGGTCGATGCCGAGCACCAGGCCGGGCCGCGCGGCAGCAGTGGTGCCCAGGTCGAGGCAGGCTGCCTCCACCTCCGGCCCGACGGCGAACGGTCGCCGGCCGAGCAGGTTGGCCACCGCGTGCGGTGTGCCGGTGGCGACGATCGCGGCCTGCGCGACAACCGTCGCACCCTCCGCGGTGCCGACCACGATGTCACTGCCGTCGCGACCGGCGGACAGGGCGGTGAGGCAGCGCACGTCGATGTCACCGCGCAGCACTTCGACCATCGACTGCCAGCCGCCGTCGACGTACCGCACGCCGCGAGCCAGCGCCAGCTGGATCTGACCGACGACGAGATCGGCGGCCGCGACATCGGGCGCGTGCACGTACGACGAGATGCGGGCCACCGCTTCCAGCAACTGCCGCGCGTCGGGTGGCAGCTTCTGGCGGTCGAGCCATGACGCGAACGTGATGGCGCTCAGCTCGGCCGGGTTCACCTTCGGCAGCGCCGACAGCACGCGTGCGACCGCGAGGCGCCCCTTCCACCCCAGCAACGGTGTGCGCACGAGCGAGCGGGTGTCGGCGGGCAGCAGACCCAGCCGCTCGCCGAGCAGGCCGTGACCACCCGCACCCGGCGAGCCGCCGGTGGGACGGATGCCGAGCCCGGCCAGCACACGGGCGGCGTGCCCGCCGAGATACAGCGCGTGGGCGCCGCGGTTGAACAGGAAGCCGTTGCGCTCGTCGGTGCGGCCGCGGCCACCGGGTGGCTGCGGGTCGAGGACGACCACGGACCGGCCGGCGGCACGCAGCAGGCGGGCCGCGGTGAGCCCGGCGAGGCCGGCGCCGACGACCACGACCTCGGTGCGGATCGGGCCTGCGACACCGGGGGCGTCGTCGTGATGACTGGAAGGTGAGTTGGTGGCGATGCTCATGCCCGTCTGACGAGCGGGCACCGCCGAACGTGACAGCCGCCGGCGACGCCGGCCATCAGTCAGTCGCCGTCGGAGTCGCCGCCCTCCGTGCCGTTGTCGCCGCTGCCGCCGTTGCCTTCTTCCTCCCACGAGATCTTGGCGCCCTGATGGCCGGCCTTGGCGATCGTGTAGGTGGCAGCCGAGGCGCTGAGGACGAGCGCGAGGGCGATGCAGATCGCACCGGCCCTGGACGCGACGAACCCCCAGAAGCCACCGGCCGGCGCGCCGCCCGCGGCACCAGCGGCGCGCGTGCGGGCGAGGTGGCGCAGCACCACCACCGCTGTCACGACGAGGAAGAAGACGATCGCCACGGTGCGAGCCGTCTCGCCCAGCTCGAAGTGGTGTTCACGGGCAGCGGTCTCGGCCTCGTTCTGCAGGCCCTCGAGGCCCTCGCCGCTCGCGGCCGCCAGGATCGCGCCGAGTGCACCGGCGCCGGAGAGGGCGACGAGGCCCCAGCCGAAACGATCGAGCCAGGCCGGCTTGAACGCGAAGACCACGGCGATGATGGCGGCCAGCGGCACCAGCACGACGGGGATGTGGACGAGCAACGGGTGGGCCGGGAGGCCGAACAGCTTGTCGAGTTCCATGGCTTGCGACCGTACGGCGCAGGGCAGCCAAGGCTGGTGAGAGATCGGTGAGAGTTCGTCCCAGTTCTGTCCAAGAAAGCCCAGGTCAGGCTTCGGAAATCGGCGGCCGGAGAGTCAGCCGTGGTGGGCAGCGGCGGCGTCCGCGAACGCCGCGTCGAAGCCGCGGCACGCTTCATCGATGTGCTCGTCCGTGGTGACGGTGGACAGCACGAGCAGCCCGCGCGACGCGAAGTAGAGGCCGTGGTTCATGCCCGCGAGGTGGACGTCGCGCATGATCGCCGCGTCCTCGCGGACGACGTTCGCTGCCGGCGGCTCGGGCGTGAAGTAGATGTTGATCAGCGAGCCCACGCGGCGGCTGGAGAACGGCAACCCCACCGCGGCGGCCGACGCGGCCAGGTGCGTGTCCAGCCGCTCGGCCTGCGCGGCCATCGTCGCGATCCGCTCGGAGGTGAGATGGCCGAACGACACCACGCCGGCGGCGGTGGTGACCGGGTTGCCGTTGAAGGTGCCGCTGTGGAAGATGCGGCCGCGGCTGGGATCGAGCAGGTTCATCAGCTCGGCGTTGCCGCCCACCGCGCCCACCGGATAGCCGCCGCCGATGATCTTGCCCAGCGTCGTCAGGTCGGGGGTGATGCCCAGGTTCACCTGGTGGCCGCCCTCCGACATGCGCAGTGTGATCACCTCGTCGAGCACGAACACGGCACCCGCGCGGTGGGTGGCGTCGATCACCCGCTGGAAGAACTCGGGCGGCGCCTCCACCAGCCCGGAAGAGCCCATCGCCGCCTCGAGGAACACCGCCGCGATCTCGTCGCCCTCGGCAGCCAGCACGGCTTCGAACGCCGCGGCGTCGCCCCACGGCGCGACGATCGTGTGCGGCCAGGCGTGCTCGCCCTCGTTGCCGAAGAAGCCGGCCTCGAACACCTCGTGGCTGCCGTGGTAGCCGAACTTCGCCATCAGCACCTTGTGCCGGCCGGTGTGCGTGCGGGCGACGTGCAGCGCCAGCATGTTCGCCTCCGAGCCCGAGTTGCAGAAGCGCACCAGCTCGACGGAGGGCACCCGCGAGCAGATCAGCTCGGCGAGTTCCACCTGGGTGTTGTTGCGCGCCGGCCAGGCCGTGCCGGCGCCGATCACCTTCGACACCGCGTCGACGATCGGCGGGTAGGCATGGCCGTGCAGCAGGCTGGTGAAGTTGTTGCTCAGGTCGAAGTACTCGTTGCCGTCGATGTCGCGCAGCCGGGTGCCGTGCGCCTCTGCGAACGTCAGCGGGTACGGCGTGTGGTAGCCGGCGGCGCGCGTCTCGCCGGCGGGCATCACCTTGCGCGCACGCGGGCCCATCGCCGCCGAGAGTGGTGTGCGGTCGATGTAGCGCTGCTCGACGGCCGAGGTCGCGGTCGTGGTCATGCGCGAACTGTACGCGCCGGCGCGGCTCAGCGTTCGAGTGCGGAGTTCGCCGGGTTCGCCGGGTCGTAGTACACGACCACCGACGCGCCAGACGGGTAGCGCGCCACCGTGTTCGACGCGCTCGTCTCGGTGCCCGCGACGTTGGTGCGGCCGAACTCGTCGCCGAATCGCACGCGGTGCCCCTGGAACATCTTCCCGTTCACCTGGTAGGCGTAGAGGACCAGTGGCGACTCGTGGCGCGAGTTGCCGTGGTGGCTCACTTGGACGGTGGCGCTGAGCACGGTGCCCCGCGTGTGCGGCCAGGCCCCTGCGAGCGAGCGCGACGCAGCCGATCTCCGCATTCGTACGATCAGCCACACGGCGAGCCCTGCAAGTACCAACAGCGGCACGACCGTGGTGATGATGCTCGTGTCGAACTCACCCATCAGCCCGTCAGACTCCCTCTCGGAAACCCCCTTCGGAAAACGATAGTTCGTCGCGACGGCCGCGATTTCCTCCCGCCTGCCGCCGCCTGTCGCCGCCGGTCCCAGCCCCCAGCGTCTGTTCGCCGGCGACCGGTATCCGGGTGGCAGCGACCAAACGCAGTCAGCCGAGCAGATCGCGCACGACGTCGAGCCACAGGTTGGTGGTGAGACGCAGGCTCTCCACGTCGATGCGCTCGTCGTGGCCGTGGAAGCGGCGACCGAAGTCGGCCGGGTCGAGGTCCGGGCTGAACAGGCCGGCGCCGTACGCGACCGCGCCCATCTGCCGGTAGATGCGTGAGTCGGTGAAGCCGACGACGAGCTGCGGCGTGGGCCGCGATGTGGGGAACGGCTTGGCGATGCTGCGCGCCAGCGCGTCCCACAGTGGGGTGTCGCTGCGGCTGATCGACGCCGGGTCGTTCATCACGATCTCCACCTCGACCCGGTCGTACAGGTCGCCGAGCGCGGCGCGCAGGTGGGCATCCACGTCGTCGGCATGCTCACCGGGCAGGGTGCGCACGTCCACCCCGATGTCGACGCAGTCGGGAATCACGTTCGTCTTCATACGCGTTGCCTCGCCGGGGCCATCGCTGCCCGGGCCGATCGTGTTGCAGGAGAACGTGGTGTGGGTGCACGCGTGCAGGTGGGCACCCGGGCCGGGCACGGGCAGCGAGTCGAGGAAGGCGTCGATGCGGCCCGGGTCGAGCAGCTCGCGCTGCACCTCGTCGGGCACGCCCAGCGTCTCCACCCGCGTGCGCCACAGCTCGTGGAAGCGCGGCGACGGCCGGTACGCGCCGATGCGTTGCACGACCGCGGCCGCTGTCATCAGCGCGTTGTCCGCCTTGAACGGGGTGCTGCCGTGGCCGGGTGTGCCGCGCACGCGCAGGCGCCGCCAGGCGACCCCCTTCTCGCCGACGTTGATGCCCACGTAGGGCTGCTCGCGCGGTCCGCTGTGCAGCCCGCCGTTCTCGGTGAGGACGTAGTCGGCGCGGATCGCGTCGGCCTCGTGGTCGGCCATCCAGCGCATGCCGTGGGCGCTGCCCGACTCCTCGTCGGCGACCGCGAAGTAGATCAGGTCGCCCTTCGGCCGGAAACCGGTAGTGGCCAGGTGGCGGAAGGCGACCGCCATCGACGACGTCAGGTTGAGCATGTCGACCGCGCCACGGCCCCACACCTCCGGGCCCTGCGGCCCCTCGATGAGCTCACCGCCGAAGGGGTCCTGCGTCCAGCCGGCCGCGTTGACCGGCACCACGTCGGTGTGGCCCATGAGGCAAAGGCTCGGGGCTGCCGGGTCGCTGCCCTCGATGCGGGCGACGAGCGACTGGCGTTGCGGCGTGGGCCCGAACTGCTGCAGGTCGAGGCCGGCGCCGCCGAGGAACTGGCGCAGCACGTCGGCGTTGCGCGTCTCCTCGCCGGACTCGGGCGTGCCGTCGTTGACGCAGCGGTTGCGGATGAGTGCCTGCAGCAGCTCAATGGTCTGGCCGGTGAGGTCGGCGCTCACTGCTGTGCCGCCTGCTGCTGTGCCGCCTTCTCCGGCTGTGCCGCCATCGCCTCGACGCGCTCGTGACGCAGCGCGTTGCGGCGCACCTTGCCGGCGTCGTCGCGCAGCGGCACGTCGACGAACTCGAACGTGCGCGGCAGCTTGTACACCACCAGCCGTTCGGCCAGGAACGACTGCAGCTCGGCGAGGTCGATCTCGCCCGGGTCGGCCTCCAGGATCGCGTGGACGGTGTTGCCCTTGTCCTCGTCGGGCAGGCCGATCACGGCGCACGAGTGGATGCCGCCGTGCTCCTGCAGCGCGGCCTCGACCTCGGCCGGGTAGATGTTGGCGCCGCCGCTGAGGATCATGTCGGCGGCGCGGTCGCCGAGGTAGAGGTAGCCCTCGACGTCGAGGTAGCCCATGTCGCCCAGCGACTCCCAGCCGCCCTCGCGCGTGCGCGCCTCGGCACCCAGGTAGCGGTACGTGGGCGTGTCGCGATCGAGCGAGCGCAGCCACACCTCACCCATCTCTCCGGCGGGCAGCTCGTTGCCGTCGTCGTCGGTGATCATCACGGTGCCCGGCTGCGAGCGGCCGACCGAACCGCGGTGCGCCAGCCAGTCGGGGCCGGTGATCACCGTCGCCGTCTGCGCCTCGGTGCCGGCGTAGAGCTCGTAGATCCGCTCCGCGCCGAGCCAGTCGATCCACACCTGCTTCAGCCACTCCGGGCACGGCTCGGCGAGGTGCCACACCACCCGCAGGCTGGACAGGTCGTAGCCCTCGCGCACCGCTTCCGGCAGCCGCCAGATGCGCTTCATCATCGTCGGCACCACGTACAGGACGGTGCCCCGGTGCTGCTCGATCGCGGCGAGCGTCGCCTCCGCGTCGAAGCGCTGCAGCAGGGCGACATGGTTGCCGGCGAGCAGCGCCTGGCAGCTCCACACCCCGGGGCCGTTGTGGTACAGCGGGCCGGGCATGACGAGGCAGCCGTCGGTGCCGAGCAGCAGCGGCGGCGGTGCGTCGGTGTCGAGCGACGCCGGGTCGCCGGACACGATCAGCTTCGGCCGGCCGGTGCTGCCGCCGGACGTGGGTGCCTTCCATGCCGGCGAGATCAGATCGGGCAGGTGGCTCGCGTCCGCGTGCGGGGCGCGGAAGCCGAGCGGGATGCGGCAGCGGCCGGCGAGGAACGGATCGTCGAGCGCCGGGTCGGCCGGGGCTGGGTCGACGCCGACGACGGCCGATGGGTTGGCCAGCTCCATGATCGCGTCGAGCTCGCGCCGGGGCAGGCGGGACGAGATCGGCTGCGGGATGGCGCCCAGCCGCCACGTGGCCAGGTAGGCGATGAACCAGTCGATGCTGTTGGGCACCGCGATCGTCACCATGTCGCCCTCGCGCACGCCCTGTTCGTGGAGGTGCACGGCCAGGTCGTCGCCCAGCTGCACCAGCTCGGCGCGGGTGACCGTGGTGTCGCCGCAGGTGACCGCCGGCCGATCGGGCTGCGCCCGCGCGAGCTCGTAGAGGCGGCGGCTGAACGAGATGACGGGCATCGCCGCACCCTACGCGGCCGCCACCACCGGGTCAGAACGTGGACGCCCCCAGCGGCCGGCTGATGTCGCCCACGATGCCACCGAAGATCTCGCCGACGTTGGTGGTGACGGTGTTCACCCCGTCGGGCACGGCGACGAGGTACCAGTAGGCACCGCCATGTTCCCCGATCTCGACCGTGCACGGCGAGCCGTCGGGCAGGGTGAAGGCGAGCTGATCGGGGTGGAGCGTGGATCGCTCGTCGGCGCCGATCTGGCGGTACCCGAAGATGAACCAGTGACCGTCGATCGATGCGTGCATCGTCGCGTTCTCCACCTCCTCCACGTACTGCTCGGGGACGCACACCTCGCGACCGGCCGCAGACACGCACAGCGCCCTCGCGTCGTCGCTCGATCGCCTGGTGACCGATCCTTCGTCGAACGACACCGAACCCGTCGGCCGTGTCTCGGCACGCACCCGGTCGGAGATCGAATCGGCGAGCCGCAGGAACTCAGCCTGCGATGCCATCTGCACCGACGGGACCAGTTCCTCGACCCCCGGCAAATCCCGCCACACCGACACGATCAGGCCGCTGTCGTCGACCCACGACGCCGAGGAGTGCCCGTACTCGTCCGACAGCAGCACGGTGCGGCCGTCGATCGTCTCGACGCGACCTGTCGACGACCACAGTGCCAGCTCCAGTGAGGCCCGGCCTGGTGTCGGTTCGAACGTGGCCAACCATGATGCTCCCTGCCCGCTCGCACCCTCCTGCGGGCCGTACGACACCTGCGCGAACGGTCCGACCGGGGTGGTGGCGGGTGCCGCGTCGGCGTGCTCGGACAGCACGAACTGGGCGGGCGGCTGCAGCACACCGTCCACCTCGACCAACGACTCCACTGATGCGAGTGTCTCCTCGCGGGTGAAGCCACGGCTGATCACCTGCGTGTAGCGGCCGTCCACCGTGGTGGGCACCCACACCGAGAACTGGTCGGGCGACAGCTCCTCGATCGCCCCGAGGACCCCTCGCACCTGCACGCGGTCGACCGGACGATCCGCCCAGGGGCCCGTCGTGGGGGCGGCCGCTGCCGTCGTGGGCACGTCGACGGTGGCGTTCGTCTCGGGCTCGGCGCCGGGCTCCACGAACGTCCGTACCACCAGCCGCTGCTGCTGCGCGGCCCACACGTCGATCTCGGGCAGCGCAACCCCGTACGGCACGCCACCGACCTGGGCCCACGCCGCCAGCGCGGTGGCGCCGTCCATGAGCGCGTACCGGTCCATCACCACCTCGGCGGGTGCCGGTGACGGCTGCTCCGCGGGTTGCGACTGCGGCGCTCGCCGGCTGACGGCGTAGCCGGCACCCCCGGCGAGAAGCACGCACAGGGCCGCCACGCCGGCGCGCGATCGGCGCTGGCGCCTCTGCGCGCCGTGCCGCACCTGATCGATCACGATCGAGGAGGTGGCTGCGCGATCCACCCGCTCACGGAGCATCGCCCCCACCCGCTTGCCCATCACGTCATCCGGCAGTTCCGAGATGCTCATCGTGCAATCACCTTTCGCAGATCGGCCAACCCACGGCTGACCAACGACTTCACCGTTCCCACCCGCACGCCCATCAGCTCGGCGATCTCCGCTTCCGGGAGGTCGGCGTAGTAGCGCAGGGTCACGGCGATGCGCCGCTTGGGCGTCAGCGCCTGCAGCGCGTCCAGCAACGGGGTCTCGGGGGAGGCCACCGGCTGCTCGCGCCACTGCGGCACTCGCCGCGTCACCCGGCGGCGACGCAGCTCACTGCGGCAACCGTTCACCACCGCCTGGCGCAGGTACGCGCCCGGCTGGCGGACACGAGTCCATGCCCGCAGCGTCTTCTCGAAGGCGTCCTGGACCACCTCCTCGGCGCGCTCGGGCGAGTCGACGAGGCCGAGCGCGAGCAGCGTCATCTGCCCCAGCTCACGCTCGAAGAGCTCCTCGAACGTCGGCGGCGAGGCGACGCCCGCGACCGCGCCCTGCAGCTCGACCTGCCACGGTTCGGTCATCGTCAACGCGATGTCTGTCGGCTTCATCACACCCCCCACGACGCCTCACCCTCGCCAATGGTTGCACCCACGACTAGCGTTCGAGCGTGCCCTCGCCATCCGCGTCACACCCCCTGCGTACCGTCGCCCCCATGTCGATCACCACTGACGAGGCAACCCTCGTCGCCCAGGTTGAAGAGGAGCACTACGCCATGGCCGGGGCGGCCCATCACAACTTCGTCATCCGCCTGTACGAGGGTTTGCTCGCCGTGTTCGAGGGCCGCGACGACGTCTGCGTGCTCGCCGAGGTCACCACGTTCGCTCCGTCCGGCCAGCCGTTCATCCCCGATGTTGCCGTCATCCACGGTGTCGGCCAGCACGAGCCCACCAGCTGGCGGCAGGATCACGGCGATCCGCCGATCACCGTCGCCATCGAGGTCGTCTCCCCCAGCGAGAACGACGATGTCGTCGCCGGCAAGCTGGCACGCTTCGAAGAGTCCGGCGTGCAGGAGGTGTGGTTCCTGCGCACCCGCCTCGGCGACATCCTCTGCTACCGGCGCAGCGAGGGCGCGTTGCGGCGGGTTGCCGCCACCTCCTCGGCCCTGCTGGGCGGTGCCCGCTTCGGCGTCGCACCCGACGGTGCGATCGTGCCGTTCTTCGCCGACGGCGAGGAGTTCCCGCCCCACTTCGTCGCCGTCCTGCGCCGGGCGCGCCGGGCGGAAGCCCACGCCGCCACAGCCGAAGCCCAGGCCGCCGCAGCCGAAGCCCAAGCCGCCGCAGCCGAAGCCCACGCGGAGCGGTTGCGGGCCCAGCTGCGCGCGGCGGGCATCCAGCCCTCCGCCTGATGCACGAGTAGGTTGCGCGGGCATGACGGATTGGCTGGGCCCGCGTGGGCGGCACGGCGGCATCGACACGGTCCCGCTCCCCATCCCCTCGGGTGGCCTGTCGCTGTGCGGCAAGCACGCGATCGGGCCCGACCATGTGGCGGCGATGAGCGAATGCGGGGCCACCACCGTCGTCTGCCTCGTCGAGGCCGGTGAGCTGGCCGACCGCTACCCCGACTATCTCGCCTGGCTGCAGGCCAACGACGGCGGCTGCGTCGTGTGGTTCCCGATCCACGATCTGCACGCGCCGGCACTGGCGGCCGTAGAGCCGCTGATCGCGGAACTCGTCCGCCGGCTCGACGACCACGAGCACCTGCTGATGCACTGCGCCGCCGGCATCGGCCGCACGGGCACCCTGGCGGCGGTGCTGCTGATGGAGCTCGGGATGGAGCGGGCGGCCGCGCTGGGCCACGTCGCCGCCCATCGGCCGATGGCCGGGCCCGAGGTGGGTGCCCAGCTCGAACTGATCAACGCATGGGCGGCTCGTCGCGCATGATGCGCTCGAAGTAGGGGCCCGACACCTTCTTCGGCACCACCATCGCCCACGCCTCCTCCACCAGATCGCGCAGCTCCTGCAGGTCGATGGCGGCGAGGCGCACCACCACCCACTGGTAGCGCATGTCGCCGGGCCTGGGAAGCATGAACCTGTCCGGTTCGGAGGCAACAAGGGCCGCTCGCTCGTCGCGCGGGAATGCGAACCCCATCAGCCGCTCGTCGCGGCTGAACGCGACGAACACGATCCGCCCCACGCGGAACTTCACCCTCCCGCGCACGAACACCTCGTACGCCCGGTCGAGGCCGGCAGCGATCGCGCGCACGTCGTCGATGGTCACCATCACCCGCGAGTCTCCCCCACCCCAACCCGCGTCTGTGCGCGAACGTTCGCCAGGCGAACGCCGGCGAACAGACGCTGATCGGCGCGAGATGCGTCTGTGCGCGAACGATCGCCCACCGGTCGCCGGCGAACAGACGCTGATCGGCGCGAGATGCGTCTGTGCGCGAACGTTCGCCAGGCGAACGCCGGCGAACAGACGCTGATGGGCGCGGGGCGGTCAGGTGAGGTTCTTGGCGAGGCGGAGCGTGGCGACGCCGGCGGGGTCGCCGAGCGCGGCCATCGCGACCTCGTAGTCGGGCAGGGAGTAGACCGCGCCGTCGTCGTTGATCATCACGAACCGGTCGAGCTTGGCCAGGAACGTGCGGTCGTGGCTGACCGCGACCACCGTGCCCTGGAAGCCGTCGAGCGCCTTCTCCAGCGCCTCCGACGACTCGATGTCGAGGTTGTCGGTTGGCTCGTCGAGCAGCAGCACGTTGTGCCCTTCGAGTTCCAGGCACAGGATCTCCAGCCGCGCCTTCTGCCCGCCGGAGAGCGTGTCGAACACCTGCCGGGCGTTGGCGGCGAGGCCGTAGCGGGCGAGCGCCTTCATCGACTTCTCGTCCTCGAACACGCGGTCGCGGACGATCTCGAAGCACTCGCGACCGAGGAAATCGGGCCGGTCGTTGATCTGGGTGAACGTACCGACCGACGTGCGCGGGCCGAAGCCGATCGTGCCCTCGTGGTGCGCGATCGTGCCCGCGAGCGCACCGAGCAGGTGGCTCTTGCCGGTGCCGTTGGGGCCGATCAGCCCGAGCCGCTCGCCGTAGTGCACCTCGTCGCTGAACGGCAGGAACAGTTCGTTCACCGACACGTCGATCATCTGCACCACCCGGCGGGCGCTGTCGGCACCGCGCAGGTTGACGTAGATGTTCTGGTCGGGCACGGGCGGCGGCGGGGGCCCGATGGCGACGAACTTCTCCCATCGGGTCTCGGCGGCGTTCGCCTTCGTCGCGTTCTTGAAGTTCTGCGCGGCCCGCTGCTTCATGATCTTCATGTGCTGGAACAGGCGCCGCTCCTCGTCGTTCCAGCGCTTCAGCGCGTCGCCGAGCAGCTCCTGGCGGCGCGACCGCGCTTCGGGGAACGTGGCGTACGAGCCGCCGTGCACCCATGCACCCGAGCCCTCGATGACGATGATCTTCGTGGCCACGCGCTCGAGCAGCGTACGGTCGTGGCTGACCATCAGGATCGTGCTCTTGCACGCCTTGATCTGCTCCTCCA
>CAYZFZ010000094.1:0-11520 GCA_964477795.1 uncultured Bifidobacterium sp.
CGCGTAGCGATCCGGGTCGGCGGCCGGCAGGTCGATCTTGTTCAGCGCGGCCACGATCTCCAGGTCGTTCTCGAGCGCCAGGTAGCAGTTGGCCAGCGTCTGCGCCTCGATGCCCTGGGCGGCATCCACCACCAGCACCACGCCCTCGCAGGCCGCCAGGCTGCGGCTGACCTCGTAGCCGAAGTCGACGTGGCCGGGGGTGTCGATCAGGTGCAGGGTGTGGCCCTTCCAGTCGACCCGCACGTTCTGCGCCTTGATGGTGATGCCCCGCTCGCGCTCGAGATCCATCGAGTCGAGGTACTGGCTGCGCATCTCGCGGGCATCGACCGCGCCGGTCATCTCGAGAATGCGGTCGCTCAGCGTGCTCTTCCCGTGGTCGATGTGGGCGATGATGGAGAAGTTGCGAATGCGTGCGAGATCCATGGCGAGTCGCCCGAGCCTACCGGCGGCGGCCCGATCAGCCGCCCGACCTGGCCGGGGGAGGTTGGGGTCGCTGCACCCCTCCTGTTAGCCTTGCGAAGCCGATTTCAAGTGCCGCGCCGGCTCTCGTTCCCGCCGGCCGCTCCAAGGTAAAGGGTTCTTACGTGGCAAACATCAAGAGTCAGAAGAAGCGCATCCTCACCAACGCCAAGCGCGCCGAGCGCAACAAGGCTGTGAAGAGCGAGCTGAAGACCCGCGTCAAGAACGCCGTCAAGGCTGCCGACACCGAGCAGAGCGAAGAGGCCCTGCGCCTGGCCGTCAAGCGCCTCGACATGGCCGCCGCCAAGGGCGTCATCCACA
Organism: uncultured Bifidobacterium sp.; assembly: GCA_964477795.1. GTDB lineage: Bacteria > Actinomycetota > Acidimicrobiia > Acidimicrobiales > Ilumatobacteraceae > UBA668. Next base: position 781 of record CAYZFZ010000094.1, read on the forward strand.
AGAACCAGGCCGCTCGCCGCAAGAGCCGCCTGATGAAGCAGCTCAACGCCACCGCTGGCTGAGCCTGCCACCACACGATCTCAGCGAGAGCCCGGGCCCGGTGCCCGGGCTCTTTCGCGTGCCGGCTCGCCGCGCGCTCGTTAGCGGCGGCCGCTGCCGGCCAGGCGCGACAGGCGGGCGACGAGCACTTCCATCACCAGCTCCTCGGGCCACTCCTTGGCGCCGCGCAGGTCGAGGTCGGCCTGGGCAAGCAGGCCGACCGCGCGGTTCACCGCTCCCCCGCCGAGCTTGCGGTACTGGTCGAGCGCCTTCTTCGCCGGGAAGCCGGGCTTGATGCCCATCGCGGCGGCAGCCGACGCTTCGTCGCGGGCGCCGCTGCCGTCCAGCGACAGCAGCTTCGTGTAGTGCCCGTGCAGGATCGACATCACCTGCAGCGGGTGGCGCTCGCCGGCGCGCATCATCCGGTGCAACAGTTGCAGCGAGACGGTGGTGTCGCCGCGGTCGATGGCGTCGGTGAGATCCCACGGCGGTACACCACCGGCGTCGCCGAGGAACGGCGAGACGTCGGCGGCGCGCAGGGTCTTGCCGCCGCCGTAGGTGGAGTGCAGCGTGTCGAGGATGCCCTGCAGCCGGCCGGCGTCCTCGCCCAGCCAGGTGGCCAGCAGCTGCACGGCCTGGGCGTCGAGCTTCAAGCCGGCGGACTTGATCTGCTCGTCGAACCATCCCGACCGCTCGCGGGCGCGGCTGGGCGGCGAGGTGTCGTGGGTGGTGGCCTTCGTCCGCTTCAGCGCATCGGTGAGCTGCTTGGGCACACGGCCGCCGCCGGCGACGAGCACGAGGTCGGTGGTGGGCAGCGGGTCGTCGAGGTACGCGACGAGTGAGGCGACATCGTCGGCGTTGAAGCGGCCGACGCCACGGGCCACCACCACGCGCTTGTCGGTGAGGAACGGAGACGTCTGGGCAGCGTCGACGACGGAACGCAGCTCGTAGTCCTCCCCGTCGAAGTCGTCGACCATGAGGGTGCGGTCGCCGTCGCCGACCAGCTTGCGGACGAGGTCGCCGATGGCGCTGAGCAAGAGCGACTCGTCGTCGCCGGTGATGTAGTAGCACGCCATGGTCCACTCAGATTGGCACACCGGGCCTACCCCGGCGCCAGCGATGCGCGGCCCAGGCGAGGAAGCACGCGCCGAGCACCAGCCAGCCGGCCAGCGACCAGCGCGGCACCGGCTCGGCCGCCGCGGCCACCCGGGCGACGGTGGCCACCCAGTGGGTGCCCAGCCCCGCCGGAGCCATCACCACCGTCCGCAGCGGCGCCGGCAGCAACGCGGCAACCAGCCCGGCCGGCAACCCGTAGAGCATGACGAAGCCGGCCACGGGCACGGCCGCCAGGTTGGCCGGCACCGACACCAGCGGCAGCCGGTGGAACACCAGCAGGCTGGGCAGTGCCACACCGGCCTGGGCCCCGAGCGTAACGGCCACCGGCAGCCGCAACCACGCAGGGCCCGGCAGCCGAGGCTGCAGCCACGGGGTGCACGCACACACGCCGGCCGTCGCCCCGACGGACAACCAGAACCCCACCGACCACACCAGCAGCGGATCCAGCAGCACCAGCGCGATCACCGCCAGCGCCAGCAGCCGCAGGGGGCGCACCTGCTGGCCGCGCACGTACGCGGTCGCTGCCAGGATCGCCATCACGCCGGCCCGCAGCACCGACGGCTCGAAGCGGGTGAGCGCCATGAACCACACGATCAGCCCCACTGTCGTCGCCCAGCGCCACCACGGCCGCAGGCGGCGCAGCAGCGGCAGGGCGGCGGCGAGGAGGAACGCCACGTTCTGACCGGATACGGCGGTGAGGTGCGACAACCCCGACGTGCGGAACTCGTCGATCAGCCACGCCGGCTGGCGGGCGTCGTCGCCGATGACGAGCCCGGCGAACAGCGCCGCGTCGTCGCTGCTCATCGTCGCCTCCGCCGACTCGCGCAGCGCAGCCCGCACCCGGTTGCTGGCGCGGGCCACCGGCGCGCCGTCCAACACGTCGCCCACCAGCGCCACCTCGAGCCGCCCGACGACGTGGCGCACCTGCGCCAGGCGGGCCGAGCCACCGACGCCGAGACCGGTTCTGCGGGCGTCGAGCCAGACGAACTCGCCGCCCTGGTGGTCGGCCAGCTTGCGCCGTGTGGCGCCGTAGACCCACGCGTCGTAGCGCTCACCCTGCACCTCCACCGTCACCCGCAGCCCCTGCCCGATCGGCGCAGGGTCGCCGACGATCTCCGCCCAGCCGGCAAAGCGGCCGTGGTGGCGCGGCACTGCCTGCTCCCACGCACGGACGCCCGCCCACGCGCCGATCACCATGAGGCCGGCAGCGAGGGCGATGACGAGCCGCCGCTGCCGGCTGAGCAGTGCCACCACCAGCACCAGCGGGGCGCAGCAGGCGCCCTGCCACACGGCGAGCACGAGCGTGGCGGCGAGCAGCACCACCGCGCCGTCGGTGAGGTGGTGACCGCCCGGCGAACGCCTCACGCCGTACGCTCGCAGCGTGCAACCCGTCGACGTGTACGCCCAGCCGGTGCGGCAGGGCCCGCGCGCGTACCGGGCGCAGATCCGCAGGCTGGGCCCATTGGTAGGCCTGCTGCCCGCCGCGGTGCTGGGGCTCGTCTCGGCGATGCTGCTGCACGGCAACACGTCCACCGTGCGCGGCGTCGCGGGTTTCCTGGCTGCGGTGCTGGCTGCGCCCGGGCTGCTGGTGGCGGGGGCGCCGATGACGGACGGGGCCGGGGTGTACGGCCCGGCCGTGCTGGGCAGCGCCGCGGTGTGGCTGGTGATCGGGCTGGTGGCGGCGCGCCGGGCCACCCGCCGGCCGGTGGCGACGTGGGGCGACTACTGGAGGGAGCACCTGTGGCTCGCGGGCGGCGTGTGGCTGGGCGTGATCGGCGCGCTGGTGGCTGCCAACCTGCTGCTCGGCGGGGCGTTCCTGTAGCGCTCACACGGTGACCAACCCGCGCAGTGCCTCCAGCTTGGCCGGGCCGATGCCGCGCACCTCGGCGAGGTCGTCGACGGAGGCGAAGGCCCCGTGCTCCTCGCGGTACGCGAGGATCGCCGCGGCCGTGGCCGGGCCGACGCCGGGAAGCGAGTCGAGTTCGTCGGCCGTCGCCGAATTGAGGTTCACCGGCCCGGGTGCCGCGGTGGACCCGGTGGCGGCACTGCTCATGTCGGCCAGTGCGGGCACGGTCTCACCGACCCGCGGCACGTAGAGGCGCTGCCCGTCGGCGATGGGGGCGGCGAGGTTGATCGCATCGGGGTTCGCGTCAGCGGTGGTGCCGCCCGCAGCGCCGACGGCGTCGATCGCCCGCGACCCGGCGGGCAGCTCGTACACGCCGGGTGCCTGCACGGCGCCCGCGACGTGCACCACGACGGTGCCGCCGACCGTGGTGCTGGTGACAGCGGTGTTGGCCGGTGCCGCGGCGGACGTGCTGGTGGTGGACGCCGTGCCCGCGTACGGCAGCTTGGACTCGGTGGTGGCCGCCGGTGGGCGCACCAGCCAGTAGGCGCCGGCGACGACGGCCAGCACGACGACGGCAGAGGCGACGAGCCGCGCGGCACCGACCCACTCGATCCACCCTCGGATGCGATCGGCGATCGACTGTGGCGGGGCGGGACGGACCGGCAACTCCGACACGGCGGCTCCCTGGCGTGGACGGGCGCGCGGCCCGGACTGTCGACTGGGGGAAGCCACGGCCGAACATATCGGCCGCACCACGCGCTACGACGCGACGCGATCCGAAAGTTCGTCGCGCACGGCGGTGGCCAGCTGGCGGCGGGCCACCCAGTCGGCCTCGATCTCCATCGGGATGCGCAGGTACGCACCTCGGTGGCCCTTGCGCCGCACGCGCCACAGCGCGTAGCTGCCGACGTAGCGCACGCCGAAGCCGATCATCCCGTAGCGGCGCCACTGCCGCACGTGCACCTGCTCGTGGCGCAGGAGGTACGGCGAGGCCTTGCCGACGCGAACGATCACCAGCGAACCGATCGTGATGCCGTCGGTGCCTTTGGGGACCGGACCGCCCTCCCAGAGGCGGTACCCCTCACGCTGCTCGACGACCATGGGCCGCGAGCCTACCCCTCCCCGTCGCTCCGCCGGGACACGCTCGGACGGCCGCTGGTCAGCGCAGCAGCGAGGCGCCGGTGACCCGACCTGTGTACCCCCAGCTGCTCGATCAGTACCCGCTCGGCGAGACGCCTTGTCTCACCGTCGACCGCCGGGCGGCTCACGTGAACCGCCCCCGACGGACCCGCACGGGTGCCGACCTGCCGCTACGTATGCTGGACATGACGACCACAGGCGGCCACCATGAGCGGGTGGTGGAGACGACAGCCCTGGCGAGCGCGAGCAGCCGCTGCGCCGGCGCGTGGGTGCTGAGGTCGCTTGCTGCGACAGTGCTCTTCATTGTCGCCATTTGGTGGAGCGCTAGTCCGATGTGGTCGGGACGCAGCAGTTGCGAGGCCATGGAAGGAGTCTGCGACCAGTCACAGTTGGAGTCGTACGCGCCCACGTCGCTGTGGATGGTGGCTGCGGTTGGCACGTTGGTCGCGTGTGTCGTGGCGGCGGTGACCGGACCAAGAGAGTTTCGGCAACGCCTCGTGTGGGCTGTCGCTGTCGGCGCGTCCGTATTCGTGGCGCACCGGAACAACGCGCTGTGGGCAGTTGCGGTGACAGTGGTGAGTGTCTACGGGATCGCGTCGACAACCGACGACTTCCCCCCGCACAGCCGACAACAGCCGAAGTGACACCCGCCCAGAGCTGCGCTCGGCGTCTGCGCTCAGCCGCTCACGGGCGAAGGCCCGCTCGACACTCTGTCTCGGCGAGATGCACCAACAAGCGATGGGCTCGACATCGGGTGCCGGGGGATTCACTCCTCGGCGATATGCCGTTGCGGAACCGATGACGGTGCCCACACGTCGAAAGGGCCATGGCAACAGTGCGACGCGTACTGGGAGGACGGTTGTCTCGGCACGAACTTCACCGGCGACTATCGCCGCACTGGCGAATCGTCCTGGCATTCATCGCGGCAACTTCGACAGCGGCCTCGTGCGCCAGCGACGGTGACGTCGGATCGCCCACGACAAGTTCTGCTTCCCAGGCGGCCCCAACGATCGACAACTCGTCCGTCGCTCCGTCTCCGACGAGTGATGGGACAAAGCAGGCGGCTGCTTCAACGGGCGAATCAGTGGAGCCGCCGGACGCCGTGAGCTGCGGGGTGGACTACCGCCCAACCGTTGAGACAACTGAAGGCGGCGTTGATGAGACAGTTGTTGCCGCTCGCACCGACGGGCCCGTCGGCCAGCCTGCGGAGGCTGTCTTCGACAACATGACCTTCCGAGTCCGCTACGGCGGAGACGAGTTCGAGGGCTACGCCGTGAGCACCTCAGTTGTCGACGGCGATCAGGAACTCCTCGACGTCCGCTACCAGTTGGGTGGGACATCTCTCGCCGAGATCGACTTCGCCGGAGGCCACGGCTTCACAGGCCTTCATTACGTCAGCCACGACGGCTCGCTGTTGCAGTTCTGGTGCTGGGCCTGACGACCCACCAGAGCTGCCGAAGTGGGCGGTTCACGTGAACCGCTTGGACAGCACTGCACGAGCGCGTGACTGCCGGCCTCATCGCGTCACGACCTCGTTGGTAGGAGCGAACCTTGCCTGACCGCCGTCGGCTCAGTAGCCGGGGTCGCTGGGCCAGTTGGGCTGGAACAGATGCCACTGCTCGGGGGCGCGGCCGATGAGGAACTCGAGCTCGTTGGCCAGGTTCTGGGTGATGCGCGCGACGTCGTCGCGCAGGCCGCCCGTGCGCGTCATCGACAGCGGCGGCCGCACGATCGCGTGGTGACCGTTGTACTCGTTGGTGAAGTACACGCCGACGGGCAGCACCGGTGCACCCACGCGCAGGCCCAGCATCGCCGGGCCGGCCGGGAGGGTGGTGCGCTCACCGAAGAACTCGACGGGCACGCCGTTGCGTTCGATGTCGCGATCGCACAGCAGGCACACGATGTCGTTGCGCTTCAACGCGTTCGTCACCGCCGCCGCCGCACCGGGGCCGGTGGGCACGACGGTCATGCCCAGCTCCTTGCGCAGGTCGGCGAACCACTCGAACAGCTCGGGCGGGTCGAGCGCCTCTACCACCACCGTGAGCTTGTAGCCCTGGTCGGTCATCCAGCGGCCCGCCCACTCCCAACCGCCCAGGTGGGGCAGGGCGAAGATGCACCCGTTGCCCAGCGCGAGCGCGTCGGTGATGTGGTGGAAGCCGTCGACCGTGAACGAGCGATCGACCGTGCGCTTGCTCAGCGACGGCAGCCGGAAGCTCTCCACGTAGTAGCGGGCGTAGCTGTCGAACGCCTGCTGTGCCGCCACCCGCAACGATGCGCCGCGCAACTTGGGGTTCACCCGCTGCAGGTGGCGCTCGATCATCGCCCGCTTGGCCGGGCTGGAGAAGCTGGCGCCGAAGCCCAGCGAGGTGGCGGCTGCTGCGGCGACCGGCCCGGGCATCAGCTTCGCCGCGAATGCACCCAGCCGGTAGCCGTTCACCGTCGCGGCGTCGGTGAACCGCTTGCGACTGGTCGGCTCGTCGGGCTCAGCCACGACACACGTCAGTCACGACGCATCGACGTGCGCCCCGTGGCGCGCGAGATGCGGGTGCGGCGCCGCTCGGTGCGAACCACCCGCCGGCTCTGGCGGCGGCTGCGACGCAGCTCGATGCGCTCGGCGGTGACCGGCGCGACCGCCGCTTGCTTCCACACCTTCACGAAGCGCTGCACCGCGGTGATGGTGGTGAGCGCGAGCGTGATCCACAGGATCGGGATGAGCAGGGGTTCGAACAGCAGGCCGAGGCAGAGGGCGATGATGCGCTCGGCACGCTCCATCAGGCCGCCCTTCGCGTCGAGGCCCAGCGACTCCGCCTTCGCCCGCATGTAGCTGATGACCGAGCTCATCGCCATGACGGCGAAGGGCAGCATCGCCATGTGGGCCGAGTTGCTGCTGGCCAGATGCCAGGCCACACCACCGAAGAGCAGCGCATCGGCGAAACGGTCGATGGTGGAGTCGAAGAACGCGCCGCGCTGGCTGGAGGAGTCGGATGCCTTGGCCAGCGCGCCGTCGAGCAGATCCGGCAGCGCCGCGAGGACGACCAGCAGCAGGCCGAGACGGAGCGACCCGTAGCCGATGGCGATGCTGGCGCCGACCGCAACCAGCAAACCCATCACCGTCAGGTGGTCGGGCGTGAGACCGGTGCGGCGCAAGCCGTTGCCGAGCGGCTTGACGGCCTTGTCGACCGGGACGCGGAACTTTCCGTCGAACATCGTCGCCAGGCTACCCCGCGTGGGGGTACCGCAAGTCGCCGGGATGCCATCATTGAGGCATGAGCAGCGCTTCTCCCGCCGATCTTGCCGTCACCTTCCGCTCCGTGCCCCGGCGGCTGCGCGAAGCACAGGGCGACGCCGGCCACGAGTCCACGGCCACCGCCACCTCCGAGCTGCACGGCCTGCTCGGCGAAGCCGGGCGCCTGCTGGGCACCAACGACGACCCGCTCGCGATCGCCGACGCGATCGTGGCCGTGCACGCCGACGCATGGGACGACGCGGTGCTGAGCCGCCTGCGCGAGATCGCACTCGACCTCGGCCGCCTCCTGCGCCACATCTCCGCGCTCGCGGAGGGCAGCGACTGACCCCGGGTCAGACGTCCCAGTCCTCCACCGGGTTGTCCTGGACGAGGTGCTCGAGCACCGTGCCGTCGATCGCATCGACCAGCACCAGGCCGCGCCGCCGCGGCGGATCCTCCGCCGAGTAGATCAGCACCCGCCACGTGGGCCGGCTGCGCAAGCCGCGCCACACCTGCTGCGCCGATGCATGGCCGACGGCGAACCCGACCGCGCCCTGCGCGGCGACCAGTGCTTCCTTCTCGTCGACCCTCATCCGCCAGCCGGACGTGATGGAGAACACGCCGACCAGGCCGAGCAGGATCGCCGCCCACAGGAAGCCGTTGTTGACCATGGGCGAGGAGTCGCGCGCCGCGACCCACAGCCCCAGGCAGCCGGCTGCGAACGCGAGGTACAGGTACCCGGGCTTGCGCCGGCGGCTGTTGTCGGGGAACTCGTACGGGCCGGCGAACTCGTGCGCCTTCAGATCATCGGGCAGTTCGTCGCGAACGTCGTCTTCTACGGGTGCCGTTGCGTCGGTGGCGTCGTGAGCGTCGGTCATGGCGCCCGCCAGGCTACCGACCGGCCGCTCCCCTCGCCTCATGCCGTCGCCCGCCAGGTCGTGTGCCACCATGTGCCGATGAGCACGACGCGCACCGAGAAGGTCGCCTGCAGCGGCGGCGAGATGGACCTCCACCTCTGGACACCCACCGACGCGCCGCGCGCGGCCGTGCTGCTCGTCCAGGAGATCTTCGGTGTCGGCCCCTACATCCGCGCGGTGGCAGAACGCCTTGCCCACGACGGCTACCTCGTCGGCGCGCCCGACGTCTTCTGGCGCTTCGCCCCCAGCTGGGAGGCCGACCACGACCAGGACGGGCTCACCGCCAGCATGGAGAAGGTCGGCCAGCTCGACTTCCCGGCCGCGGTGGGCGACCTGTGCGCGGCGCTCGCCCACCTGGGCGCGCAGCCCGGTATCGACGAGGCACCGGCGGTGCTCGGCTTCTGCCTCGGCGGCACGCTCGCCTACGCGGTGGCCGCCAACGCCCAGCCGTCGGTGTGCGTCAGCTACTACGGCTCGGGTGTGCCCGGCATGCTGGGCATGCTCGACCAGGTCAGCTGCCCCACGCTGTTCCACTTCGGCAACCAGGACGCCTACATCCCCAACGACGGTGTGCAGGCGATCGGCGCGGCGATCTCAGGTCGCGAGGGCTTCGTGCTCAACGTGGAGCAGGCCGGCCACGCGTTCGACAACCACGAGAGCGAGATCTTCTACGACGAGCCCGCCGCGAAGGCAGCCTGGGCCAAGACGATGGCCTTCCTCGGGCTCTACTTGCCCGCGTAGGGTTCCTGGAGGAGGCTGGGGACGGCCGGCCGGGGACGGGAGGGCCGGACCTGGCACCTTTCGCAGCGGTCTCGTCTGTTCGATTTCGATTTCGGTCTCGGTGTCGATTCGGTTCTGCGACGACCCGCGTCCGATCCCTGCCCATCGAAATCGGACTGACGAGACCGGGAGCAGGCAGACACGGGTGGCAGGCCGGGCCGCACCACAGCGCCCGGGCCGGGCTGCAGTGGGAGAACGCGCAACCTCAACCCACGGACAGGAAGTCCTAGACGAGTAGTTCCAAGGGGTTCGCGCGTTCCGCGCGATGATCCGCCACGTTGAGCGCGAGTGCGTCCAAGATCAGGGTGCTTGTACACGCCGTCGTCTTGGAGGACCTGCTGGCATGAACGCTGATCTGGACGCGCTCGCGACTCGACTCTATGTCACGGTCGACGACTTGTTGATCGACCATCCCGAGTGGGCACCCGAACGACCCGCCGTCGGGATCGCACCTCAACTGTCCGACTCCGAACTGATCACGCTGGCCGTGATCCAAGCGTTGCTCGGCTTCACCTCCGAGGCCCGGTTCATCCGCCACGCACACACCCACCTCTCGCCGTTGTTCCCATATCTGCCGCAACGACCCGCCTACAACAAGCGGCTCCGCCGCGCCGCGACGACGATGCAACACATCATCAGCGCGATCGCCCGCGACTGCCCGACGTGGCATGACGATCTCTGGCTGGTCGACTCAACACCAGTCGAGTGCGGCCGCTCGCGCGGAACAGTAAAACGCTCCGACCTGGCCGGCATCGCCAGCTACGGCTACTGCGCATCACACTCCCGGTTCTTCTGGGGACTACGCCTCCACCTGATCGCGACACCATCCGGACTCCCGGTCACCTACGCCCTGACCAGCGCGAAGACCGACGAACGCGACACCGGACTCGCGATGCTCGAACTCGACACCGCACTCAGCCAACGCAACGGACAGGTCCTGATGGCCGACAAGGGCTACCGATCAGCCAGCTTCGAACACGAACTGAACACCCGCGGCGTCACCTTGATCCGACCAACCTTCGGCAAAGAACCCGACCGCCCCGGGCAACGATTCCTGCGCCCGTTCCGTCAGATCATCGAGTCGATCAACCAGACCTTCAAAGCCCAACTCGACCTCGAACGACACGGCGGCCGCAAACCAGCCGGCGTCTGCACACGTGTCCTCCAACGCCTCCTCGCACTCACCGCCGCCATCTGGCACAACGAACCACCGGCCGACCAGGACCAACCCGATCACTCATCGCCTACGACCACTGATACCCCTTGGAACCAATCGTCTAGTCGAACAGGCCGGGCGGGCGGTCGGTGCTGGGGACGGCGAGCCCCATGTGTGCGTAGGCGGCGGGCATCGCGATGCGACCTCGTGGTGTGCGGGCGAGCAGGCCCTGCTGGATGAGGAACGGCTCGTACATGTCTTCCACCGTCTCGGGCTGCTCGCCGACGCTGATGGCCACGGTGCTGAGGCCCACCGGCCCGCCGGCGAACTGCTGGCAGATCGCGTTGAGGATCGCCCGGTCGACCTTGTCGAGGCCGCGCTCGTCGACGCCGAACACCTTCAGCCCGGCCCGAGCCGTGGCCTCGGAGATCGTGCCGTCGCCACGCACCTCGGCAAAGTCGCGCACGCGGCGCAGCAGGCGGTTGGCGATGCGCGGCGTGCCGCGTGAGCGGCGGGCGAT
>CAYZFZ010000095.1:0-11494 GCA_964477795.1 uncultured Bifidobacterium sp.
CAGCACCAGACCAGCGAGCTGTGGATGAAGCTGATGCTGCACGAGCTGCGCGCCGCGATCACATCCGTCGCCGGCGACGACCTGCAGCCGGCGTTCAAGATGCTCAGCCGGGTGAGCAAGATCATGGAGCAGCTCGTGCACGCGTGGGACGTGCTGGCCACCATGACGCCACCCGAGTACACCGCGATCCGGCCATTTCTCGGCCGCAGCAGCGGCTTCCAGAGCTGGCAGTACCGCTGCATCGAGTTCGCCTGCGGCAACAAGCAGGCCGCGATGCTGGAGCCGCACGTGCACCGGCCGAGCCGCCACGCGGAGGTGGCCGCCGCGCTACAGGAGCCGTCGATCTACGACGAGTCGCTGCGCCTGCTCGCCCGCCGCGGCATCGAGGTGCCGCAACACGTGCTGGAGCGCGACGTCACCCAGCCGTACACCGCCGACCCGGGCGTGGAGGCCGCGTGGCTGCACGTGTACCGCGATGCCACCGCCAACTGGGATCTGTACCAGCTCGGCGAGAAGCTGGTGGATCTCGAGGACGCGTTCCGCCTGTGGCGCTTCCGCCACCTCACCACCGTTCAGCGCATCATCGGCTTCAAGCAGGGCACGGGCGGCACGTCGGGTGTCGGCTACCTGCAGGCGATGCTGGCCACCGAGCTGTTCCCCGAGCTGTGGAGCATCCGCACCGCGCTGTGATGGCGGCCGGCGCTCTCACACCATCCAGGCAGCGCGGTCGATCGGGCGGTGCAGGCTTTCACGGGTGAACGCGAACGGCGCGAGCTCCGCGCCGACCGGATCGCCGCACGCGAGCCCTGCCAGGCTGCGACCGAACCACGACGCGAACTTGAAGCCGTGCGCGGCCCCGAGCGCTACTGACACCTGCGGGTAGCCGGGAAGCCGGTCGAGCACGAAGTCGCGGTCGGAGGTGAGCGTGTACAGGCAGGTGGTGGTGCGCGGCGCCGCCCAACCACCGCCCACGAGCCGCTGCATGAACGCACCGAGGCGGCCCTCCATCTCGTGGTCCGCATCGAACGTGCGCGTGTCGGGATCCGTCTCGCGACCACCGCAGTCCTCGGCGCCCTTCACCGCGGTGAGGTCGCCGAACACGGGGAAGCCGTAGAAGCTGGGGTCGTCCATCCAGATCCACACGGGGAAGCGGCCGACGCCGAAGGGGTGCAGCTCGGCCTGCGGGAAGTAGCTGACCTGCTCCTTCAGCACGGCCAGCGGGATGCGCAGGTCGAGATCGGCGAGCAGCCGGTTCGTCCACGCGTCGGCGGTGACCACGACGCTGCCCACCCGCGTGACACCCTCGTCGGTGACGACGTCGACCTCGCCGCCGACAGGGCGGATCGCGCGCACGGGCGTGGCGAAGTGCAGCGTCGCGCCACGGCCCACGGCGAGATCCTGCATCACCCGCGTGCCGGGGCCGGCCGGCACGATGCCGGTCTGCGGTGAGTAGACACCCATCACGTCGTCGGTGACGAGGTCGCCCCCGGCGAACGCCGGCCAGCGGCGGCGGATCTCCGCGCCGTCGATCCACTCGTAGGGCACACCCTCCGCATCCAGGCTGGACGTGTAGGTGCGGTGGTCGATGGCCGCCCCGGGCGGGAACAGGTCGACGCCGCCGGTGATGGTGATCATCCGTTGGCGGCTCTCCGCCTCGACGGCCCGCCACGCGTCGTAGGCGCCGGCAGCCAGCCTCACGTACTCCGGCGTGTGGTACGAGCGGCGGATGATCCGCGAATGGTCGTGCGACGCGCCGCGCAGATGGCCCTGCTCGAACTGCTCGAAGCCGACGACGCTCGCACCGCGGCGGGCCAGCCAGTACGCCGCGGCCGAACCGAGCCCGCCGAGACCGATGACCGCTGCATCTGCTGTCCGCGCGACCGTCATGCGGACAACGCTACCCTGAACGGCCATGCAGGTTTCAGAGCAGCTCGTCTCCATCGCAGTCGAAGACGGGGCCAGGCTGGCCGGCACGCTCTACCTCCCCGAGGTGGAGGGCCCCTTCGCCACCCTGCTGGAGGCACTGCCCTACCGCCAGCACGACGTCACCGCGTCGTACGCCGACAGCTACCACCGCTTCGCCGGCGAGGGCGAGTTCGCGGTCCTGCGCATCGACGTGCGCGGCACCGGCAGCTCCACTGGTATCGCCGAGGACGAGTACCCCGACGTCGAGCGCCGCGACCTGCGCGCCGTCATCGAGTGGATCGCCGCGCAACCCTGGAGCACCGGCAAGGTCGGCATGTTCGGCACGTCGTACTCCGGGTTCAACTCGCTGCACATGGCGATGGAGGGCATCCCCGAGCTAGGCGCAATCGTCGCGACCTACGCCACGGACGACCGCTACACCGACGACGTGCACTACGCCGGCGGCGTGCTGCGCGCGCTCGACCTGATCGACTACCCGCTGTACATGATCGCGATGAACGCGCTGCCGCCCACGCCCGCGGTGTGGGACGAGTCGGCGGGTGGCACCTGGGTCGACGAGTGGCACCGGCGCATCGAGCACAACGAGCCGTGGCTGCTGCAGTGGCTGCGGCATCCCCTCCCCGACGAGACGTGGCGCCGCGGCTCGGTGCGCCTGGGCCCGCGCGGCGAGGGGTACCGGCGGATGAGCTGCCCCGTGCTGCTGATCAACGGCTGGGCCGACGGGTACCGCAACAACACGTTCCGCACGATCGAGCACATGCCCGGCTGGCGGCTGATCGCGGGGCCGTGGAGCCACAAGAGTCCGTCGGTGGCACGGCCCGGGCCGAACATCGACAGCGACCTCGAGATGATGCGCTTCTTCGACCAGCACCTGCGCGGCGGGCCGCGGGCCACCGCCCGGCGCGGCCAGATCTTCGTGCGCCGGCCCACGCCACCGCAGCCCGATCTCGCGCTGCACGCGGGCCACTGGGTGGAGGCCGACGTCTGGCCGCCCACGGAGCTGCGCGAGACGCCGCGCCGCACACGGCTGGAGGGCGACAACTCCATCCAGGCGCGAGCGATGGACGACCTGGTCGACGAGACCGACGTGCCCGGCGACGTGGGCGTCACCGCCTGGAACTCGTGCGCCGGCAGCCTGCCGTGGGGCCAGCCGATCGACCAGCGGCCCGACAACGCGCGCAGCATCACCTACGACTGGATGCACACCGAGGAGTTGATGATGTTCGGCAACAGCGAGGTGACGCTGAAGGTGCGCTCGTCGGCGCCCGTCGGCCATGTCTCGGTGAAGCTGTGCGACATCGCCCCCGACGGCACCAGCACGCTGATCACGCGCGGCATGCTCGATCTCGCCCAGCGCGGCGTGTGGCCCACCGACCCCTTCGGCGAGCCCGGTGCCCAGCCCCAGCCGATCGTGCCCGGCGAGTGGATGGACCTCAAGCTGCAGTTCGAGGCGACCACATGGACGATGGTCCCCGGCCATCGCATCCGCCTCGCGATCGCCGGTACCGACTGGCCGAACTGCTGGCCGCCGGCGCAGCCGTTCACACTCGGCGTGCAGCGGGCATCGGTGCGGCTGGTGCTGTGGACCGCGACGTCGCTGCCCGCCGCCCGCGACGTGTTCGACCCCGGGCCCGGCCCCAGCGAGCACGACGCCGACGGCGTGGTGTGGCGCTACGAGACCGACGTGCTGGCCCGCGAGACGCGCGTGCACAGCGGCTACGGCGGCACCTACGAGGGCACGCACGGCACGACGGTGACCGACTCGTACCAGGGTTCGCTGGGCGTCAGCACGGTCGACCTGTCGAACGCGTGGGCCGACGGCTGCAGCCGCTTCGACCTCACGTTCGCACTGCCCGACGGCAGCACCACCGTCTGCTCCACCGAGGCCCGCCTGCACGTGCGCAGCGACCGCGAGTGGTTCCACGTGGACATCGACCTCACCGCCACGCGCGACGGCGAACCCTTCGCCCACCGCACCTGGACGGAGCGCTTTCCCCGCTGACCGCGCCGCCCAAGGAAGCTCGATCGAGACGAAGACTTTGCCCTCGTCGTCGGGCAGGCGATGCGCCAATCGGTCGAGATCGTGAAGCTTCGGCGGATCGATGTCGCGAAGGATCAGCAGAGCCTTGAGCGCCTTCTCGGCCGACTGATGCGCCCAGACGCATGCGCCACGAGCAACCAGATCGGGGTCGGCAGCTGTGTGCTCGGCGAGAGCAAGGTCCTCGTCGGCCCAGCGCAACCACAGGCGAGCGACGTCGGTGCAATCACGCGGCGGCAAGGACCCTGCCCTCGCGCATCGCCGCGCGCACGACGCCGGGAACACCCGCTTCCTCGTCGAGATGGGCGGGGTCGACCACGGTGACGTCGACCGGAACCGGCAGGTCGCGAAGCTCGTTGAGCACGCGGACCGAGATGTCATGGCGACGGCCGGCGAACGGCATGACAACGAGCAGGTCGATGTCGGAGTCGGGGCCGTCGTCGCCGCGTGAGACCGAGCCGTAGAGCACGATCAGGCTCACGTCGAATCGCTCGACGATTCGGTCGGCGACTCGTGAAGCCCATGCGACCAGGGACCATCCGTCGTACAGCACCTTGCCGTCGATCAGCTCCACGCGCGGTCGTGCCACCAGCGCAGTGTCGCGGCTCGGCGCGGGTGCGTTCGGCGCGAGCGCTCGGAACGTCTCGCTGACCGCATGGTTGGTGGTGGTGGGGATGCCATCAACAACCGTGAGATCGCCACTCGCCAGATCCTCGCGCCAGATCGTGATGCCGTCGAGACCGGCGCGTCGAATCCGCGCCGACGTGGGAACGGTGACATCGATCGTCTCCTGCAACGTGTCGTCCGCGCCGTGGAGGTAGGCCGCTGAGGCGTGCGACACGACGGCACCGTGGCCGACACGCAGTACGGCAGCTGCAAGGTGGTCGTACTTTTCGATCGGCAGCTGGGGGATGCGGTACAGCCCTCGACCCCACCGTTCGAGCTGCCCTCGCGCCAGCATGACCGGCAGACGCGCTGGGTCCACTCCGGCTGCGGTTGCGCTCTCTGGCGTGATGAAGCCGTGCTGCCCGACGGCTACTTCCAGCAGCCGCGCGAAAGCCGAATCCTCCGACATGCCAGTATTATAGCATGGAGATATGAAATTGTCGGTCGCCGGCAGCCTGTTCGGCGACAGCAAGGCGACGCTGAAGGTGCGCTCGTCGGCTGGTCGAACTGCTGGCCGCCGGCGCAGCCGTTCGGCAAGAGGGTTCGGGAAGAGGGCTCGCAGCAGGCCGAGAAGAGGCGGCCGGGACTGGCGCCTTCCCCTGTGGTCTCGTCTGTTCGATTTCGATTCCGGTTTCGGTGTCGATTCGGTCCTGTGACGACCCCGCGTCCCGATCACGGCAGATCGAAATCGAAACGACGGGACCGGGAGTAGCCAGCCACGGGACGATGGCCGCTGGTTGCTGCTGTGGGTCGCCCGCCAGTGGCGTGCACCCTCAACCCCCGGCCGGGAACCTCTAGGCCGTTGACGACTCCGGCAGGGCCGGGCGGTGCACCGCGTGGCAGGCCACTCGGTGCGAACCGACCTCTGGCTCCAGCTCCAGGTCGACGCCACGGCACAGGTCGGCGATGCCCAACCGGTCCGCCGCGCCGCTGGCCAGCAGCGGGCAGCGTGGGTGGAAGCGGCAGCCGGCGGGGATGCGCGACGGGTCCGGCGTCTCACCGGTGAGGATCTGCTGCTCCAGGCCCTCGATCTCGGGCACCACGCTGAGCAGCGCCTGCGTGTACGGGTGCTGGGGGGCGCGCAGCACATCCTCGGCGGGCCCTACCTCGACGATGCGGCCCAGGTACATGACGGCGACGCGGTCGGCGATGTTCCAGGCGAGGCCGAGGTCGTGGGTGACGGCGATGATCGACACGCCGTGCGAGTCCACGAACGAGCGCATGAGGGCCAGGATCTCACCGCGGATGGAGGCGTCGAGGCTGGCCACCGGCTCGTCGGCGAGCAGCACTGCCGGCTGCAGCGCCATTGCCGCCGCGATCAGCACGCGCTGGCGCTGGCCGCCGGACAGCTCGTGGGGGAAGCGGCGCAGGTATCGCTCGGCGGGGCGCAGGCCGGCGGCGGCGAGCGCGTCGGCCACGAGCGTGGGTTCGTGGCCCCTCACCTTGTGGATGCGCAACCCCTCGGCCACCGCCTCGTAGATCGAGTGCCGCGGGTTCAAGGCGCCCGACGGATCCTGGAAGATCATCTGCACCCTTCGGCGCAGCGCGCGCAGGCCGCGCCCACCGCCGACCTGCTTGCCCTCGACCGTGATCGAGCCGTGGGCCAGCGGCTCGAGCCCGATGATCGAGCGGATCAGGGTGGTCTTGCCGCACCCCGACTCGCCCACCAGCGCGACGACCTCACCGCGGCCGACGTCCAGCGAGACGGTGTCGACCGCGCGCACGCGGCCGCCGCCGAACTGCACCTGCACGTTGACGAGCGAGACGACCTGATCGTCGATGTGCTGCGCAGGCGCCGGCTCAGACATGCGGGGCTCAGACATGGGCCGGCCTCACGTGCACGCAGGCCGCACGGCGCCCCGGCCCGACATCGCTCAGCATCACGTCGAGCGAGCTGCACTCGGGCACGGCCACCGCGCAGCGCGGGTGGAAGGGGCAGCCGCCGGGCAGCGCGGATGGATCGGGCGGGTCACCGGGCAGGCCGCGAGGGTGCATCCGCGACGCGGGGTCGCCGATCGTGGGGAAGGCCGCGGCCAGCGCCAGCGAGTAGGGGTGGCGCGGATCGGTGAACAGCTCGTGGCTGCCGCCTTCCTCCACGATGCGCCCCGCGTACATCACGGCCAGCCGCTCGCAGGTGGAGGTGAGCACCGACAGGTCGTGAGTGATGAACAGCAGCGCCATGCCGTGCTCGCGCTGCAGTTCCTCCAGCAGGGCGAGCACCTGCGCCTGCACCATCACGTCGAGCGCGGTGGTGGGTTCGTCGGCGATCAGCAGGTGCGGGTCGCAGGCGAGGGCGAGCGCGATGAGCACGCGCTGGCGCTGCCCACCGGACAGCTGGTGCGGGTAGCGGTCCGCGCGTGAGGCGGGCAACCCGACGCGCTCGAGCAGATCGCCCACGCGGGCCCTCACGGCGGCGCTCGGCAGCTTGCTGTGCAGGCGGATCGCCTCCTCGATCTGCTGGCCCACGCGCCGCACCGGGTTCAGCGAGTGCAGCGCACCCTGGAAGACGATGGCCGCACCGGTCCAGCGCACCGCCCGCAGGCGGCCCGGCTTCATCTCGTACACGTCCTCACCGCCGAGCAGCACGCGGCCGGTCACCTCGGTGCCCTTGGGCAGCAGGCGCAGGATGGCCGCCGCGATCGTGCTCTTGCCGCAGCCGCTCTCGCCGGCGAGGCCAACGGTGTCGCCGCGCTCCAGCGTCAGGTCGACACCGCGCACGGCCGGCACCGGCCCGCCCTCGGTGCGATACGTCACGTGGAGATCCTGCAATTCGAGCACGCTCATCGCTCACGCAACCGCGGGTCGAGGATCTCCTCCAGCGCCCGCCCGAACAGGGTGACGGCCAGCACCACCGCCACGATGCCGAGGCCGGGTGGCATGTACGCCCACCAGCGGCCGCCGCTGATCGCACTGTTGTCCTTGGCCGCGTTGAGCATCCCACCCCACGAGGTGGAGGTGGGGTCGCCGAGGCCGAGGAAGGAGAGCGTCGTCTCGGTGAGGATGGAGATCGGCACCGCCAGCGTGGTGCTGGCGAGGATCAGCGGGGTGACGTTGGGCAGGATGTGCCGGCGCATCAGGTGCAGCCGGCCGGCACCGAGTGATCGTGCACGATCCACGTAGAGCCGCTCGCGCACGGAGAGCACCTGGGCGCGCAGCAGGCGGGCGGTCGACGGCCACGACGTGATGCCGATGACGAGGATGATCGTCCACAGCCCGCGTTCGAGCACGGCCGCGAGCACGATCGCCAGCGGCAGGAACGGGATGACGAGGAACCAGTCGGTGAGGCGCATCAGCACGGCATCCACCCAGCCACCGAAGAAGCCGGCCGCGAGCCCGATGACGGAACCGATGCCCACCTGCAGCAGGGTGGCCATCAGCCCGACGAACAGGCTGATTCGGCTGCCCCACAGGAACTGCACGGCCACGCTGTGGCCGAGGTGATCGGTGCCGAACAGGAAGTCCCAGCTCGGCGGCGACCAGATCGGGTTGTCGCCGGTGTTCGCCGCGCTGAGGTCGGCCTTGTCGCTGAGCATTGGCGCGCTGAACGCGAGCAGGGTGAACAGCACCAGCACCACCAGCCCGGCCATCGCCAGCCGGTCGTTGCGCAGCCCGCGCCACACACCACGAGCCGAGGCACGGCGGCGGTCCCAGGCAACGGCGCGGCCCGAGCGGGGGACGACGGGCGTGCTCATCGCCCGCTCACCCGCGGGTCGATGCGGCCGTAGAGCAGGTCGGCCACCAGGTTGGCGAGGATCAGCGACGCGCTGAACAGCAGGAACAGGCCCTGCAGCACCGGGAAGTCGGGGCCGGTGGCCGCGTTGCGGGTGAGCCGCCCGAGGCCGGGCCAGGAGAAGATCGTCTCCACCGCGATCGCGCCGCTGAGCACGAAGCCGAAGTTCAGCGCGGACAGGCTCACCACCGGCAGGCGTGCGTTCGGCTGGGCGTGCTTGCGGCGCACGTCGGCGTCGCGCAGGCCCTTCGCGCGGGCGAGCTGCAGGTAGTCCTCGCGCAGGGTGTCGATCATCGCCGAGCGGGCGACGATGGTGTACTCGCCGATGTAGGCGATCGCGAGCACGATCGCCGGCAGCGCCATGTGATGCGCCTGGTCGAGCAGGCGGGCCAGGCCGGTGGCGGTGCTGCCCGAGTCCTCCAGGCCGCCCGTGGGGAACAGGCCGAGGCCCGACGCGAACAGGCCGAGGAACACCATGCTCAGCCAGGCGTCGGGCATCGAGTAGGTGAACATCGAGAACGAGGTGATGCCGACGTCGTACCCGCTGCGCCGCCGCCAGCCGGCCCGGAAGCCGAGCACGATGCCGAGCATCGCCAGCAGGGTGGACGTGCCCACCAGCAGCAGCGTGGGCCACAGGGCCTCACCGATCACGGTGGTGACCGGGCGGAAGTCCTTCATCGACAGGCCCAGGTTGCCGTGCAGCAGCTGGTTCACGTAGGCGGTGAACTGCTGCCACTTCGTGCCGTCGAGGTGGAACTGCCGCTCCAGCCGGGCGATCTGGCTGGGGCTGAGGTTGCGGCCGCGGAACATCGACTCGACCGTGTTCTCGTTGACGACACGGAACAGGAAGAAGTTGAACACGACCACGAACACGAGCGTGCTGATCGCGCCCAGAACCTTGGAGATGACGAAGCGCGGGCGCACGATGCAGGCTTACTCGCGGTCGTCGCTCTGCCTGCGGGAGCGGATCAGGAGGAACGCACCGAGCGCGCCGAGCACCAACACGGCGGCGACGACACCGATGATCAGCCCGGTGTTGGAGCTGTCGTCGCTGCCGCCACCCTCGATGGGCCGCAGGTTGAAGTAGGTGGGCGAGGTGTTGGTGAAGGTCACCGGCCCGGTGCCGGTGGGCTGCTGCGTCCAGCCGGTGAAGCGATCCGTGCGGTAGGCCTGCGTGTCGGCGTCGTGGAACAGCACCACATAGGTGCCCTCGGTGTAGAAGAGCTTGATCATCTCGTGCACGATCTCCACCCGCTTCGCGTGGTCGAGCTCCACGTTCTGCTGCGCGTACAGCTCGTCGTACTCCGGGCTGCACCAATTGGCGTCGTTGTAGCCGGGCGAGGCGGCATCCGTGGTGAGCTGGGCGCAGGTGAAGTAGCTCAGCATCGGGTCGGGGTCGACGAAGGGCGTCCAGCCCCACACGAACAGGTCGTAGGTGCCGTCGTAGATGATCTGGCCGAGCTGGCTGTCGTCGTAGACGGACACCTCCAGGCTGATGCCGATCTTCGACAGCCACCCCTGGATCAGCTCGCGGATGGCAGCGGCGATCACACTGTCGCTGCGCTCCGCGTAGCGGAACTTCAGCTCCTGGCCGCCGCCGGGCATCTCGCGCACGCCGTTGCCGTCGGTGTCGAGGTAGCCGGCGTCGTCGAGCATCTGGTTCGCGCGGTCGGGGTCGTAGTTGAGCTGGTCGTCGACGAGCAGGGTGGGCGTCCACTCCGGGTTCGGCGAGACGCCGATCGTGTCGATCAGCTCCCCCTGGCGCTTGATGACTCGGTCGAACAAGGCCTCGCGGTCGATCGCGTGGGCGATCGCGTGGCGCACCTCGAGGTCCTGCAGCGCGGGGTGGCCGTCGCCGAGGCCGCCGGCCATGCCGTTCATCGCCAGTTCGGTGAAGCCACCCTGGGCACCGGCGACGGTGGCGATGTTCGCTTCGCCCTGCATGTCCTGGAAGGCCTGCGACGGCACGAGGTGGGCAGCGTCGATCTCACCGCTCTTCAGCGCGGTCACCATCGCGTCGCCGTCGCTGAACACGCGGAACACGATCTGGTCGACCGCCGGCTTGCCCTGCCAGTAGTTGGGGTTGGCCACCATCGTCCACTCCTGGTTGGCCGTACGGCTCTTCAGCGTGAACGGCCCGGAGCCCACGCCGTCGAGCGCGTCGTAGGCGGTGATGTCGTCGATGCTGGAGGCGTGCGGCTCCCAGATGTGCCGCGGCACGATGTACACGTCCAGCGTCGGCAGCTTCGGGTCGGGGACGGAGGTGACGACCGTGAGCGTCACGTCGTCCACCGCAGTGGCGGTGAGGTTGGCCACCGTCGCCAGGTGGTTCGTCCACTCCTGGTCGCGCGAGGTGTTGATGGTCCAGGCCACGTCGTCGGCGGTGAGCGGTGTGCCGTCGCTCCACTTCAGGCCGGCGCGCAGGTGGTACGTGTAGGTGAGCCCGTCGGCGCTGGCCTCCCACGATTCGGCCAGGCCGGGGATGGTGGCGAAGTCGTCGGCGGCCTTGTCGGTGAGCGTCGCGTACTGCAGGTTCCACAGTTCGTACGCCGCGACGGTGTAGCCCACCGTGACGTTCGGGCTGTCCACGTCCTGCAGCAGGCCCACCGTGAGCGTCACGGTGTCGGCCGCCGTCGCCGGCGCGATCGCCGTTGTCAGGCCTGCACCGAGCGCCGCCGTCGCGACCGCGATGCCCCACCACCGTCGAGTTGTCCGTGTGCTCTTCACGACATCTGCTCCCCCGAGTCCGGCGCAATGCTGCGCGGTCGTTCAGGCCATGTTGGCACAGACGCCACCCGGCCGTTCGCCGGGAGCCCCCGGAGCGGGGGTCAGGGCAGCAAGTACCAGTCGAGGAAGCGCTCCAGGCGGCGGTGGAAGTGCAGGAACGGCTCGGTGCGCAGCAGACCGTGGCCCTCGGTGGGGTAGGTGACGTACTCGAACTGCTTGCCCTCGCGGCGCAGCTCGGCGACCAGCTCCTGCGACTGGCGCGGGCTGACCCGCTCGTCGAGCTCGCCGTGCGCGATCAGGATCGGCACCTCCAGGTGCTCGATGCGGTGGATCGGTGAGCCGGCCGCGTACTCGGCACGTGCATCGCGCGGGTGCCCCATCATCCGCTCCAGGTCGAGCCGGCCGAC
>CAYZFZ010000096.1:0-11467 GCA_964477795.1 uncultured Bifidobacterium sp.
GCCTGTGAGCGAGAGAACGGTTTCACCGAACAGCTCGGTGAGGCTGGGGTGCGGCTGGATGAACTCGGCCGTCTCGGACACGGTGGCCTCCCAGTTGACGGCAAGGTAGCCGCCGCTGAGCTGCTCGGTGACCCACGGGCCCACCATGTGCACACCCAGGATCTGGCCGGCGCTGCCGTCCGCGTTCTTCTTGGCGATGATCTTCACCAGCCCGTCGAGCTCGCCGAGGATCTGCGCCCGGCTGTTGGCACGGAACTGGTGCTTGGCGACCACCACGTCGAGACCGGCCTCGCGTGCCGCCTCCTCGCTGGGGCCGCAGAACGCGACCTCGGGCTGGCAGTAGATCGCCCACGGCACACGGTCGTAGCGGATGGGCATGGGGGCCTCGTCGAGGATGTGCTTGGTGACGAGGACGGCCTCCGCGTACCCCACGTGGGCGAGGGCAGGCGTGTTGATCAGGTCGCCCACGGCGTACACGCCGGGCTCGGCCGTGCGGCAGTACTGGTCGACCTCCACGAAGCCACGGTCGCTGACCTTCACGGCCGTGCCCTGCAGGCCGAGCGCGTCGGCGTAGGGCCGGCGGCCGATGCTGACCACGACCGCGTCGACCTCGAGGTTCTGCGAGTCGTCGTCGGAGGCGCCGAAGTGCACGGTGGTGCCGCCGTTGCCGTTCGGTGTGTGGCCCAGCACCTTCACCGCGGTCTTGATGTCGATGTTCTTCTTCTTGAAGCTGCGCACGACGACGTTGGCGACGTCGGCATCCAGCCCGGGAAGGATCTTGGGCAGGCCCTCCAGGATCGTGACCTGCGCACCGAGGTCGGCGAACGTGCTGGCGAACTCGCAGCCGATGGCGCCGCCGCCGATGACGGCGACGCGCGCCGGCACCGTGTCGAGCATCAGCACCTCGTCGCTGGTCATCACCGGCCCGGCGGGCTCGAAACCGGGGATCGTGCGCGGCACGCTGCCGGAGGCAAGGATCACGTTGGTGCCGGTGAGCGTGCTGGAGCTGCCGTCGGCGTGCGCGACCGTGACGGTGCGGTTCGGGCCGAGCGAGCCGGTGCCGTCGAGGATGGTGATCTTCTTCGACCTCATGAAGTTGCCGAGGCTCTTGACGATGCCGTCGACGATCTTCTGCTTGCGAGCCTGGGCGGCAGCGAAGTTCACCGTGGCCGGGCCGGCCGTTTCGATGCCGAAGTCGGCCGCGTCCTGCACATGGCGGTTGACAGCAGCGGACTCGAGGAAGGCCTTGGCAGGGATGCAGCCACGGTTCAGGCAGGTGCCGCCGAGCGACCCCTTCTCCACGACCGCCACGCTGAGCCCGGCCGATGTGGCGTAGAGGGCAGCGCCATAGCCGCCGGGGCCACCACCAATGACCACGAGGTCGAACTGCTGCTGCTCCATCGGTTTCTTCGCTCCACTCTGTCGGGGGTCGCGGACTTGTCAGCGCAACGGTACCGGGTGAGCGCGGACGTCGCAGCGGGTGGTACCGATTGCACCCGTCAGGCGAGCCGCCAGCGGACCTGGTCCTCGGCGCGGATGAGCAGCAGCTGGCGGTCGCTGCCGGTGAGCCCGGCCGTGGGGAACGTGAGCGTGCACGTGGTCGCTGCCACGACGATGGCAGTGCACGCGTCGGGGTCGTCGGCGGCGGCGACGGGAGCGATGCGCTTGTTGGGCGCCACCAGCGAGAAGCCGTCGATGCCGTTCGCGTCGTCGACGCCCGCAAGCGTGATCGTCACGACCAGCGCCTCGTCGGTGGTGTCGACATCGTCGACGGTGACCTTCACGTCACCGGCGCGGCCCGTCTCGCCGATCGACAGCGGCGGTTTCGCCGGTTCCTGGTTGGCGAGCCGGAACAGCTGGATCCCACCGGCGAGGAGGATGGCGAGGCCACAGGAGACAGCGAGCAGGAGCAGGGTGCGGGTGCGCATGGCGGCTCACAGGCTACGGCGCACCGCCCGTCGCGCCCTGCGCCGCCACCGGGGCGTGGCGCTCAGCCGATGGCGGCGGCTGCGGCGGGCGGGCGGCTGACCTTGATGCGGCGCAGCGGCGGCAGGGTGGGCGGGGGCTGCTTGCGCGGCGGCAGATCCTCCAGCAGATGCGCGGTGATGTGCGCGATCTCGGCGACGGCCGCCTCGAACGCAGCCTCGGTGGCGGGCGACGTCTTCTGGACACCGCTGATCTTGCGCACGTACTGGCGGGCGGCGGCTTCGATCTCCTCGGTGGTGGCCACCGGCTCGAGACCGCGAAGGGTGGTGATGTTGCGGCACATGCAACCGAGCGTATGCCGTGCGCCGCGGCCCCTCGGCGCAGCCCTTGTCGGCGTACCGTTGCGGCCGTGCCCGCCCGCTTCGACGTGATCATGATCGTCGACTGGAGCGCGAGCAGCGCGCCGGCGACCGGCGCGGACAGCATCTGGTCGTACGAGCTCGACACGGCGTCGGCCGTGCCGGAGCCGCTGCACAACCATCGCACCCGCGCGCGTGCCATCGACCACCTGGCGGCGCGCCTGGCGCACCATCACGGCCGGCGGGTGCTCGTCGGCTTCGACTTCGCGTTCGGCTACCCGGCCGGGTTCGCCCGCGCCGCCGGCCTGGCCGGTTCCGCATCGACCGTGCCCGCCTGGCAGGCGACGTGGGAGCACCTGACCGCAGCGCTCACCGACGACGATCGCAACCGGAACAACCGCTGGGACGTCGCCGCCGAGCTGAACGAGCGGCTGGGGTGCCACCAGTTCTGGGGCGTGCCCGCTGCTCGTGCAAGCAGGTCGCTCGCCGCCACGAAACCACCGGCGGCTCTCTTGCCCGCGACGCGCACGACGGAGCGGCACATCGCCACCCAGTCCGGCCGCCGGCCGTTCTCCGTGTGGCAACTGCTCGGTGCCGGCGCAGTCGGCAGCCAGACGCTGACGGGCATTCCCGCGCTGCAGCGGCTGCGCACCGCACCGAGCCTTGCCCGGCGCGTGCGGGTCTGGCCGTTCGAGACCGGCTTCACCAACGACCCCTGCGGCGCCGGCGATGCGATCGTGCTGGCGGAAGTGTGGCCGAGCGCCATCGCTGTCGACCAGATCGAGCACCCGGTGAAGGACGCCCGCCAGGTGGTGGCGCTCACCCACCATCTCGCCACCGCCGACCGCGACGGGCAGCTCGCCGGCTGCTTCCACCCTGCTCTACCACCCGACGTCGGCCAGGCCGCGATCGCCGAGGAGGGTTGGATCCTGCACCGTTGACGCGCCCCTCCTCACCGGGCAGGGGATGGGTAGCATCCGAGGCATGGGCCTCCGCGATCTCGCCAAACGACTCCGCACCACCGTCGACGAGCTCGACGACCAACGGTTGCAGGACCGCTTCGCCGGCCTCGGGCTCACGTCGATCGGGTCGATGACGCCGCGCACCGCCGTGCGCGTGGGCGGCGAGGTCACCCGCATGCGCGTGGCGCCGCGCTCGGGCGTGCAGGCGTTCGAGATCACCGTCGACGACGGCACGGGCACTGCCGTCGCCGTGTTCACCGGTCGGCGCAAGCTCGCGGGCGTCGAGCACAACCGGGCGCTGGTGCTGGAAGGCGTTGCCCGCGCCGAGCGCGGCCGCCTCGTGATGCTCAACCCGGCCTACACGCTCCTCGCGCACTGAGCGCGGCGAGCGCGACAGCCCGGCCGCCGATCAGCCGATCAGCAGCCCGCGGACGCCGTCTTCGCTCTCGGCGGTGACGAGCACCAGCACCTCGTCGCCCACGCGCAGGATCGTGTCGCCGCGAGGCACAACCACTTTCTCGTCGCGCAGGATGGCCACCACGGTGGTGTCGCGCGGGAAGCCGACCTCGACGATCTCCTTGCCGGCGGCCGGCGAGTTCTCGGCGAGCGTCACCTCAGCCAGCTTGGCGTTGCCGCCCTCGAACGACAGCAGGCGGACGAACGAACCGACCGACACCGCCTCCTGCACCAGCCCGGTGATCAGGTGCGGCGTGCTGACCGAGACGTCGACGCCCCAGGTCTCGTTGAACATCCACTCGTTCTTCGGGTTGTTGACACGAGCCACGACGCGCGGCACGGCGAACTCCTGCTTGGCGAGCAGCGAGATGACGAGGTTGTCCTCGTCGTCGCCGGTGACCGACGCCACCACGTCGGCACGCTCGAGGCCGGCGGCCTTCAGCGTCCCGAAGTCGCACGCGTCGCCCTTGAGCCAGGAGACACCTTCGATGGTGCTCTCGTACTGCCCGGTGACGCGCGCCTCGTTCTCCACGATGGTGACCTGATGGCCACCACTGACGAGCTGCTCGGCGATGAATCGGCCGACACTTCCACCGCCTGCGATCACGACGTTCATTCTCGGCTCCTAGTGCGCAGCGGGCGGGTTGGTGGTGAGTTCGGGGAGGTGCGAGATCGCGTCGTGGGCGACGGCGAGGTACACGACGTCGCCTTCCTGGACGACGAGGTCGGGGGTGGGCAGCATCGCCGAGCCGAGGCGGCTGACGGCGACGATACGGATGCCCGAGGTCTCCGCCTCCAGCACGCGCCGGCCGGCCCATGCGTTGCCGAACGTGCGCTCGACGAGCGACACCTTCGCCGACGGATCGACCCACTCGACTGCGAGCGCATCGGGCATCAGCCGGCGCAGCACGCGTTCGGTGGTCCACAGCGCGGGCGCGACGGTGGCGATGCCCAGCCGCTGGTACACAGCTGCCCGCTGCGGGTCGTAGATGCGGGCGACGACCCGCTCGATGCCGAACGTCTCGCGTGCCACACGGGCGACGAGGATGTTGGAGTTGTCGCCGTTCGTGACCGCAGCGAGCGCCTCGGCCCGTTCGATGCCGGCCTTCACCAGCAGATCACGGTCGAACCCGATGCCGGACAGCTTCTGGCCGGGGAAATCCTTCGCCAGACGCTCGAACGCGGCGGGCTTGCGATCGATGATCGAGACCGTGTGCCCTTCGCCGACCAGGTTGTGGGCAAGCGACGAGCCGACCCGCCCACAGCCCACGATCACTACATGCACGTCTGTGTCCTCCTCGCCGCGACCGCCTCGGGTTCCGCGGCTCCGGTATGCGGTGCAGAACTGTAACGCGGCCTAGGCTCGCCGGCACCATGTTCCAATCGCTCAAGCGCCTCGTCATCGGCCGCCCGATCGCCACCGCCGACGAAGGCCACCAACGGCTCCGCAAGCTCATCGCCCTGCCGGTGTTCGCCAGCGACGCCATCTCCTCCACCGCCTACGCCACCGACGAGATCCTCGTCGTCCTGCTCGGTGTCGGCGGTGGCGCGGGCGCCGCCAAGCTGGGCGTCGGCTCGAAGGCGTGGGGGCCCATCATCCCCATCGCGATCATCGTCTGCATCCTGATGGTCATCGTCGTGCTCAGCTACCGGCAGACGATCCACGCCTACCCCAGCGGCGGTGGCAGCTACATCGTGTCGAAGGAGAACCTCGGCACCATCCCGTCGTTGATAGCCGGCTCCTCACTGCTCGTGGACTACATCCTCACGGTGGCTGTGTCGGTCGCAGGCGGCGTGCTCGCCATCCGCACCGCGACGGGGTTGAGTCACGACTGGGCGGTACCGATCTGCCTCCTGTGCATCCTCGTGATGACGCTCGCGAACCTGCGCGGCCTCAAGGAATCGGGCGCCCTGTTCGCCGGCCCCACGTACTTCTACATCCTGATGCTGCTGCTCCTGATCGCGACCGGCTTCTACCGCATCTTCGTCCAGCACGTCGGCCCCATCCCGGAGCGCATGCTGTCCGAGGAGGCGATCGAGGCCAAGCAGCACGTCGGCTCGCTCGGGTTGTTCCTGCTGCTGCGGGCGTTCTCGTCCGGCGCGGTCGCCCTGTCGGGCGTGGAGGCCGTCTCCAACGGCGTGCCCGCATTCAAGAAGCCCGAGGCGAAGAACGCCGCACACACGCTCGTGTGGATGGGCGTCATCCTCGGTGGCTGCTTCCTGTCGGTGTCGATCCTCGCTGCCCGGCTCAAGCCGTATCGCGGCGAGCACGACGGCAACGGACTCGGCCTGATGGCCGAGTACCTGTACAACGGCAAGGGCGTCCTGTTCTGGATGACGATGATCGCGACGTTCTCGATCCTCATCCTGGCGGCCAACACCGCCTACGCCGACTTCCCTCGCCTCTCCAGCATCATCGCCAAGGACGGCTTCCTGCCCCACCAGTTCGCCAACCGCGGCGACCGGCTCGTGTACTCCAACGGCGTCATCTTCCTGGCCAGTGTGGCCAGCATCCTGATCGTCGTGTTCAAGGGCGACATCTCCGCCCTCATCCCGTTGTACGCGTTCGGCGTGTTCATGGGCTTCACGTTCAGCCAGTCCGGGATGGTGCGCCATCACCTGAAGCTGCGCGAGCCGCACTGGCGCCTGGGCCTCACCATCAACCTGATCGGCGCGATCACGACGGGCATCATCGCCGTCATCGTCGTGGTGTCGAAGTTCCTGCAGGGCGCCTGGATCCCGGCCGCCCTGATCCCGATCATGGTTTCGATCTTCTACACGATCGGCAAGCACTACCAGCACGTCAAGAAGTCGCTGGTCGTGCCCGAGGGCTACAAGTCGCCTCGCCGCACCCACTACGTGGTGGTGCTCGTCGGCAAGGTCAACCGCGGCGTGCTCGATGCGGTGCAGTACGCCCGCAGCCTCAGCCCCGAGCGCATCATCGCCCTGTCGATCGTGCAGGATCCCGAGGAGGAGCGTGCGCTGCACCAGCAGTGGGACGACTACGACGTGCCGATCGAGTTGCACACGATCTCCTCGCCGTACCGCGAGCTCACGCGGCCGGTGCTCGCCTACCTCGACGAGATCGACTCGGAGCGCGACGACGACATCATCACGGTGGTGATCCCCGAGTCCGTCACCAAGCTCAGCAGTCAGTGGCTGCACAACCAGTCGGCGTTCGCGCTGAAGGCGCGCCTGCTGTACCGCCCCGACACCGTGGTGGTCAGCGTGCCGGTCCACATCGACATGAGCTGACCCGCGAGCAATCGCCGCCAACGTGGCGTCCGCCACGACGGCGCACGCACCCGGGCATACCCTGTGCCGATGCGAGTCATCATCTCCGGATCGTCAGGGCTCATCGGCTCCGCGCTGTGCGGCGAGCTGCGCAGCGAGGGCCACGAGGTCGTCCGGCTGGTCAGGCGCAGCCCGGACGCGGGCGACGTGCAGTGGGACCCCACCAAGGGCGTGTTGCCGCAGGACGCCCTGGAGGGGGCCGGCGCGGTCGTGCACCTCGCCGGTGCGGGCATCGCCGACCATCGCTGGACGGCGGACTACAAGGCGCAGATCCTGGACAGCCGCGTCCGCTCCACCACCCTGCTCGCCGAGACGATCGCCACCTGCACCGACCGGCCGCCGGTGCTGCTCAGTGGTTCCGCGATCGGCATCTACGGCGCGTCGGACGACCGTGAGCTCGACGAGCGGTCACCGATCGGCGACGACTTCCTCGCCGGCGTCTGCCACCAGTGGGAGGCAGCGGCGCAGCCCGCCGCGCACGCGGGCACGCGGGTGGCGTTCCTGCGCACCGGCATCGTGCTCTCCCCGAAGGGCGGTGCGCTGAAGAAGATGCTGCCCCTGTTCAAGCTGTTCGCCGGCGGTCGCTTCGGCAGCGGCCGGCAGTGGCAGAGCTGGATCTCGTTGCCCGACGAGGTGGGCGCGATCAGGCACCTGCTGGCAGCCGACGTCGCCGGCCCGGTGAACCTGACGGCACCGAACCCGGTCACCAACGCCATGTTCGCGAAGTCGCTCGGGAAGGCGCTCGGGCGCCCGTCGGCACTGCCCGTGCCGGCATTCGGGCCCAAGCTGCTGCTGGGCAGCGAGCTGGCCGACGCCTTGCTGTTCACCGGCCAGCGCGTGCTGCCGGGTGTGCTGCAGCAGTCCGGGTATCGCTTCCAGCACGCCCGCCTCGACGACGCGTTCGCGGCGCTGCTGGGCTGACCCGCAGCCCGGCTGGCGCAGCTGCCGCCGACCGCCTACTGGTCGGCGGTGTCGACACCCGGCCAGCGGGCCAGCGCGACGTCGAGGTCGAGCTGGCGGGTACCCGCCTGTGCGGGCCAGTCCGCCCTCGGGACGGCCCACATGATCTCGAACTCGATGCCGTCGGGATCCTTCGCGTAGAGGCTCTTGCTCACCCCGTGGTCGCTCTCGCCAACGAGTGAGCCGGCAGCGAGCAACGTGGCGCGCAGGGCGACGAGCTCCTCGAGCGTGTGCACCTGCCACGCAAGGTGGTACAGCCCGATCGAGTGGGGTGCGACCGGCCGGGGCCCCACGGAGAACAGACCCAGGTCGTGGTCGTTGTCGGAGCCGTCGGCCCGGAGGAAGTACGCCTGGTCGCCCATGCTGGCCATGACCTCGAAGCCGAGGACGCCGGTGTAGAACGCTGCCGACGCCTTCGCATCGGTGACGTAGAGCACTGCGTGGTTCAACCGTTTGATGGACATCTCGGTGTGCCTTCCTTCCGGGCCGGGGCCCGAGTTCGTTTCCGTTCGCCTCCGCAGATGTGCGCAGGCGTGTGCCTCAGGCCTTCAGTGCCTCGATCTCGAGCGTGATCTTGACAGTGTCGCCGACCACGAAGCCACCGGCCTCGAGCGCGACGTTCCACTCCAGGCCGAAGTCCTTGCGGCTGATCTCTGCCTCGGCGGTGAAGCCGGCCTTGGTGTTGTTCCACGGGTCGACGGCGACACCGTCGAACTCGAGCGCGAAGTCGACGGCCTTGGTGACACCCTTGATCGTCAGGTCGGTGTGCAGCACATAGTCGCTGCCCTTGGCGTCGATGCCCGTGCTGACGAGCGTCCACTGCGGGAAGTGCTCGGTGTCGAAGAAGTCGCTGCCGCGCAGGTGGCCGTCGCGGCCCTCGTCGCGGGTGTCGATGGAGCTCGCGGCCACCGTGGCCTCGACCTTGGACTGCAGCGGATCGGCACCGACGGTGATGGTGCCGGCGAAGTCGGTGAACTGGCCGCGGACCTTGGCGACCACGAGGTGGCGGACGACGAAGCCGATGGTCGAGTGACCGGCGTCGACGGTCCAGGTGCCGGCGGTGAGCGCGGCGAGGCCGCTGTCGGAGATGGTGGCGGACATGGTGTGCTCCTGTTGCTGAGGGGGTTGGGCACCGGTTGAATACCCGATTGACAGGGTCAACTTTACACGCGAATAGTTGTGATGACAACTATTTCCTACGACAACTCATTCGGTAGGCTGAGCCCATGCCCACGAACTGGCTCAGCGAGTCCGAACAGACCGCCTGGCGCAACTTCATCACGACGATGCCCGACCTCACCGCGGCGTTCGAAGCCGACGTCGCGGTCCATGGGGTGACGATGGGCGACTACACCGTGCTGGTGTTCCTCTCCGAGGCGCCCGATCAGCGCATGCGCATGTGCGACCTGGCCGCCGCGTTGCGCCTGTCGCCCAGCGGTCTCACCCGCCGCCTCGACGGGATGGTGAAGGCCGGCTGGGTCGATCGGGCCGCGTCCTGCAGCGACCGCCGCGTGATGTACGCGCAGCTGACGCCCAGCGGCCTGCAGAAGATGACCGACGCCGCACCGGATCATGTGGAGAGCGTGCGCCGTCACTTCATCGCGCCGTTGGGCGCCGACGGCGTCCAGCAGCTCAGCGGGCTGTTCCTGCGGATCCGCGAGCACCTCAACGAGATGCAGCCGGCGTGACCTCGCACGACTCCCTGCCGCTGCCACGCGGCTTCCACTCCCACGTCAGCAACATCGGCATCAAGGACGGCACCGACGACTTCACCGTCGTCGCCGCCGATGCACCGTGCACCTCCGCCGGGGTGTTCACGCAGAGCTCCTTCGCCGGCCCCAGCGTGCTCGTCAGCCGCCGTCACGTCGCTGCCGGCACGGCACGGGCGATGGTGGTGATCTCCAAGAACGCGAACGTCGCCACCGGCGAGCAGGGCCTGGCCGACGCCGAGGAGGTCGTCGCCGGCGTCGCGCAGGCACTGGGCTGCGCCCCGTCCCAGGTGCTGATCGCATCCACCGGCGTCATCGGGCGCGCCTACCCGATGGACCGCGTCCGTGCCGGCCTGGCGGCGATCCCCGCTCCCCTGCCCGGCACCGACGCCGCCGCGGTGGCGCGCGGCATCATGACCACCGACACCGTCCCGAAGACGGCATCGGCCACGGTGGCCGGCAGCGAGGCGCGCGTGGTCGGCGTGGCGACGGGCGTCGGCATGATCGAGCCGAAAATGGCCACCATGATCGCGATGTTCTTCACCGACGCCGCCATCCCCGCGGCCGCGCTCGACGGCGCCTTCCGCCGCGTGATCGACCGCACGCTGAACTGCGTGTCGGTGGACACCGACACCTCCACCAGCGACACGGCAGTCGTGTTCGCCAGCGGCGTGGCGGGGTCGGTGGAGCCGGCGGCGTTCGAGGCCGCACTGCACGACGTGGCCCAA
Source organism: uncultured Bifidobacterium sp. (assembly GCA_964477795.1). Lineage (GTDB taxonomy): Bacteria > Actinomycetota > Acidimicrobiia > Acidimicrobiales > Ilumatobacteraceae > UBA668. Next base: position 10,395 of record CAYZFZ010000096.1, read on the forward strand.
TCCCTCACCAAGCAGATCGCCCGCGACGGCGAGGGTGCCACCACCCTGCTGCAGGTCACCGTCGACGGCGCCGCTTCCGGCGAGCAGGCCAAGCGGGTCGCGCGCGCGATCGTCAACTCCCCGCTGGTGAAGACCGCTGTGCACGGCGCCGACCCCAACTGGGGCCGCGTGGCGATGGCCGTCGGCAAGGCCACCACCGCGGACGAGGTCGACCAGGGCGCCGTCGTCATCCGCTTCGGCACGCAAGAGGTCTACCCGGCGCGGCTCGACGACGCAGGCCTGGCCGCGCTCGCGGGGTACATGCGCGGCGACGACGTGCTCATCCACGTCAGCCTCACAACCGGCGGCACCGCCGACGCCACCGTGTGGGGCTGCGATCTCACCGACGGCTACGTCCGCATCAACGCCGACTACACCACGTAGCACGGTCGGGACTGGCCTCCGCTCCGCTTCGGCTGCTCCCTCCTGCGGCTCGTCGCTGGCGCTTCCCTCGCCACGTAGCACGGTCGGGACTGGCCTCCGCTCCGCTTCGGCTGCTCCCTCCTGCGGCTCGTCGCGCTGACCACGCCCGGGTTCAGGCGCTGACCTGCACGCCCTTCCAGAACGCGTAGCGACCCTTGATCTCGGCGGCGGCCGCCTTCGGTGCCGGGTAGTACCAGGCGGCGTCGGAGTTGACCTGGCCGTCGACGACGACGTGCTTGTAGCTGGCGGTGCCCTTCCACGCGCAGGTCGTGTTGCTCGCCGAGTCGGTGAGGTACTGCGCCTTCACCGAGCCCGCCGGGAAGTAGTGATTGCCCTCCACGACCACGGTGTCGTCACTTTCGGCGATGACGGCGCCGTTCCACATTGCCTTCATGACGTACCTCCTCGGTGTGCGCGGCGGACAGTATGCCCGCCCCGAGCGCGCCACAGGGCCGGCATCCCCTGCGGGATACCGGCCCTGTGTCACATCCCGAGGGTCACTTGGGTGGCATGCGGATGCCACCGTCGACACGGATGGTCTCGGCGTTCATGTAGCTGTTGGTGACGCACTCCACCACCATCGAGGCCAGCTCGGACTGGAAGCCGAGGCG
>CAYZFZ010000097.1:0-11397 GCA_964477795.1 uncultured Bifidobacterium sp.
CCCCCTCCACACCACCCCCACCGGCCAGCGAGCGATGGGGGTCGACCCTCACAGCTTCCAGGTGGTGGCGGCGGCGACGAGGCCGGCGATCAGGGACTCGGTGTGGGGTACCAGGCCGGGGCCTTCCCAGTCCTTCCAGATCGGACTGCTGCCGCGCACCCTGGGCGGCAGCTCGATCTGCACGCCCTGCTGGCGGGCCAGGTTCACCGGGTTGGCGGCGTGCAGGCCGCGCAGCTCCTTGGGCATCGCCTCCAGGTCGGTCTCCATCGTGTACTCCGGCAGGTGCTCGCGCAGGTGGCCGGCGATGTGATCGGCAAAGGGGCGGTGCTGGCCGCCCAGCAGCAGGGTCGTCCAGAACCCGTGGCGGCCGTAGCCGTGGATGGTGACGACGACGTCGACATGGTCGAGGAAGCCGGCCAGCACCTCCGACTCGGCGGGCGCCACCCGGTGCGAGGGGATGTGCCAGAGGAAGTCCTCCGGCTGCAGCACGCCGTAGTAGCTCGCCCCGCTCCCGACAGCGGCGCGCTCGGCCACCACGTCCGTCAACGCTTCCAGCGCGCCACCGTGGAAGGCCATGAAGCCCAGGCGGCTGCGCAGCTCGCACACCTCACGCACCCCCGGCGTCGCCAGCAGGTCGCGGAAGGGTGTGCCGGTCATTCGGGGTGCGGTCGGCGGCTGTGCTCGCGGACCACCGCGTAGCCGATGGCTGCCACGACGATGGTGCCCAGCGTCCAGGCGACGATCTGCCAGTGCCCGTTGAGCCAGCCGGTGATGTCCTGCTGCAGGTTGTCGACCGCGTCGGTGATCGGGTCGCCGTTCTCGTTGACGTCGCGCTGCCAGAAGTACCACAGCAGGTACAACCCGGAGAGGAGCACGAACGCGCCCGACACCATCTCGACGTACTGCATCTTGGCGCGCAGCCAGCGGACGAAGCCCATGTTGGCGGTGGCCAACGCCAGCGTGAGCGAGACGACGACGAGCGCCATGCCGAGCGCGTACGCCATCACGTTGGCGACGCCCGCCCAGTAGCCCGAGCGCTTGCCGGTCTGGAACAGGGTGGCGATGAACAGCGGCAGCGTGCAGCCGAGGGAGGCAACCGCGTAGGCCACGCCATAGAGGAACATCGAGCTGACCGTGCGGTCGCGCCCGCCGGCCTCGATGCGGGGCGTGGTGAGCGGCAGCTTGAACCCGAACAGCATGGCGATGCCGAGGATCACGAACAGCACCCCGATGACCGCGGTGGCGTACTTCGCGTTGTCGAACAGCGCGGTCGTCCAGTACTGCGTGACGGCGCCGATCGCGAAGAAGACGACGATGAAGCCGGACGACACCATCGTGCCCACCACGAGCGCGCGGCTGATCGGTGCCCGGCGCGCCGTCTCGTCGGCGGCGCTGACCCCGAGGAAGTACATGAGGTAGGTGGGCAGCAGTACGAAGCCGCACGGATTGATGGAGGCCACCAGCCCGCGGATGAAGCTGAGCGACAGGTTCACAGCAGCTCGTTCTGGATGTGCTCGGTGAGCGTCGCCTCGTCGAGCTGGCCGGACTGGCGCACGATCGTGCCGTTCGCGTCGACGAACAGGGTGACGGGGAAGGCGGCGATGCCGACGTCGTTGACGAAGTCGCCGTTCGTGTCGTAGAGCAACTCGTACTGCACGCCCTTGTCGCGGGCGAACGACTCCTCGCGATCGCTGGGTGGCAGGTAGTCGATGCCGACGAAGCGCACCTGGTCGCCGAACACCTGGTGGGCGGCGGCGAACGCGGGCAGCTCCTGCTTGCACGGCCCGCAGGTGGAGCCCCAGACGTTGATGACCATCGGCTGGCCGATCAGCGAGGCGATCTCCACCTCGTCGCCGTCAAGGGTCTGCACGCTGACCTCGGGCAGAGGCTTGCCCTTGACCACCGCGTTGGTGCCCAGCGTCGGTGGCTGCAACGGGCCGGAGGTGCCGTCGACGTTGACGATCTCGCCGTCGGCGCTGCTGTCGTCGCCGCCGCGGGTGATCGCCCAGGCGATGGCGACCGAGGCCACGAGCGACACGACGAGCGAGATCACGAGCAGCCGGGGACGCAACTTCACGGCGTCACGTTAGCGGCGCGGTCTCGTGGGTGCCGCTCGCCGGCGGCATGGCGCTGGGCACACTCTGGACACACTCTGGGCACACCACTGGCACTCCCCCGGCGGCCATCTAGGCTCCGATGTCGAGCAGGCACCCCGGATGTGGCCGGGTGCCGATCGACGACGAGGTGGGATCGATGCGGGTTGTGGCGCGGCTGTTGGGGACATGCCTGTTGATGCTGGGCGGGGTCGCGGCGGCACCGCGATCCGTGGCGGGGGACGGGTGGGACTACATCTACGGCGATCCAGGGCCGGAGAACTTCTCCCGCTACCAGGAGGTCGAGATCTCGCCGACGGGTGGGTACTTCCTTGCCGGCTTCTTCTCCGGAACCTTCGAGGGCTTCACAACCCCCGGTGCCGTGTACCAGCGGTTCGTCCAGTACAAGGACGCAACCGGCGCCACGCAGTGGACGAAGCTGCTCAAGGACGGCAACACCGTCGCCGTCTACTCAGTCGTCCCTCGGGCGCCCGTCATCGACGTCGATGGGGATGGGGTTGCTTACATCGAGACGTGCGAGTTCCTGAATCCGGTGAATTGCTCACTCCGCTCGATCGACAACGTCGGCACTGAGTTGGGGGCGCGCCCAGTAGTCAGCGGATATGCGGCTGGCATCTCAACGTCGCGTGCCGCTCTGCGAGCGGGAGGGCTCGTCAAGGTGAACGTCACGGGCGGGTCGTTCCCCGGTCCGGTGACCGCTGACGTGGAGCTGATGGACGCCTCGTTGAACGAGGTGTGGACGTACGACTCCCAGCCTCGCTCGGCGGACCTGCCTGCGGTGGCGGAAGCACCTGATGGTGCCATTTGGGTGGTCGGGAGCAACCCGCGCCCGTTGCCGACATTGGCGTCAAACGTGACGATGATCAAGCTCGCGGCCAGTACAGGTGCCGAAGTACTCACGGTCAAGCAGCTTGGTCGGAGGGGTGGCGCTGGCCTTGCGGGCCAGGAGACGCGGGTGCTGATGGTCAACGACCAAACGCTCTGGATCAAGACGATCAAAGACACGGAAAGCCTCGCGGGGATCGAGAGCTTCAGCGCCATCGACGGTTCGCTACGTGGCACCGTCACCATGACTGGGGACGCCAACGTGCAGTTCATCCATACGGGCGAAGTACTCAGCGGTGGACAGCGACTGCTCGTGACTGAAGGCAACGGTGCACCGGGCAGACTCCGGATGTTCAGCTTGGAAGGCGATCCGCAAGTCGTTGCGACGCTCCTCTTCGATCAAGCAGTTGCTGGCGGGATCTACGCCGTGGACTCCGACGAGCTGGGCAACTACGTCGTCGCCGGCTCCACCACCGACTCGCTGGTGTTCGGAAGCCGCTCCGAGTCGAGCCCTGGCGCGGTTCGCGGTGAGGCCACGTTCTCCACGGAGAAGGGGTTCGTGTCGCTGAACGGCGCAGGGCGCATCGGTCTCAAGGTGAGCCCTGCGCTGCCCCTGCGGGTGAAGATGACCGGTCGCAACGGGGTGCCCGCGTCCGGCGTGGGAGCGGTCTCGTTGAACGTCACGGTGACGAGCCCCGACGGCGGCGGCTTCGTCACCGTCTACCCATGCGGCGGGCGCCCCGACGCGTCGAACCTCAACTTCGTGGCCGGCCAGACGGTGCCCAACGCCGTCATCGCTCCCGTCTCTGCCGAGGGTGAGGTGTGCTTCTTCAGCGACTCGAAGACCCACCTGATCGCCGACGTGAACGGCTACTTCCCGGCCGGCAGCGGCTTCACCCCCTCCTCACCGGCGCGCTTGTTCGACACCCGGGTCGGGGCGGCGCAGGGTCTGCGCTCGGTGAACAAGGCGAAGATCGGCGGTGCGGTGGAGCTGAGGGTCAAGGTCACCGATCTTCCCGGGTACGTTCCCGCCAGCGGGGTGAGCGCGGTGTCGCTGAACGTGACGGTGACCGGTCCGGAGGCCGGCGGCTACGTGACGGTGTATCCCTGCGGTGGGCGCCCCGACGCGTCGAACCTCAACTTCGTGGCCGGCCAGACCGTTCCGAACGCGGTCATCGCGCCGGTGTCGCCCGCCGGCGAGGTGTGCTTCTTCAGCGACGCCCCGACCGACCTGATCGCCGACGTGAACGGTTACTTCCCGGCCGGCAACGGCTTCGTGGGCGTGACACCCTTGCGGGTGTTCGACACACGGGCCGGTTCGGCGCAGGGGGCGCGTGCCGTCGCCAAGAGCAAGATCGGTGGCGCGGTGGAGCTGACGGTGAAGGTCACCGATCTTCCCGGCTACGTCCCTGCGACCGGGGTGGGTGCGGTGTCGCTCAACGTGACGGTGACCGGCCCGCAAGCGGGCGGGTTCGTGACCGTGTACCCGTGTGGTTCGCGCCCGAACGCGTCGAACCTCAACTACGTGGCCGGCCAGACGGTGCCCAACCTCGTGATCGCACCGGTGTCGGCGTCTGGCGAGGTGTGCTTCTACAGCGATGCGCAGCTCGACCTCTTCGCCGACGTGAACGGCTACTTCCCAATCGGCGGCGGGTTCGCCGCCCTCACACCGACGCGGCGGCTCGACACCCGCTGATCGGGTGGCGCACGCGAGTCGCCAATGCCCCCTGCCGGTCGCCGCCCGGGGGGAAGGGCGGCGACTCACTGCAGGGGGCCGGCGGTACCGGGCCGACGGGTCGCCGAAGCGTTGCCGCCGACCGGGGTCGTGCGGGGCGAGCGGCCGGTGAGTTCGCCATCGGGAGCGAACCCACCAGCCGTCCGACCCGGGGGTCAGGCGACCCGTTCCGGCTGGGGCCGGATCAGGTGCGGAGGGATGGGAACTTCGTCGACGGCCACCACTGGGCGAGGGTGCTTCGGTGGTCGGCCGCGGGGACGCTTGTTGAGGACGATGCGACCGTTCTCGATCAGCTCGCCACCCCAGACACCCCACGGTTCGGCTCGGTCGATCGCACCGGCCAGGCAGTCGTCGGCCAGTGCACACTTGCTGCAGATGGCCTTGGCGCGGGCGGTGTCGAGCGGGATGTCCGAGAAGAACAGGTGGGTGAGGGTGCCGTTGCCGTCTGCGCAACGCGGCTTGGCGGCGCGCACCGAGATCGGCTCGACGAGCTCGTCGAAGGTGGTCAGGACGTCGGTGTCGTTCAGTTCGACCGGTGTGTGCAGGGTGTACATCGGGGGTGTTCCTCTCGGACGGTGGAAGGCGGAAAAACCAGAAAGGCCGCCAGGATCTTGCGATCCCGACGGCCTCGGAGCGGAGCTTGCGACGTGCGTTACGTCGTGAGCATCCCGAGGCGTCGGGCGGTGCGCTTGGTAGCGGTTGCGTTGATGGACTTCACGTTCATCGAATTGACTGCGGACCGCATGCGCCACTGGTAGCCGTGACCAAAACCGCTGCACGGACGCGCAGCGCTGGCCGGGGCCAGATCGAGTGCGAGGTCCGTGCGGTTCATGGTGCTTCGTGTGCCTTCCGTGGTCGTGGTGATGTGGCGCGACGTTGCGCCAGATCGTGGACAAGGCAACCACGTCTGCGAACGAACGTCAACCCATTTATCGTCACGTCCGTGTTCGAGTTCGTGGATGCCCCCGTACATGGTCGCCGCTTCGAGGGTGCGGCCGCGATCCGGCTCGGCGATTCGTCGCCCGGTGGCCGCGCCCGGCTGGACGCGCTCGCGCGTCACCTGCAGGACGTCAGCGACGACGATGCCCGAGCCGCCGGGTTCGGCTCGTACACGTGGGTGGTGCGTCGCACGGCCATCGCGGTGCACTCGTTCCCCACCTACCTCGAGCGGGTGGACCTGCGCACCTGGTGCGCCGGCTTCGGTGCCGCGTGGGCGGAGCGGCGGGTGAGCCTGCGCGGCGAACGCGGCGGGCGGGTGGAAGCGGCCACCCTGTGGGTGCACCTCGACGGTGCCTCGATGCGGCCGGTGCGCCTGTCCGACGAGTTCGTCCACGTGTTCGGCCCGTCGGCCACGGCGGACGGTCGGGTGCGGCGGGTGGCCTCGAAGGCCGTGCTCGCCGACGCGCCCGCGGACGCGTGGTTGCGCGGTACCGCCTGGCCGCTGCGCTTCGCCGACTTCGACGTGCTCGAGCACGTGAACAACGCGGCCTACTGGGCGGTGGTCGAGGAGGAGCTGGCGGTGCGCCGCGAGCTGCGCGCGCCGCTGACCGCGGTGCTCGAGCACGGTGCGCCGATCGAGCGTGGCAACGAGGTGCGCTGGTTCGTGGCCGAGTTCGCCGACGGCACCGGTTTCGACGGCTGGTTGGTGGGCGCGGCCGGCGAGCAGTATGCAGCCGTGCGCGTGTCAGACGGCGTCTGACGTCGAGCCGGTGTGCGAGGTGGCGTCCGGTGCAGCGGGTGCCGCTGGTGTGGGCGGCGGTGCGACGACAGAGCCCGGCGGCAGGAAGATGTGCTCGCGGTAGAACTTCAGCTCGGCCACGCTCTCGCGGATGTCGTCGAGCGCGCGGTGGCTGCCGGCCTTCTGGTTGCGGCCGTTGAGCAGCCCGGGGTACCAGCGGCGGACGAGTTCCTTGATGCTGCTCACGTCGACGCTGCGGTAGTGGAGGTGGTTCTCGATCTCGGGCAGGTACGCATCCAGGAAGCGGCGGTCCATGCCGATCGAGTTGCCGCACAGCGGCACCTTGCGCGCCTCGGGCACGTGCTGCTTGATGAACGCGAGCGTCTGCGCGCCTGCGTCCTCCAGCGTGATCGTCGACGCCCGGATCTGGTCGAGCAGCCCGCTCTTGGTGTGCATGTCGACGACGATCTGGTCCATCAGCGCCAGCGCCTCCTCGGGCTGGTGCACCACGAGGTCGGGCCCTTCGGCGACGATGTTCAGCTCGTCGTCGGTGATGATCGTGGCGATCTCGACGATGACATGACGGGCCGGCTCGAGGCCGGTCATCTCCAGATCCATCCACACCAGCACGTCAGCGACCCTAGCTGCCACCGACCCGACGCTGCCGCCCACATCCCCGCGCCCCAGCGTTTGTTCGCCGGCGACCGGTGGGCGAGCGCCCGTGCCCAGACGCGACCGCCTCACGGTCGAATGTGGGGCGGTCGCGTCACTTTCGGTGGCGACGAAGCGTCCAGTACTCTGTGTTGCCGTTCCGATCCCCTCGCTGTGCCCAGTGAGGGTGAGAGTCGATGGCGGCGGCGGAAGCGGAGGATGAGCATGCGTGGCTGGCTGGTGGCGACGATGGCGGCCGTGGCGCTGCTGGGCTGCACGAACGACGACAGCACGCAGGGGGCGACGCTGCCCACTGCGCCGGCAACGGTGACCGTCGCGTCGACGACACCTGCGGCCACGGACGCGCCGGCGACGAGCGCCGCATCCACCTCGGTGATCGCCACGACGACCAGCACGACCACGACGGCGCCGGCGACGATGGCCCCCGGAGTGGTGGGCTTGTCGCCGGACGGGCCGTGGCACCTGGTGGACTCGGCACCGGGCATCACTACACCCGGCCTGGTGTACGAGCTGATGCCGAAGCTGTGGGCCTTCATCCAGGTGGAGGAGACCGACACGAGCACCTACTCGTGGACCCTCAACGAAGCCGACCGCCCCATCATCGAGGCCTACCTCCAAGCCCAACTGACGTACTACACCGCCGTGACGTCGAACCCAATCGATCTCGACCTCCCGGGCTGGACGGAGTTCTACACGGACGGCGGGGCTACGCGATATGAAGACTTGCGTCTGAAGGCAGACCAGGGGCAACGGGTCGACATGGATCTTGGAGTTGTCTTTCGACCTCAAGTGCTCGGTGATGAGCGCACCGACTCTGAGGCCATCGTTTCGGATTGCGTGTTGGATGGCGGTGTGTTCCGAATGCCCGATGGTTCCCTCGCCGAAGGATCGATCGTTGGAGTCACGCCGTATGACTGGGGTGCGCGGTTGCGCAAGATCGATGGCCGCTGGATTGTCGTTCAGGAGGGTGCCGTAGTCGGGAGCTGCTCATGAGACTCTTCGCCGTGATGTGCGTGGCCGTGTGCATACCGGCGACCGCGGCATTTGCCGGAGGGAGTGGGGGCTTCCAACCTCCGCCGCCCGTGATCGTGGCGGGGGGTCGGTCGGTGGAGACTCGCAACGAGTCGGGTGGGTTGACGAAGCAGACGTCGATTCCCGGGTCGTCGGAGTTCTCCACCTACGGGGGCGGGCACACGTCCACGTGCCAGTTCACGGCGGCCACCGACGGGGAGGCGTCGAACGGGCAGCCGTATGTCGCCGGCCAGGTGGTCATCTCCAGCAAGTGGCTGTTCCGCGAGGTGCCGTCGTCGTTCTCGCCCGAGCCGTCGCCCGGCGACAACAGCTTCCACGGCGACAACCGTGGCCCGCTGGCCGACGCGATCCGCTACTTCGCCGTCTACTGCGACACGCGTTACCACCTCGTCAACGCGACGATCGGTGTGCCCGTGCGCGACCCGATGCTCGATCCGCGCCCGCGCGCGGCGGACCTCTACAACGGGTTGCAGCTCGAACGCCCGGTCGTCTTCCGCAACCCGGTGGTCGACCGCTGGGGCGGCCTCGTCACCCGCTATCCGGCGTGGCTGGCGGTGCAGGCAACCGCCTGGCGGCCGCAACGATCCAACGCCGACCACTACCTCGGCTGGACGCTGCTGCTGCTCACCGAGCCGTCGGCGATGGAGTTCGAGGTGCGCTTCGTGCCCGACCCGGCCAAGCCGTCGGCACCGTTCAGCGGTGTGGTGCCGTGCGTCGCTGCCGGCACCGCGCCGGTGGTCGCCCCGGACGGCCCGGGCGCCTTCCCCGAGATGCCAGAGCTGGCCGAGCAGACCGAGCCAGGCATCAATGGCGCCTGCATGTGGACCCCGCCCGGGCCCGGCACGGTGACGATCCAGGCGCGCATCACCTACACGGTCACGTTCTGGGCGAACGGCTACACCGAGCCGGAGCCCGACTATGTGTGGACCAGCGAGCCGGTGACGTTCACCACCGGCGAACTCGCTGCCGTCAACACGAACGGCTGAACCCGAACGGCTGAGCGAACGGCTGAACCCGATGAACGCGTGCGGCTGACTGGCTGGTCACAGCCGATCGACCACTACGGTGCTGTTCGTATGACCGATGTCGAGGTGCCGATCAAGCCCGCCGCCACCGTGATGCTGCTGCGCGACACCGCCGCCGGCGTCGAGGTGTTCATGTTGCGGCGCACGAACAACGCGGTGTTCGCCGGTGGCATGTACGTGTTCCCCGGCGGCAAGGTGGATGCCGCAGATGGGGAGGGCGACGAGGGCTTCCGCGTCGCCGCGATCCGTGAGTGCTACGAGGAAGCGGGCGTGCTGCTCGCGGTCGACGGCGACGGCCGGATGGTGGACGACGGTCACCCCGCGCTCGCCCATCGCAACGCGGTGTACGACGGCGAGGTGGACGTGCGTGCGCTCGCCGCCGAGCACGGGCTGCGGCTGGCCACTGACGCGCTGCCGTGGATGAGCCACTGGATCACGCCGAAGGGTGAGACCAGCCGCCGCTTCGACACCCGCTTCTTCGTCGCCGCCAGCCCTGCCGGGCAGACCTCGCACCACGACGACAACGAGACGGTCGCCAGCATGTGGGTGCGGCCCACCGACGCGCTCGCCAGCTGGGAGGCGGGCGAGCTGATGCTGATGCCACCCACCGTCACGAACCTGCGCTTACTCGCCGCGCATGCCACCGTCGACGAGGCGATGGCCGCCGCATGGGCGGTGGGCACGCCGCCGTGCATCCTGCCCAAGCTGCGCCGTGGCGAGGACGGGTCGATGTTGGGCATCTCCATGCCCGGCGACGGCGACTACGACTCGCTGCCCTGACCCGCGCCCGCCGAGGGTGCTGGTGGCTGGGCGCCGCCGGCCGCGTCCTTCGCATCCAGCGCCGCGCTCACCATCTGCAGCATGCGGGCGCTGCAGCCGGCCATGTTGGTGGGCGGTGCGACCTCCTCCACGAGGAGGCGGGCGATCGCACGCAGCTCGTCGGCGGCAGGGCCGGTGCCGTCGAGCGCGATCGGTCGCCCGCTGTCGCCGCCCGCGGCGACCTGAGCCTCCAGCGGGACGCGGCCCAGCAGCGGCACCCCGATCTGCTCGGCCAGCGCCTGGCCGCCGCCCTCGCCGAAGAGCGGGTACGACGTGCCGTGCTCGCACGTGAACGCAGACATGTTCTCGATCACGCCGCTCACCCGCAGGAAGCTGCGCCGGGCCATGTCGGCGGCGCGGGCGGCCACCTTCTGGGCGGCGAGGGCCGGGGTGGTGACGATCAGCAGATCGGTGCGCGGCAGCATCCGGGCGAGGCCCATCTGCACGTCGCCGGTACCGGGCGGCATGTCGATGAACAGGTAGTCGAGATCGCCCCACTCCACGTCGTGGAGGAACTGCTCGAGCGCCTTGGTGAGCATCAGGCCGCGCCACATCAAGGCCGTGTCCTCGCCGACCAGGAAGCCGGTGCTGACGACCTTGAGCACGCCCTTGGACAGGCCGCGGCCGACGGTGAGCTCGTTGGGGATGATGCGCGGCCTGTCGCTGCCGTCGCGCCGCTCGGCCTCCAACGGCTCGTCGATGCCGAGCAGGCGGGGGACGGAGAACCCCCAGATGTCGGCGTCGAGCACGCCGACGGTGAAGCCCTGCGCGGCGACCGCGGCGGCGAGGTTCACCGTGATGGAGCTCTTGCCCACGCCGCCCTTGCCGCTGGCGATCGCGAGCACCCGCGTCGTCGGCGAGACCGCGGTGGCGGGTGCTGCCTCGCGGGCGTTCCAGCGGGCCTTGAGCATCACGTCGCTGCGCTCGTCGGAGGTCATCTCGCCCCACTCGATCTGCACGTCGCGCACGCCGGGATGCACCGCGACCCGGGTCTCGATGTCCTTCTTGATCTGCGCCCGCAGCGGGCAGCCTCCGATGGTGAGCTTCATGCCCACCGTCACCACACCGTCGGGGGACACGGCCACGTGCGGCACCATCCCGAGGGTGACGATGTCGGCCCCCAGCTCGGGGTCGATCACGGCACGCAGCAGCTCCGTCACCGTGTCGACGGTGGGTGGGTCGACGGCGGGCGGGTCGACCGTGGGTGGCTCGATCTTGGCCGGATCGTGCATGGCGGGAATCACGAAGTCAATGCTACGGTAATTGCCCGGTACACTCGTCGAACAGCGAGGAAACCGACCCGTCACCCTTCTCGAAGAGGAGCCCCCGTGATCACGCTCACCGATGCCGCCGCCCGCAAAGTGAAGGAACTGCTCGAGGCCGAAGGCGCCACCGATCTCGCCCTGCGCGTGGCCGTGCGCCCCGGTGGCTGCAGCGGGTTCTCGTACGAGATGTTCATCGACGGCGCCCTCACCGCCGAGGACGAGCAGGCCGAGT
>CAYZFZ010000098.1:0-11348 GCA_964477795.1 uncultured Bifidobacterium sp.
GTGGCCGCGCCGCGGTGCACGCCACCGATGCCGCCGGTGGCGAACACGCTGATGCCGGCGAGCGCGGCGATGCGCATCGTGGCCGCCACCGTGGTGGCGCCGGTGGAGCGGGTGGCCATCAGCCAGGGCAGGTCGCGCGTGGTGGCCTTGTACACGCCGTGCTCGGTGCCGAGGCGCTCGAGCTGCTGGGGCGACAGGCCCACGCAGCAGATCCCGTCGAGCACCGCGATCGTGGCCGGGGTGGCGCCGCCGGCGCGCACGATGCCCTCCACCTCGGCGGCGAGCTGCACGTTCTGCGGGTACGGCATGCCGTGGCTGATGATCGTGCTCTCCAGCGCGACCACTGGGCGCCCGGCGGCGAGCGCGCCGGCGACCTCCGGCAGGATCAAGAGGTGGTGCGTGTCGGTCATCATCGGGCTCCCCAGCTGAAGGTCTGCTTGAACAACTTGAGGCACACGAAGGCCTCGGCTTCCAGGATGTCGCCACGGCTGCGCAAACGCGACAGCAGCTGCAGCAGATGTGCGTCGTCGTCGGCGACCACCTCGAACATCAGGTCGTAGCGGCCGGTGGTGGCGACGAGGTACTCCACCTCGTCCATCGCGGCCAGCTCGCCGGCGGTGGCCTCGGCGTCGCCACTCACTCGGGCGCCCACCATCGCCACCCGGCGCATGCCCAGCGACAGTGGGTCGGTGACGGCGACGATCTGCATCACGCCGGCGTCGGTGAGGCGCTGCACGCGCTGGCGGATGGCGCCCTCGGTGAGGCCCACCTCGGCGGCGACCTTCGTGAACGGCATCCGCCCGTCGGCCTGCAGCAGCTCGATGATCGTGCGGTCCTTGTCGTCGAGGGCCACCCCGGCGTGCATGGTCACCGTGCGCCCCGGCCGCCCCGGGCTGCGAACTCGCGGCTGGCGTCGGTGAGCGCCGTGCGCAGCGTGCGCTCGATGAACGCGAACTCCTCCTCGCCGGCGATCAGCGGCGGCGAGAGCGTGATCACGGGTTCGCCGCGGTCGTCGGCACGGCAGATCAACCCGGCCGCGTAGAGCCGCGGTGACAGGTAACCGCGCAGCAGCCACTCGGCTTCCTCGTCGGTGAAGACGCCGCGGGTGGCCTTGTCGGGGACCAGCTCGATGGCCAGGAAGTAGCCGTCGCCGCGCACGTCGCCGACCAGCGGGATGTCGAGCAGGCCCTCGATCAGCTGCTTGAAGCGGCCCTCGTTCGCCAGCACATGGCCGCAGATGTCCTCTCGTTCGAAGATGTCGAGGTTCGCGTTCGCGACCGCGCACGACACGGGGTGGGCGCCGAACGTCTGCCCCTGCAGGAACGTGTGCGTGTCGCCGAGGAACGGCTCTGCCAGCCGGTCGCTGATGAGCACACCGCCGAGCGCGGCGTAGCCGGAGGTGACGCCCTTGGCGAAGGTGATCATGTCGGGCTGGTAGCCGTAGCGCTGGCTGCCGAACATGTGGCCGAAGCGGCCGAAGGCGGCGATCACCTCGTCGCTGACGAGCAGGATGTCGTTGTCGTCGCAGATCTGGCGCACGCGGGCCCAGTAGCCGTCCGGAGGGGTGAACGCCCCGCCCGTGTTCTGCACCGGCTCCATGAAGACCGCGGCGATGCTGTCGGCGCCCTCCATCTCGATGCGCAGCGCCAGGTCGTCGGCGCAGCGCAGGGTGCACCCACCGAGGTTGCTGCAGTCGTTGCAGCGGTAGCGGTACGGCGTCTGCACCTTGATCGCGCCGGGCAGCAGCGGCTCGAACACGGTCTTGATCGAGGGCACGCCGGTGAGGCTGAGCGCACCCATGCTGGTGCCGTGGTAGGCGAGGTAGCGGGAGATCACCTTCGTCTTGCCCGGCCTGCCCTGCAGCTTCCAGTACTGGCGGGCGAGCTTGATCGCAGTCTCCACCGCGTCGCCGCCGCTGGGCGTGAAGAAGACCCGGTTGAGGTCGCCGGGGGCCATGTGCGCCAGGCGGGTGGCGAGCGTGATCGCCGGCTCGTGGGCGAACGACCACACCGGGAAGTAGCCGAGCGTCTCGGACTGGTGGCGGGCTGCCTCGGCGATCTCCGTGCGGCCGTGGCCCACCTGCACGGTGAACAGGCCGGAGAGGCCGTCGAGGTAGCGGCGGCCCTCCTGGTCGTACACGTAGCAGCCTTCGCCGCGGGTGATGATGGGCACCGCGCTCGCGCTGAACGAGCCGAGGCGGGTGAAGTGCATCCACAGGTGACGCTGGGCGTCGTCGGCGAGTGAAGTGCGGGTCATCGTTGGCTCCGATTGTCGTAGTGAATGACTACGATAACCGTAGCCGATGGCTCAGGTGCCGCCGCAGTACGCGTCGACGTTGCCGCCGGCGGCGAAGTACTCGTCGCTGCCGAGCAGGTCGTTGACCGCCGGGTCGTTCAGCGTGGTGTCCAGATCCCAGTCGTTGGCCTCGAGGATCTCGACGAACCCGGTGATGCCGGCGGTGAGCACCTCCAGGTCGTCCTTCAGGTCGTCGGGAGCCGTGTCGCGCAGGTTCTCCAGCTCGGTGGGCAACACGTCGCCGAAGAAGGCCTGCACCTCCTCCGGGGTCGCTGTGGAGTCGAACGCATCCTGCTCGTTGAGCCGCGCGTTGATCTCGCAGAACTCGGTGCCGGCGCCCGGTCCGGGCGCGCTGGAGTCGTCCAGGGCCGTGTCGTCGACGAGGATCGTGTCGTCGGTGAGGGTGTCGTCGGTGACGGTGGTGCCGCCCTCGGCGGTGTCTCCCGGCGTGTTGGCCGGGCTGGACTCGGCAGTGGCCGCTGCCGTGGTGGCAGAGCTGCCCTTGTCGTCGTCGCTGCAGGCGGCGGCGACGGTGACGAGTGCGATGGCGGCGAGGATCGCCCGCACCCGCCTCACGACGCGACCGAATCGGTGGTGTCGACGATGCCGCAGGTCTTCTCCGAGTACTCCCGCAGGCGATCGCTGGACGCTTGCATGTCGTCACCGCTGAGGTCTTCCTGCAGCTGGGCGAACTCGGGCGCCGCGGCGAGCGCGGTGAGATCCCAGTCGTACTTGCTGAAGATCTCGACCACGCCGTCGACGCCCGCGATCTGGGCGGCGACGTCGGCCTTGATCTCCGCCGGGACGTCCTTGTTCAGGTCGTGCAGCATCGACTGCATGGTGGTGAACGCTTCCTCGATCTTGGCCGGGTCGGGGGTGGCGGTGTCGAAGACGCTGTCGAGCTCGTCGGCCTTGGCCTTGTAGGCCTTGATCCGCTCGCAGTAGGCGGCGTCGGAGCTGGCGGACTTCGAGTCGCTGCCGCAGCCGGCGAAGAGAGTGGCGGCGAGCACGGCGCCGAGGGCGAGGGTGGTGGAACGCTTCATTGGGGTCTCCCGTCCGGTGATGAACAGCGTGGGCCCTGGGAGCGTAGTGGCCGGGCCGCCCGGTTCACCCGAAGCCGTGGTGGATCATCGGGTGCCGTAGCCTGCGCTCATGCTCCTCGCTCACGAACTCGTCGGCCGCGCCCACGACCCGGCGCTCATCTTGATCCACGGCATCACCGACTCCCGGCGGATGTGGCACCCGCTGGTGGATCCGCTTGCCGAGCACCACAGCGTGCTCACCGTCGACCTGCGCGGCCACGGCGAGAGCGACAGCGACGAGCCGTACGATCCGATCAGCTACGCCTCCGACGTCGTCGAGACCGCGGCCGCGCTCGGTGTCACCGACGCCATCGTCGTTGGTCACTCGCTGGGTGGTGTCGTCGCCAGCGCGTTCGCCGCGATCGCCCCCTGCCGAGCCGTCGTCAACGTCGACCAGCCCTTGCGCTTGTCGGGCTTCAAAGAGGCACTCGGTCAGCTGGAGCCGATGTTGCGCGGCGACGACGAGTCGTTCCAGGCGGCGTTGGAGATGATGTTCTCCGCGATGGACGGCCCCCTGCCGGCGCACGAGCAGGCGCGCCTGCGCGCCCACCGGCGGGCCGACCAGGCGGTGGTGCTGGGCACGTGGGCGTCGGTGTTCGAGTCCACCGTGGACGAGCTCGACGCCACGGTCGAGCAGCTCGCCGCCGGTATCACGGTGCCCTACCTCTCGCTGCACGGCATCGACCCCGGGCCCGACTACGCGCCGTGGCTGCAGCGGCTGGTGCCCACCGCAGTCGTCGAGGTGTGGCCGGATCTGGGCCACTACCTGCACCTCGTCGAGCCCGATCGCTTCCTCGCCCGCCTCGCCGAGTTCGAGGCGCAGGTGCGCGTGTGACCGACGACTTGCTGGTCGCGGTCGACGGTGCCGTTGGCACGATCACGCTCAACCGGCCGTCGAAGCGCAATGCGGTCACGTTCGACATGTGGGTGGCGCTCGCTGCCGCCTGCCATCAGCTGGCCAACGAGCCGGCCGTGCGCGTGGTCGTGTTGCGCGGCGCCGGCGACCACTTCTGCGCCGGTGCCGACATCACCGAACTGCTGGCCGCCCGGCCCGTGGGTACGCCCTCGTTCATGGACGCCAACATGGCGGCCGAGCACGCGCTGGCCACGCTGCCCAAGCCCACCATCGCTGTCGTCCAGGGCGACTGCATCGGCGGCGGCGCCGCGCTGGCCGTCGACTGCGACCTGCGGCTGGCGGCCGACGGCGCCCGCTTCGGCATCACCCCGGCGAAGCTGGGCATCGTCTACCCGCCGGCCTCGCTGGAGCGGGTGGTGCATCTGCTCGGGCCTGCCGCCAAGCGGCTGCTGTTCACCGGCGACCTGATCGACGCGGCCGAGGCGCACCGGATCGGGTTGGTGGACGAGCTGCCACCGGCCGACGCGATCGAGGAGCGGCTGGCGGAGCTGGCCGCGACGCTGGCCCAGCGCTCACTGCTCACCCAGGCCGCGACGAAGGAGATGATCGCCGCCGTCGTGGAGCACGGCGCCGTCTCGGCCGACCTGGCCGACAGCTGGGCCCGCGAGGCGACGGCCTCGGGCGAGATGGCCGAAGGTGTCGCCGCCTTCCAGGCCCGCCGCGCGCCCGACTTCCCCTGGCGCGGC
This sequence comes from uncultured Bifidobacterium sp., assembly GCA_964477795.1. Taxonomy (GTDB): domain Bacteria; phylum Actinomycetota; class Acidimicrobiia; order Acidimicrobiales; family Ilumatobacteraceae; genus UBA668. Next base: position 4,980 of record CAYZFZ010000098.1, read on the forward strand.
CGCGCCTGACGCCCGACCCCGCTGCTTCCCGAAGCGTGCCCGCACACATGTGTGCCGTGGTGCTTCCGGAAGCATGGTCAGTCGGCGTGAGGAGGAGTCGCGCCCGCTTCCGGAAGCATGTGCGCACGCATGTGTGCTGTGGTGCTTCCGGAAGCACCAGACCATCAGAGGTCGTAGACCTCGGGGTGCTCGAGCGGGTGGTGCAGCCAGCTGAGCATCTGGCGCAGCTGGTGGTAGGCGGCGAGGCGGGCGTCGTCGCTGCCGGCGGACTCGGCGTCGGTGCACACCTGGTGCAGCCTGCGGGTCATCGTCGGACCCAGCTCGAGCAGCCCGGAGGCGCCCTCGCTGGCCCAGCGGGCGAGCACGTAGCGCACGATCGCACCCTCTGGCACGTCGATCGATGCGGAGAGTCCGCGGATGGTGCGCATCGGGTCGGTGCGCGCGTAGAGCGCGATGTCGGCCTTCAGGTTGGCGTCCTTGTCGGCCTCGGGCCACGGCCCCAGCCAGCGGACGAGGTGCACGAGTGGTTCGTCGGGGAAGGCGTCCATCGCCGCCGACACTACGCGGCCGCCCTCACGACGAGTGGGTGCCCTGCTGGCCGGCGTCGTGGTGGGTCTCCATCAGCAGCACACGCGCCGACGGGCCGAGGGCGGAGCGGTAGCGGTGGGGGAGCGCGGCCGGGTAGGAGAGGAAGTCACCGGTGCCCAGCGCGGTCACGACGCCGTCGAGCTCCACTTCGATCGGGCCGGCCAGCACGTACAGCGCCTCGAAGCCGCCGTGCTGCCACGGCTCGAGGAACTCGGTGGCCAGGCCGACCAGCTCGACCACGTGGAACGGTGCGTCGCCGGGCAGCAGCAACCGGCGCAGCGACTCGCCGTCCGTGTCGATCGCGGGCACCAGCGCGTCGGCGGCACGGGCGAGCGTGGGCTGGGCCGCGCTCGCCGCGCCGCCGAACAGCGCCTGCGGGGTGGTGCCCAGCGCGGATGCGATGCGGTACAGCGAGTCCATCGACGGCCGGGCGCGCCCGTTCTCCACCTGGGAGAGGAACGGTTGCGACAGCCCGGCCCGCTCCGCCAACTCCACCAGGGTGAAGGGCGCAGCGAGCCGGAGGTCGCGGATGGCCTGCCCCATCACCGACCAGCGATCGGCGTCGGCAGAAACGGTCATCGCCGCACGACTCGCGTCAGGACAGCAGGGGCAGCACGTCGTTGACGAAGCGCCCCATCTGCTCCACGGCCTTGCTGTACGGGTCGCCGACGAGGTGGGGGTAGAGGGTGAGGTATTCGAGGCCGAGCAGATCCCTGTACTCCTGCACGCCGGCGGCGACCTCCTCGGGCGTGCCGACGAGGATGGTCTTCTGCTTGATCGACTCCTCCAGCGTGGGCACGAGGCCGGGGCCGACGGGCTTGCCGTCGTCGCCCATGTAGCCGCGGCTCCAGCCGTAGGGCCCCAGGAACTTCCAGAACTCGTCGTGGCCGTTGCGGGCCGTGCGCATGGCTTCCTCGTGGGTGTCCTCGATGCGCACGCTGAGCACGAGCATGCGCTTGTCGCCGGCGGCGAGCGTGGTGTGGTGGTGCTGGTCGTACAACTCGCCGTAGCGATCCCACATGCGCTTGATGAAGACCGGGTTCTGGTTCCAGAACACGGCACCGTGGCCGCCGCTGGGCGCGTAGTCCAGCGTGGGCGGGCTGGTGACCGCCTGCCAGATCTCGTACGGGTAGATCGGCCGCGGCACGAGCGTGAGCCGCTGCACGGTCTCGCCACGGTCGGGGATGCCCGGCTGCGGGAACTGGAAGTACTTGCCGGTGAAGGAGAACCACTCGTTGTCGAGGGCGGTGCGGATGACCTCCATCTGCTCCTCGAAGTACTCGCGGTTGCGCTGGTCGTCGGCGACCTGGTCGGGGTTGTCGTGCGAGCCGATGGACACGTGGAAGTCGTTGAGGTGCAGGATCTCGCGGGGCACCGTGCCGCGGCCGACGCCCATGATGCCGCGGCCGCCGCTGAGGTTGTGCATGGTGGCGAAGTCCTCTGCCAGGCGCAGCGGGTGCCACTGCGGCACGACGTTGGTCATCGTGCCGATGCGCAGGTTCTTCGTGCGGGCGGCGATCCAGGCGGAGATGAGGATGCCGTTGGGGATGACCTCGTAGCCCTCGTACTGGAAGTGGTGTTCGGTGGTCCAGAAGCTGTCGTAGCCCAGCTCGTCGGCGGCGACGGCGGCCTGGATGTACTTCTCGGTCGCGTCCCAGCAGGCCGCGTTGTCGTAGTAGCGGTCCATCGGGTGCGGGGCACCGGCGCCCGCGTCGGGCATCTCGACACCACCGAAGAAGAACGCTCCCAGCTTCATGTGCACCACTCTTTTCGTGAACGGCCGGCCGTCGGCGACGGCGGGATCGGGTTGCCCGTACCGTAGCAGAATATTGATGGAGTCAATATCCCGAACGGCGTCACGACGATGAACGCTGTGTGAATGCACCGAGCGCGCACAGCGCGGGCACGATCAGCAGCGCCCAGCGCAGGCTGACGGCATCGGCCAGCACGCCCAGCGCGAGCGGCCCGAGCGTGACCGCGACGCCGGAGGCGAGCGCGCAGTACGCACCGAGCGCGACGGGGTCGAGCGCGTACCCGGCGCGCAGGTAGAAGCGGTCGACGGTGAGCGGGTACAGCGGCGCCGCGCCGAGGCCGACGATCACGAGCCCCACCGTCTTCCAGCCGGCGCCGGGCGCGAGGCACATCACCGCCGCCCCGAGACCGAGGAAGGCGAAGCTGATCGCCACCGTGGCATCACCCCACCAGCGCAGCAGCAGCGGGATCGAGACGCGGGTGGCGAACATCATCACGCCGAACACCGCGGCGAGGATGGGCGCCAGCCCCGCGCTCGCGTGCCCCACCTCGCGCAGGTAGGTGACCGCCCAGATGCCGATGCTGAACTCGGCGAGCACGGCGTTGACGATGTGCAGCCACGGCACGAGCACGCCGCGGTCGCGGAAGTGGCGCAGCGAGAACGCACCGTGCCGGGCGCTGTGCGGGATGGGCACCGGGCGGGCGACGATGGCCAGCGCCACCACGACGAGCCCCGTGAGGATCAGGTACGGCGGCCGCCACGACCAGCCGGCGGTGAGCGCGCCACCGATGACGAGGCTGTAGGCGACACCGGCCGCGCCCGGTGCGCCGTTGACCGCGGCGAACGCCTCGGCGCGGTGCTCGCCGTGGTGGTCGCTGATCAGGCCGGGCATCACCCTCACCAGCAGGGCCCCGCCGGCGCCGGTGAACGCGGTGCCCAGCAGGGTGAGCTGCCACGTGGGGCCGGTGCAGAACAGGGCGACACCGCCGGCGAGAGACGCCGCCGCGATCTGCAGCGCCCGCCGGCGCCCGATGCGATCCACGACGGCGACGCCGTAGACGCCGGCGACGAGCAGGCCGATGCCGAACGTGCTGCCGTGCAGCGCGGCGACGACGCCGCTGATGTGGAACTCGTCGCGCAGCTCGCCGAGCACCACGCCCACGCTGAGGCCGGCGACCAGTAGGCAGTAGCCGAGCGCGGAGGCACAGGTGAGACGATCCCACCGGAACACGGTGGGAGCCTCGGCCTGCACAGTCACCCGGTCAGTTGTACCAAAGACAGCCACCGTCTCCGCAGGTCTTATCCCGTCGCCGGATGTGACTTGTAGCGTGCGTCGGATGCTCCTCGGGATCGACACCGGTGGCACCTACACCGACGCCGTGATCTACGACGAGGCCACCTCCGTGGTGGTGGCGAAGGCGAAGTCGCCCACCACCCACCACGATCTGTCGATCGGAATCTGCGCGGCGATCGACGCGGTGCTGGCGACGGCCGCGGTGCCGGCGGCGGGCATCGAGCTCGTCTCGCTGTCCACAACACTGGCGACGAACGCGCTCGTCGAGGGCAAGGGCCGCGCCGTGTGCGCCGTCATCGTCGGCTTCGACGGCGACGTGCTGGAGCGGGCGGGCCTGGGTGAGGCGCTGGGCAGCGACCCGGCGATCATCCTCGCCGGCGGTCACGACCCCCACGGCAGCCCGCTGGCGGTGCTCGACACGGCCCGGCTGGCCGAGGAGGTGGCGCAGGTGGCGGGCAGCGTGGAGGCGTTCGCCGTCACCGCCCAGTTCAGCGTGCGCAACCCCGAGCACGAGCTGGCCGCCGCAGCCGTGATCGCAGAGGTGGCGGGCAAGCCCGTCACGCTCAGCCACCACCTCTCCGCTCGGCTGAACGGCCCCAAGCGGGCGGTGACCGCGGTGCTCAACGCGCGCTTGATCTCCATCATCGAAGGCCTGGTGCGCACCACCGAACGCGCCCTCGCCGACCGCGGGGTGCACGCGCCGCTGATGGTGGTGCGCGGCGACGGCTCGCTCGTCTCGGCCGCGTTCGTGAAGGAGCGCCCGATCGAGACCATCCTGTCCGGCCCGGCGGCCTCGCTCGTCGGTGCCGCCCACCTCACCGGGGTGGCCGACGCGATCATCGCCGACATCGGCGGCACCACCACCGACATCGCCGTGCTGCGCGGCGGTGTGCCGATCGTCAGCCCGGACGGCGCAACGGTGGGCGGGCATCAGACGATGGTGTCGGCGGTGGCGATGCACACCCACGGCCTCGGCGGCGACAGCCATGTGCGCCACGACGAGCGGGCCGCCGGCGCGGCGCTGCTGCTGGGCCCGCGCAAGGTGGTGCCGCTGTGCCAGCTCGCGCTGCACGAGCCGTTGCTCGTGCACACGATGCTCGACCAGCAGCTCACGAACCAGCTGCCGGGCGACCTCGACGGGCTGGTGCTCATCGCGGAGCACTACGACCAGCGGCTCGCGGCTGCGCACGGCGCCGAGCACGCCGTGCTGGCAGCGATGGGCGGGCGGGTGGCGGTCGCGTCGAAGGCGCTGGCGACGATGCAGCTGCGCCGGGTGATGGAGCGGCTGGTGCAGCGCGGCGTGCTGCAGCTGGCTGCGTTCACGCCCACCGACGCGGCGCACGTGCTGGGCCTGCAGGCCACCTACGACACGGCTGCCGCGGGCAAGGCGGCCGAACTGTTCGCCCGCAAGCGCGACCGGCTGGGCGCACCACTCGCCACCGACGGGCTCGCCATCGCGCAGTTGACGATCGACACGCTCGTCCGCCGCAGCGCGGAGGCGGTGCTCGCTGCCGCGTTCGTGCACGACGGGCTGGCAGCCGACACCGTGCGCCAACCCGTGGTGCAGGCCGCGCTCGACCGGCGCTTCAGCGTGCTCGACGTGTCGTTCGGGTTGCGGGCGCCGCTGATCGGCCTGGGCGCGTCGGCGCCCGCCTACTACCCGATGGTGGCTGCACTGCTCGCCGCCAAGTCGCTGGTGCCGGCGGATGCCGACGTCGCGAACGCGATCGGCGCGGTGGTGGGCCGTGTGCGGCTCGCGCACGAGTGCGTGATCACCGCGCCGCAGTCCGGCCAGTTCCTGGTGCACGTCGCCGGTGAGACCCCGGTGATGTTCACCGACCTGGCGGTGGCCCGCGCGTTCGCCCACGCGCATCTGCTGGCCGCGCTCACCACGGACATGGCGGCCGCCGGCGCGCCCGTGTTCGAGACCCACGAGACATGGCGCGAGCAGACCGTGGATCTTGGTGGCCTCGACCTGTTCGTGGAAGGCGCGCTCACGCTCACCGCCAGCGGCCGCCCCCAGCTGGCCCGCTGACGTCGGCTGACCGGTCACCATCCTCTGATAGGTTCTTATAACCAGCTTTCTTTATAGGTTCCTATCGAGAGGAGCAGTGATGCCGACACCGAGCCCGTACCGGCCGGGATTCGCCACGCAACCGCCACTGCTGGCCGGTCGCGAGAGTCTCGTGCAGCTCGTCGAGACCGCAGTCCGGACCAGTGGCAACCGGCGCCAGTCGTTCCAAGTCCTGTACGGCCCGCGCGGCGTCGGCAAGACCGTGCTCCTCGACCGCTATGCGGCGATCGCGATCGAACGCAAGTGGGCTGTCGTCCGTCACGAAGCCCGGTGACCCGATCGGAGCGATCGTCGAACAGCTCCACCACTGCGCGGGGCTGACCAAGAAGCTGAGCCGCGAACTTGTCGAGCTGCGCGAACGATGGGGCGAGGAATCCCAGACGCTCAACCTGGGCGTTTACCGACGAGAATCCAAACGCGAACGGCGCGACGCGATCCCAGTCACCCGACAGTTCGCCAGCGCCGTACTGGCTGTCGGCGAGCACTGCACGAAGGACCGGCGCGGACTGATGATCCTCGTCGACGAGGTCCAAGAAGTGCATCCCGACGAACTCTCAGTGTTCGGACCGATCATGCAAGACCTCAGCCGCCGACCGGAACTCACCGCGATGATCGTGTTCGGCGGGCTGCCCGATACCCCCGGGCTCGTCACCGACGCCG
>CAYZFZ010000099.1:0-11336 GCA_964477795.1 uncultured Bifidobacterium sp.
CCGCTGCCAGCCCCTCGGGCGTGTTGCCGTAGATGCTCCACCACACGTTCCACTGGTGCACGTGCGGCAGGCCGATGGACAGCATGCGTGGGCTGTTCGAGCCGAGCATCAGCAGCGGTCCACCCGGCCGCACCGCCGGCGGGTCGATGACGCAGTCGTCGAGCGCGTAGTAGGTGCCGCGATGGGTGACCGTCTCCCCCGCGAGCAGCCGGCGGACGATGCCGAACGCCTCCTCGAAGCGGTCGACGCGATGGTCGTAAGGGAAGCCGTACGCGCTGTACTCGCGCCGGTTCCAGCCGGCCCCGACGCCGAGGACGAGGCGGCCGCCGGAGATTCCGTCGACGGTGGCCGCCATCTTCGCCAGCATCGCCGGCTCGTGGAACCCGAGCGACGCGACGAGCGAGCCGAGCTGCACCCGCGTGGTGACAGCGGCCAGCGCGGCGAGCGAGGTGAACACCTCCCACGGCCCACGCACCGAGCCGTCGGGGAGGTCGTAGAGCAGGTGGTCGCCGAGCCAGATGGAGTCGAAGCCCACGTCCTCGGCGGCACGGGCCATCGCGAACAGCTCGGGCCACGGGACGAACCGTTCCACCTCGGGGAGCTGGATGCCGATCTTGCAGGGGCGGGTCATCGCCTCACCCTAGAGCGGCAGGCGTCAGAGGGCCTCGGGTGGCGGCAACGGGCCTGCCTCCGAGGCGGTCGCGGGCACTGCCCCGTCGCGCATGGCCGCGAGTGCGGCGCGGTACTCGTCGGGCGAGATCTCGCTGCGGGCGAGCCGCTCGGCGAGGATCGCCTCGGCGTGGGCGGTGGGCGAGGCGGTGGCGGGCGCTGCCGGCGGCGCGGCGAGCGGCACGGCGGGAACCGATGCGGGCCGGCGGCGGCCGAGCAGCAGCCACGTACCGAGGACGGCCACGCCCGCGACGAGGACGAGCAGCAGGAGACCGAAGAACGGGTGGCCGCCCCGGCCGCGGTGCATGCCGAACCCGCGCCCGTCGGCGGCGAGTGCGCTGCCGGCCATTGCGACGACGGCGGCGGTGGCGGCGGCCGTGGAGATGAGCAGCTTGCGTGTCATGGGTCGCGCTCCTTCGTGAGCAGGGTGCGTGGGGCGTGGATGCCCGGCGCTGGCCACGGTACTCACGACCCCGGCCCCGGATGGTGAGAGGAGTCCGTGAACTCGGTGAGAGCGTCCGCCACGTCATCCACCCGAGTGCCAGCCCGCTGGCACTCGGACCGGGACGTCAGGTGAGCACGGACTTGATCGCGGCTTCGACGTAGGGCGACAGCAGCTCGGATGCTGTGGCCGTGATGTGGCTGTTGTCGCGGTACATCAGCACGTTGCCGACGATCACCGGGCAGGCCGTCTCGGTGCACATCCAGTCGCTGGTGGGGATGAAGTCGGCGTCGTGGGCCCGAGCCACCTCCCGCTCGGCGGCCAGGCGGCCTGGCCGCACGGCGCCTTCGCGCGAGTCCATGCAGTTGGGAACGTTCGACAGGTTGGCGGCGAGGCAGGACGGGATGTCCTCCTTCGGTGTCGCCGAGTCGCCCAGCAGCAGCAGGTGGGTGGTGAGCGGCCGCACCTTGGCGACCGTCTTGTCGAGCCCCTCCTGCCACACCGTGTCGGGGTCGCGGCCGGCGGCCGCGCCGACCTGCTTGTAGCGGTACGACGACATGATCACGAGATCGGGCTGCATACCGCCGATGAGGTCGATCACGTCGCTGCGCCAGGCGGCGCAGTCGGTGCCGTTCGGGTCCTTCTCAGTGGGGATCTCCGCGTCCGGGCAGGCCTTCTTCACGTGCACGATCAACCGCCAGCCGTTGGCCACCGACACCTTGTGCAGCGCGGGCATCCACTCGGCGGCGTGCGAGTCGCCGAACAGCACGATCGTGATGCTGCCACCGGCGGCGCCGTAGATGCACTGCTTGGGCGAGTTGTCGCCGACATCGAGGATGCACCCGTTGTCGTACACCTGCGGCAGGTCGTCGCGGGCCCTGTTCAGGCTGGGCGTGAGGTTGCTGGGCACCTTGCTCGTCTGCACGCCCTCGGTGAGCACCGGCAGGTTCGCAGCCAGCAGCGACGCAAGGGCCGGCGGGTTGTCCTTCGACGCGTCGGCCACCTGTACCGGAGCGACGGTGGTGGACGTGGTGGTAGCAGCCGGCACGACCGTGGTGGATGCGCCGGCGGCGACGGGCACGGTGGAGCCCGGCGGCGCCGAGGTGGCCGGTGACGTCGCGTCGACCGCGAGCGTGAGCACGGCCGCCTCCCCACCGGCGGACAGCGACGGCGGGTTGTTGAGCAGCAGCGCCGATGCGCCGACGCCGACGATCGCGATCCAGGCACCCATCGCCAGGCTGCGTACCGGGTCGCGGGCGAGCGAGGCCGAGTGGCGCACGGGGTTCTCGACCAGGTGGTAGCTGATCGCGGCCATCACGATCGAGCCCGCGAGCAGGGCGAGGCGGGTGGCCGCGGGGAGCGAGTCGACCCTGCCGCGCTCACCCCACTTCGCCGCCACCATGACGAGCATCGGGAAGTGCCACAGATAGATCGCGTACGAGCGGGCGCCGATCCACTGCATCGGCCGCAGGCGCAGCAGCAGGCCGGGCCCGTCAGGTGCCTCGCCGGCGTTGATCACCAGCATCGTCGCGACCACGGGCAGCAGTGCCGCGTAGCCGGGGAAGCTGGTCGCCAGGCCGAACTGCACGCTCGTCGCCAGGATCGTCCCCAGCCCGACCCACCCGAGGATCGCGGTCAGCTGCGCGTTGCGGCGCAGCAACCGGCCACCGGCAAGCGCCAGCGCGGCGCCGGTGAGCAGCTCCCACGCACGGGTCGGCAGCATGAAGAACGCCCAGGGCTGCGAGTCGCGGGTCAGCCGCACACAGGCGACGAACGACGCGACCCACATCATGCCGATGACGGCGGCGAGCGCTCGGCGCGAGAGCCGGGCGAAACGGACGAGCACCATCAGCAGGCCGGGCCACACGAGGTAGAACTGCTCCTCGACCGCCAGCGACCAGAAGTGCAGCAACGGCGACTCGCGCAGGCCCTCGGACAGGTAGTCGGTGCCCACCTTCCAGAAGCGGATGTTGGCCACGAACAGGCACGCCGCGACCGCATCGCGAGCGAGGTCGCCCTGCGACAGGCCGTCGAGCAGGAAGCGGCTGGCGATCAGCGTGACGAGCAGCACCAGCCCGGAGGCCGGCAGCAGGCGACGGGCGCGGCGCGCCCAGAAGTTGGACAGCGAGACCCTGCCGGTGGACGACAGCTCGCGCAGGAGCAGCGAGGTGATCAGAAAACCGGACAGCACGAAGAACACGTCGACGCCGATGAACCCGCCCGACAGGACGTCGAACTGGGCGTGGTAGACGAGCACGAGTAGCACCGCAACGGAGCGCAGCCCTTCGATGTCGGGCCGGAAGGTGGTGCCGTGCTCGGCCTCCCACAGGGCGGGCGGCGGCACCTGCGGCGCCGGCGAGAACGCGCTCCGCGGGCGGGGCGCGGCGCCGTCGTGGTGACGGGACCACTCCGCCTTCTTGATCCACCAGACGGTGAACAGCGCGGCGAAGGCGACGCCCACCAGAACGGATTCCACGGGGGGCGACGTTACCGCACGGGCCTCACCGGGCCCCGGTGCTCACAGGTAGTAGCCGAGGACGTCGAGGATGAAGTGGGTGGCCACGCCGGCGCCCTCACCGCAGCGGACGACCACCTTGAGGTCGCTGCTCACGCCGGTGGTGGTGCCGTTGGCGATGGTGGTGTTGGGGCCCGACCAGTTGATCGTCGAGGTGTTGTCCCACGCGGTCAGGGCGGGCCGCACGGAGAGGAAGCCGGCGGCGCCGGTGCCGGTGATGGTGACGTTGAGCGCAACCGCGCGTACGCCGGCGGGTACGACGACGGCGCCGGTGCCGAGCTGGCGGTCGACGGCGACCGTTCGCTCCTCGCCGGCGGCGATCGCGACGCCGCTGCGGCTGTCGTAGACCCGCTTGGGTGACACCACGTTGAAGTCACCGACCGGCGGCAGGTACTGGGCGATGACACCCCGCACGTACGGCCCGCCCGGATAGCTCTCCGCCCAGGTCTCGTAGGAGAACCCGGGCAGCACCAGCTCGTCGAGCGTGCGTGTGGCTGTGGTCGCGCCGGCACCGGTGAGGACGTTGGCGTACACGTCGGTGCTGGCGAAGGTGGTGACATCACGGCGCACCAGCCACCACGACTGGTTGCCGGCCACGTCGTTGTAGCCGAAGTAGTCGAGGCGCACGATCCGCGACCCGACCGGGATGCGCAGGTCGGCGCCGAGCCGGGTGCCGCCCTGCACGCGGGCGCCCTTGCCGGCGAACGTGGCCGGCGACGCCGGCCCGGACGTGAAGTCGACGCCGAAGAAGGCGGACCCGCTGACGCTGACTGCGCGGGCGCCCGGGTACAGCGCGGGCATCGCTTCGGGCGTCGGCAGCGAGGCCACCTGCAGGTCTTCGCCGGCGCCGTCACCCTGCGAGCCGGTGCCGTCAGCAGCCGGTGCCGCAGCGGCCGATTGTCCGGGCGCGAAGAGTGCTCCGGCACCTGCCACCAGCCCGCCGGTGATCAACTGCCGGCGACCCCACCCGCTGTTGCTCTCGTCGGCCATGGTGGTCAGCCACTGTAGCTCTGGCACACACCCGAGTTCAGCGCAGAGACGAAGGAGACGGCGCCTCCGAGCATCGTGCCGATCGCCGCGTCGTCGAACGCGTCGGGGCCGGCGGCGACGATCGCCTGCATGTCGGCGAGATACGCGGCCGCGGCCGCGGGGTCGGCGAGCAGCCCGAAGTCGGGCTCCGCCAACTGCACCAGCGCGAGCATCGACTGTGCGTCGGCGTACGTGCTCGCCGGCGCGGCACCGTCGAAGACCGGCGGCGTATCGGTAGCCGTGAGGTCGAGCGCGAGCGCACTGGCGGCCGCGACCTGTTGGTCGAGCTTGGCGAGATCGACGACGTCGATGTCGTCCCCGCTGGTGTGGTAGCAGGGCCCCGTGGCGTCGGTGAAGAAGACCGACGGCACCCCGGCGCTGGCGAAGTTGGCGTGGTCGCTGCGACCCTGGCCGAACAGCAGGCTCAGCTGCACGGTCTCGAGCGTGGACTGGCCGATCGCGCGGGTGGTGGCGTCGACGAGCGCGGCCCCGCCGGTCTCTGCGCCGACGGCGACGGTGAAGTTGGCCAGCGACGGCAACAGGTCGGCGCCCTGGATGTCGAAGTTGATGTACGCGCTGATCTGCTCGACAGGCACGGTGGGCGCCTTCAGCCAGGAGGCGGAGCCGAGCAGGCCGTCCTCCTCTGCGTCCCAGAGCGCCAGCAGCACCGAACGACGGGGCGTGCCGGCGGCGGCGACGGCGCGGGCGACGCTGACGGCGACCGCGGCACCTGCTGCGTTGTCGGTGGCACCGTTGCAGATCGTGTCGGCCGGGTCGGCCCCGCTGCAGTCAGAGCCGAGGTGGTCGTAGTGGCCGCCGATGACGACCCACTCGCCGGCCAGGTCGCCGCCGGGGATGATCGCCAGGATGTTCGCGCCCTGGCGGAAGGCCTGCAGGTAGCCGGCGTCGCCCACCTGGTCGGGGAAGGCGGGCTGAGCGAACTGGCTGACCTGGCCGATGAGCAGTGCCTGGGCGAGTTCGGAACCGGGCTGCCCGTTGTCGCGGCCTTCCATGTCGTCGGCTGCCAGTGCGGCGGTCAGTGCGGCTGCGTCGAGCTCGGTTGTCGCAGCCACCGTCGTGGTGGTTGCGGCGACGGTCGTCACGGGCTCCGTCGCCGGCGGCTCGGTGGGTGTCACCGTCTCGGCCACGACGGTGGTGGCGGGTTGCGTGGTGTCGGAGGACGAGGTGTCGTCGCTGCACGCGGCCAGCGCGAGCAACAGCACGAGTGCGCCCGAGATTCTCGAGGAAGTCCGCATCCGCGAAGCCTAAACCTCCTGGACTCGGCGCTGAACCGAGTTTCACGTTCGTGTGTTGTGGAGGGGGTTGACAGAATGACATCACTATGACATCATCATGACATCACCGAAAGGACGCCACGATGTCACCCTTCAGCCAGAACCCCCAACTCATCGCCGCCATCCACGCCGACCGCATGCGCCGGCTCCGCCAGGACAGCCGCACACGCCGCCCACGCCCGGGCAACGACGATCGTCGCTGGGGCTGAGCGGCGATGCAGCTGCAACCCGTCATCAGCGGCGTCCAGGCGGCGCTCGCCGGGCAGGGCCCGCTCGCCGGCGGCGACGTCGCCGTCGAGGAGGCCATCGATCACCTGGTGCAGGCGCTCGCTCCGGCCATCCGCCAGGCAGCGATGGAGCTCGCCGAGCAGGCTGCCCACGAGGTGCGCGCCCAGCTCCCCGACCGTGTCGTCGACGTCGTGCTTGCCGATGGCGACCCCACACTCCGCATCACCGATGCGCCCGCCAGCGCCGACCCGGCCGCCAACGAGGATCTCGATGCCCGCATCACCCTGCGCATCCCTCCCTCGCTGAAGACGCTGATCGAGGATGCGGCCGAGACGGCCGGCGCCTCCGTCAACGGGTGGGTGCTCGATGCGCTCTCCAAGCGGGCTCGCAAGGCTCCCCAGCCGCACGGGTTCCGCGCCACGCACTCGTTCGACCTGTAGGAAGTCACCATGAACCGTCATGAGCAGTGGTCCGTCGGCGAACGGCCGTCACTCGACATCGGTGTGCCAGTCGGGCTGATCGATGTGCGCACCGGTCCTGCCGGCGAGGTGAAGGTCGACCTGGAGTCCAGCGCCGCGGCCGACTTCGAGATCTCCTGCATCGGCGACCGCGTCACGGTCCGCCATCCGTCGCGATGGTCGATCCGCGGTCGGAGCTGCCGGTTGCTGGTCACCGTGCCCGCCGGTACCGACGTCAGCGTCGACGCCGCCTCCGCCGAGGTCCGCCTGTCAGGCAGGCTCGGCGCGGTGCGTGCCCGCACTGCCTCCGGCGATGTCCAGGTCGACGGCGCGCTGCGGCTCGAGTTCATCACGGCGTCCGGCGAGCTGAGCTGCAACTCGGTCGACGGCGACGCGACCGTCACCACCATCTCCGGCGATTGCTCGGTCAACAACGTGGGCGGCCGCTTCGAGGCGACGCTCACCTCCGGCGACCTGCGCGTCGGCACCTGCGGCGGCGACCTCACCGTCGCGTCCACCAGCGGGTCGGCGCGCGTGGGGCACTGCGGTGGCAGCGACATCGTGCTGCGCTCCATCTCCGGCGACCTGCGCCTCGGCCTGCCCAGCGGGGTGCGAGTCGACGCCGACATCGCCACCATCAGCGGCAGCGCCCACCTGCCCGAGCCGGCCCCGTCCACCGCCCCCGGCGTGGAGCGCCGACAGGTGCGCCTACGGCTGAAGACGGTGTCCGGCGACATCCGCGTCGACCGCTCGACCTGAGGTCTTCTCGGAGCGCAGGCGGGGTCGGCGCTGCCCGCTCGCTTGTCCGTGTCGGCTCACCTTTCTCGGACTTCACCCGCCCGCGGCGCACGGCCGACACGAGCGGCGCACGACCGAGGCAGCGTCCCCGATCACGTCTTTCAGATTTCGATTCGGCTGTCGTCCTCGCAAGGCCGCGCCCGGTGACTGCACGTGATCGGTCCAGCGATGGCCGTCGTGAGAGTGAGCTTGATGGTTCCCCAGACGACGAGACCGTGCCCGAAAAACTGAACGACCAGGGCAAATGCCCTGGTCAGTCGTGTCGAAGGTCCAATTGGCTGATTCTGGGACGGGTCACTGGCGGCTACGTCGACCATGCTGACTGCCGTGACGAACCGACGCCATGCCAGACAGCGAAGAGCCACACATGTGAGAATCGCGCAACATGGAGCCGCCCGGAAACCCGCTGTCCCTCCTTATCGGCAAGATCGTGCGACACGGGGCTCAACTCGAGCGGTCTACCCGCAACGTGTGGCTCTGTCTCGTCGGGCCATCCCTTGTCGCGCACACACACCAAGGCTCTATCACCGCCTACAACTCGCAGTGCCGAACAATGCTCGCTCACGCCGACATCGACGATGCGAAGCGGGCGATCGCAATCGACGTGCTGATCGCCGCCGCAGCAGCATGGGACGAGCGAAACCGTGCAGTTCATGATATTTGGATCGAAGAAGATGAAGCCGATAGCGAATTCGTCCGCCGACGACTCCGAAGGCGCGTGGCACCGAACGAGTCAGCGGACGAAGTGACAATCCTCAGCCTGGCTGACATCGAGAAGAGCATCGTCGATCTACGCGCCGCAATCGTTCGGCTCGACTTCCTTGAGTCAGCGCTGCGTCACGACCTGCCGTCATGGCGAAGCCAGAACGAGCCGGTGTCTATCACCGACGGCGAAACGGACTGGAAGGTCGCTAGCGAGAACTCGGGGCCGTTCGCCTACCTGAAGGTCCGGGTGTCAAAGCATGTCCCCAAGGCGGAGTGACATGCGCTGCCGTTCCTGAGAGGATCTCAAGCCGGGGTGCGTCTCCTGTAACACAGCACCCCCAAACTGCACAGGTGCGAACCAACGCCAAATGCTCGCCGAGCAGTTCGGCAGGTCGCCACGCTCCTGCGCACGATGGGTACCGACGCCATCTGGGAGGCCGCCAACGAGACCGAGCGGACGCTGCTGGTGAACGAGATGATCGAGGCCGTGATCGTCCACGAGGACCGCCTGCAGGTGGCGATCAACGGGGTCCGGCGCTGACCGTCCTGTTCAGCGAGGTAGGGCTCCCGGAGACGGAACGGCCGCCCGAGCGGGCGGCCACTACCAGTATTTTCGTGTCGAAGGAGCGAATCGAGCTATTTCAACGCATCGTCGGCTGGCATCTTGGAGCTGAGGTCGTCGTGCCGCCCTGAGTCGACTACGCGCGCAGCGTCTCGGGCCCGTAGAACACTTGACGATGGCCTCTGATTCCGTTGGCGGCGTCGATCAACATCGGCAGGTCCGACTCCTGCACGAAGCGGTCGAAGAACCAACTCTGTGCAGGCTGAGTCACGGGGTCAAGAACGCTGGGGTGGTACCGCACCAGCGACGACAGATAGAAGACCAAGGCGTATCGGGCAAGGTCGGCAGGCATTGGAAAGTCCTTCGACTTGTAAAGACTCGCGTACAGTTCCCCATCGAAGGGTGTATGGGAATAGCCGATGTACGGAGCGAAACAGTCATACGCCTTGCGTGCGCAGCCGAGAAGATCATTCTGGTCCGGAACCGTCCACTTAGACTGATAGATGCGCACCTTAGAGAGATTCATCCGACGAGAGACGGCGAACTCTTCCTTCCATTGTTGAGGCAGAGGTATCTCCTCGTAGTGCTCGGCTAGCAGCTTTCTGGTGGCAGTGCATGCAAGAAGCGGTGCGGGGTCCACCAGAGCGAGTACCGACCAGCACTCGGAATCGGATACGCGCACGGAGTGCATGAGGCCCGTTTCGAGCGACTCGCCAAGGTGTGCGTGCTCCCGCTCCATTCCGACCTCGGTAATGATCCCAATCAGTCGAGTGACCGGTATCTCGGTCTTCACGGCCAACTGACGACCAATTCTCGATTCATAAAGCAGAGGAAAGACACCGTTCTTGACCACGAGGCGATCGCCAGCCAACGTGCCCGACTTCGTACGAACCAGGCTGAGTCCATGATTGATCGGCTGGCCGATGATTTGCCCCGGAGCCACGCGAAGCAACTCGGCCTTGGCTAGGTTCAACATGCGGTAATACTGGAGCAGCGCACGCGTTCTGTCCCCGACCAACCTCGCTGCAGAGTCGTAGGTGTGGCCCTGCCGTACGTAGTTTCGGAACTCTCGCCAAGAGCGGTTCTTCTCAGCCAGCGTTCCGGCGAACAGCGCCCTTCCGACCACTGCATCTGAACAGGCAAGCAGCGGCCACGCCCAAACGAGTTCCCGATTAGGTGAGTCCGAGAACGCCAGCGTGCGCTGTGGTGGCTCCGGTGCAATCAACACCCAGCCGATGTGCGGGCGCGGTGAAACCGCCATCGTCATACCGTAGCCCTCCAAGAGGTGCGCTCCATGTAACACAGCACCCGCCAACTCCGCGCCGAAACCCGACCGCTCAAGCATCGAGGTATCGGCTGCAGCATCGCCGGCCGATCCGCCAAGGGCCTGCATCGGGCGGCCAAGCTGGCCATGCGAGTGCTTGCAGAGGACGACGAGCTTCAGGAGGCGATCCGTCAACAGCTCGACGGCAGGGCCCCAGCGGCGCGAACGGCGCAGCCGTCGCGTGCTGGGGCCGTCGCCACGTTGCGAACGAAGCGCCAGAAGCTGCTTGAACTGCACTACGCCGGGCAGATCAGCGGCGAACTGTTCAACGAGGAGGAGGCCAAGCCAACCCGCCAGATCAACGCCATCGGGGCCGAAGCCACTTCGATTCACTGGGAAGGAAGTGACCCAGCGCGGTCCCCGAGCCCGTCATCGCTCCCCGACGGGCGCCGTCCCGGCACGCACCAGCCATCGAAATCGAAACGACGAGACCGAGCCCGAAAAACCGAACGACCAGGGCAAATGCCCTGGTCAGTGGTGTCGAAGGGGGGACTTGAACCCCCACGAACCGAAGTTCACCAGCCCCTCAAGCTGGCGCGTCGGCCTATTCCGCCACTTCGACGTGGTGAGCTACCAGCGTACCGGAGGTCGCTCAGCGCACCAACAGGAAACTCAGCGCGATGATCGTGCCGATCCACAGGATCCCGAACACCGTGGTGATACGGGTGAGGTTACGCTCGGCGGCGGTGCTGCCGAGTGCCGTGGAGCCGACGCCACCGAACATGTCGCTGAGGCCGCCGCCGCGGCCGCTGTGCATGAGCACGCCGGCAACCATGCCGACCAGGGACAGGATGTTCACGATGATCGTGAGGTACATGATGAAGTCGCGCACGGGTGGAAATCCTATCGGTCAGAGCGGCAGAGCGTCAGAACCCGCACTCGACACCGTCACCGGCGTGGCCGACGGGAAGTGGCAGGCGACGGGGTGGCCGAAGCCACGGTCCTTCAGCTCCGGCTCCTCCATCGCGCACAACTCCTGCGCGATCGGGCAACGGGTGCGGAAGCGGCAGCCGGTGGGCGGGTTGATCGGGCTGGGCACGTCACCGTAGAGCATCACCCGCTGGCGCGTACGTTCGATCTGCGGATCCGGCTCGGGCACCGCCGACAGCAGCGCCTGCGTGTACGGGTGCGCCGCAGCCGTGTAGACCTCTTCTGCCGGCCCGATCTCCATGATCTTGCCCAGGTACATCACGGCGATCCGGTCGGCGAGGACCCAGGCGATCGCGAGGTCGTGGGTGATGAACAGGTAGGTCAGGCCGAGCTCGCGGCGCAGGTCCAGCATCAGGCGCAGCAGCTCGGTGCGGATCGACA
>CAYZFZ010000100.1:0-11254 GCA_964477795.1 uncultured Bifidobacterium sp.
CTCGAGGCCGCCGCCGACGCCGAGCTCGACGCCTCGGTCATGGGCATGTCCCACCGCGGCCGCCTCAACGTGCTCGCCAACATCGTGGGCAAGAGCTACGACCAGATCTTCAAGGAGTTCGAGGGCCACGTCGACCCCAGCTCGGTGCAGGGCTCGGGCGACGTGAAGTACCACCTCGGCGCCACCGGCACCTACGACGGGCCCCACGGCGAGTCCATCCGCCTCGAGCTGGCAGCCAACCCCAGCCACCTCGAGACGGTCGACCCGATCGTGCTCGGCACCGTGCGCGCCATCCAGGACACGATCGACCCGCCCGGCTCGTTCCTGTCGCTGCCGGTGCTGATCCACGGCGACGCCGCGTTCGCCGGCCAGGGCATCGTCGCCGAGTGCCTGGCGATGAGCGACATCGCCGGCTACCGGGTGGGCGGCACCATCCACCTCATCATCAACAACCAGATCGGGTTCACCACCAGCCCCCAGCACTCGCGCAGCTCGCTGTACTGCAGCGACGTGGCCAAGACCGTGCAGGCGCCCATCTTCCACGTGAACGGCGACGACCCGGAGGCGTGCGTGCGGGTGGCCGAGCTGGCCTTCGAGTACCGCCAGCGGTTCCACAAGGACGTCGTCATCGACATGGTGTGCTACCGCCGCTTCGGGCACAACGAGGGCGACGATCCCAGCTACACGCAACCCTTGATGTACAAGGCGATCGCCGAGCGGCGCAGCGTGCGCAAGCTGTACGTGGAGGCGCTCGTCAAGCGTGGCGAGCTGTCCGTGGAGGAGGCCGAGGGCGCGCTGGCCGACTTCCACCAGAAACTGCAATCCGCGCTCGACGAGACCCGCTCGCACGCGCCCGAGCCGGTGAAGGCCGCCAAGCCGCCCAAGCCGATGGGTGTGCGCCCGCAGGTGGCCACGGGTGTGCCGCAGCCCACGCTCGATGCGATCTTCGACCACTTCACCGCCTACCCGGAGGGCTTCACGCCGCACCCGAAGCTGGTGCGCCAGTTCGACACGCGGGCGAAGATGTACCACGAGCAAGGCGAGGTGGAATGGGCCACCGCCGAGCTGCTGGCGATGGGCTCGCTGGTGCTGGAGGGCACGCCGGTGCGCCTCGCCGGCGAGGACAGCCGCCGCGGCACGTTCAGCCAGCGCCACGCCGCGCTCATCGACTACGAGAACGAGCACGCATGGGTGCCCATCGCGACGCTGCCGGGCCGCTCGGCGATGTTCTGGGTGTACGACAGCCTGCTCAGCGAGTACGCCGCGCTCGGCTTCGAGTACGGCTACGCCCACGAGAACCCGCACGCGCTGGTGCTGTGGGAGGCCCAGTTCGGCGACTTCGTCAACGGCGCGCAGATCATCATCGACCAGTACCTGGTGGCCGCGGAAGACAAGTGGGGGCAGGAGAACGGGCTCGTCCTGCTGCTGCCGCACGGCTTCGAGGGCCAGGGCCCGGAGCACAGCTCGGCGCGCATCGAGCGCTTCCTCACCCTGTGCGCGGAGGACAACATCCAGGTGTGCAATGCCACCACGGCGGCGCAGTACTTCCACCTGCTGCGTCGCCAGGTGCGCCGCGATGTGCGCAAGCCGCTGGTGCTGTTCACCCCCAAGGGCCCGCTGCGCATGAAGGAGAGCCGCTCGCCGGTTGCCGATCTCACGCAGGGTTCGTTCCAGGAGGTGCTCGACGATCCGTTCGTGGCCGACAAGGCGGCCGTGCGCCGCGTCGTGTTCTGCAGCGGCAAGGTCGCGTGGGATGCGATGGGCGAGCGGGCGAAGCGCTCGGCGCCGGTGGCCGTCGTGCGAGTCGAGCAGCTCTACCCGTTCCCCGGCGAGCGGATGCGCGAGGTGCTTGCGCAGTACCCGAACGCGACGGAGATCGTCTGGTTGCAGGAGGAGCCCGACAACATGGGCCCGTGGCACTTCGTCGAGGCTCGCTTCTGGAAGGTGAAGCAGCAGGGCTACGACCTGCGCCTCGTCAGCCGCATCGGCAGCGGCAGCCCCGCGACGGGCAGCAAGGCCATCCACGACCAGGAGCTCGCCGACCTGATGGACGAAACCTTTCAAGACCTCTGATCAGCCCGGCCCTCACGGAGCTGGAGCGATCTGTTCCGGAAGTTCTGTCCGACATGGCGATCTGTCTGCAGCGAACAGATGGCAATTCTGGACAGATTGAAGTACGATTGCATCGTGAGCCGCCCGCCTCTGCCAGCAGCCCGTCGACGGCGAATCGACGCGACCATCGCACAGCTGCGCGCGCTCCTTCCACCCGATTGGTCGGTCAGGGTCGCCGGGCAGAAGGGCGATGTCACGCTCCTTCGCATCGCTGACGCCGGCGGCACGGAGGGCTCATTGCCCTTGCTCACCGCGGACCGGCTCGAGCCGAGAGATGTCCGCGGGATGTGGCTGCCCCCCGACGAGTCGGCGCTCGTCTCGGTCGGCTGGCTGAGCGAGCGGTCGCGCGACCTGCTGCGCGAACGTGGGGCCAGCCACATCGACCGAACTGGCAACATCGAGATACGACTCGGCCTCCCCGGCCTCTACATCCGCACCGAAGGTGCCGTGCGTGACCCGGACCCAAAGCCGTCAAGGGCCCCGTCCCTTCGCGGGCCACGAGCATGGGCGCTGCTCCGGACCCTCGTGGAGGTCATGCCGCCCTACACCGCCGGCGATCTTGCAACGGCGCTCGGCCTCGATGACGGGTACGTCTCGCGGATGTTGCAGGTGCTCGCCGACGAACTCGTCATCGAACGCGTTCCTCGCGGGCCGGTGACATCTGCGGAATGGGAGCCACTCCTCCGCAAGATCACGGCGACGTATTCACTGCTCGACGCCAACACCACTTCCACCTGGATCGCAGCCGCCGGCCCCGAGCGGCTGGTCGACGATCTCACGGGGCTCCGCGTCGGGCGCTCGGCTGTCACCGGTTCGTTCGTCGTCTCGGCGCTCTCGCCGGTCGCCGCGCCCGAGATGGCGGTCGTCTACACCGACGACGTCGAACGGCTCGCCAAGGCGGCTCGCCTGCTGCCTGCGAAGACCGGAGCGAACGTCGTCCTCGCCCAACCGTACGACCCGATCGTGTTCGAACGCGGCAAGGACACCAACGGCGTACGTTCGGTGTCGGTCGCCCAAGCGGTGATCGACTGCCTGACCGGCCCGGGGCGCATGCCGGCTGAAGGTGCGGCGCTGATCGCATGGATGCGACGAAACGAACCGCGCTGGCGCGCCTCGAGCCTGACAGCGTGATGCCATGAGCGACAGGTCGCCAAGCTGCACAAGCTGGGTGACCGGCTCGAGAAGCCCGAGCGGCTCGACGCCAAGGACGCCGGCGACGTGTACCGGCTGTTCGATGTGATCGCCCCCGACGACATGGCGAGTCGGCTGAAGCGTCTGCTCGAGGATCAGAGATCCGCTGGGGCAACCGCGAAGGCCATCGCCTACGGCGACATCCTCTTCGGCTCCGCATCAGGTACCGGTGTGCGGCTCGGCGTCGATACCTTACGCACCGCGATCCCCGAGGCGACCGCCGTGGCCGTGCTCACCGGCTACTGGCGCGCGCTTCGTGCTGGAGTGTGACGCAAGAGGAGCTGAAGCCTTCGTCGCGGTGGCATCGCGCGAGATCTCATACGGCTCTCTTCGCGGTTGGCTACGGATCTTGGTCCAACGAGGACGGGCGCGTGCAGTCAGCCACGGCTGCTGACGGCGCCTGGCCAGCTTCTAGCGACATCGCGGCGATGACGAGGTCGAGTTGCGGCGGAGAGTAGTTCGGGCCTTTCAGGATCTTGCCGTCATCGCGCTGGAGAGCTTGCCCGTTGGCGTCGAGCTTGGACATGTTCGAGCGGTGGACCTCACGGAGCAGCGCGTCGGCATCGAGCCCGTATGTGACAGCCGTGCCGTACACGACGTACAGGACATCGGCGATCCCGTCAGCGATCGCAGTCAGGTCGCCGGCGTCGCACGCCTCGATCAGCTCGCAGACTTCCTCCCGCAGGAGGCTGTTGCGCAGGTCGGCGAGCGCTGGCGAGACGTCGAGGGTGGGAGTCGAGGAGCGAGGTAGCGCGAACCGCTCGTGGAACTCGTCCACAAGTTGCTGTGGCGTGGGTCGCGCAGTCGTCACGGCGCGCATCCTACGTTCGGCATCAGTCGGTTGAGAGCCCGCCGGATGGGTATGAGTCGATCCAGAGGGGCTGACCGACCCGCCCTTACCGCTTCGGCAGGCCAGGCATCGACGAGGACGTAGCCGAGAGGCTTTCGGGGGCCGGCCGCCCAGCGCGCCTTCGTCGACCGTGCACACCCGAACGGCGCACCTGACCGGAGGGCGGTCAGGATCGGAACCGCATTCGTCAGGCCTTACATGCCACGTACCGCGAACTCCGGGCCTGGTGTCGCATGGAGGACGGTTGCTGGCTCGCGGATCACGATTCGATGCCAGATGCCCGCGGGCACGATCGCCGCTCGGCCGGTGTCGATGCGGACGTGTCGCTGGTGGTCGTGGTGCAGGTCACAGTGGAGGATCACGGTGATCGATCCGGAGACGACGAACAGAAACTCGTCGGCGGTGGGGTGCAGCTCGCCGCCGTGGGGGGAGTCGGCGGCGAAGTGGTGCATCCCGATGGTGAGCCCGGCGATCCGTGGTGGTGGTCCGGCCTTGGGCTCGACGCTCATGCGGCCGTCGGTAGTGACGAGGACGTAGCTGTCGACCATCTCGAACGCGGACGTGTGGAATGGAGCGCCGCCGGTCACGACTCAGGGTCCTGCGTCGAGCGTTCGAGAACGGCAGACGCCGCCTCGAGCGAGCGCGCCATCAAGTTGAAGTGTTCGACGGCGTGGGGCTCGTGCAGCACGCTGGGAATACCACGTGCAGGGTTGAGGCGGGCTGTTGCGGCAAAGGCTTGAATGGTCGGCTCGGAACGGCGCACGGCTTCGGCGGCGAACCCCGCCCGCAGGACGTGGTAGTAGTCGGCTATCAGTCCGGTTCGGGGCACGGGCGGGCAGAGGCGGTTGCGGTCGTCGTCGCCGATGTCGAGGGTTTCGACGTAGCCGAGGATGGCTGCGCTCCAAGGGGCGACGCCGAGGGTGGTGAACTGGACAACGATGCGTCCGGTTTGGAAGATCGGCTGCGCCGGCGACGTGGCAAGGCCCTGCGCGGTGCAGTCGATGATCACGCGGCGAGCGTCGTTGGCGATGGTGCCGCGATCGAAGTGGATCTCGTTCGTGGCGATGTGTCGGACACGCCCAAGCCGGACGACCCCTTCAATCTCGCGGAGGCGTTCGAGTTCGCCGTCGGCGAGAGTGGCACCGCGGAACACATCGGGTTCAAGGGTCGTGTCGAGTCGTCGGAAGATCCCGTGCGTCTCGAGTTGCCGCGCAACCGCTGGCGCGTCGGGTTCGGTGGCGATGGCATCGATGAGGCTCGCTTGGTATTCGAGCATCCCGGCGGACTGCTCGAACGGCTGGGTGACGCGTCGGTTGACGAACCAGCCGTCGCGTGGCCGGACCCAGCCGATGCTGTCCGCGTTGGTGCCGGCCTCGAGCAGCCAGGTGCAGACGTCCATCGCTGTCTTGCCTGCACCGAGGACGGTGAAACCGGACGCCGGGCCGGCGAGCCGCACCACATCGTTCGGGCTGACCAAGGGGACATCGTCGTCGAAGGTGAAGGTCGGTCGGTGTCGAGACGGGATCTCTGACGCGACATAGCTGGCGTCGACGACACGCCGACGGACGTTGATCTCGGTCGGGGCTCCGGTGAGTGTCGACGTGACGATGTGTCGCCCGCTCTCGGTGCCCTGGTAGTTGGTCATTGGGAGGAAACGCACCCGGCCGCTGGGAAGGAACACCTCATCCAGCAGGCGCTGGTAGTAGTCGACGACCTCGACGCCGGTGGCCCGCTCGTAGAAACCTGCCTCCGGGCCCGTCGTCTGGATCCGATCGCGTCCGAGCGGGAGCGAGTTGACGCCGTAGTAGGCCGAGGGTTGGTGGAGCCGCACGAACGGATATGCATCGAGCCAGTGGCCACCGGGCGCATGTCGACGATCGACGATCACGATGTCCACGTCCGTGTGGGCGACGAGCTCATCGGCGAATGCCATGGCGGAGGCGCCGGCGCCGATGACGAGGTAGTCGGTCTCGAGCACGTCAGTACAGGTTCTTGTCGTAGTCGCGGGCGATTCCCTTTTCGAGCAGCTTCGGGGAGATCGTCGTGCGAGCGAGACGGGCCAACATGCCTGGCGTCTGGTTGAGCCGCACATGGTCAGCCCAGATGCAGCTTGCAGCGGGCAGCATCCCCGCGGGCACCAGACGATCGCGGTCCCATGGCCGACCGTGGACGAGTCCGGGCTCGGTTCGCAACTCGCGGTGTGTGACGGTGACAAGGATCCCGGCCTTCGGAACGCGACCGTTCACGGCGGCGGAGTCGAGAAGAGAGCGTTTGGTGGTGATGGTGGCCGTGCCGCTGAGTTCGAGCACACGGTCGTCGCCCGGGATCAGTGCAAGCAGTCCGAAGCGTGGATCGTCGAGCAGGTTGTGCAACGTGTCGGTGCGTCGATTACCCGGGCGGTCAGGGACGAAGACCTGATCATCTCCGAGCACTCGTACGAAGCCCGGCGGGTCCCCTTTCGGGCTGACGTCCGCGTGACCGTCGGCGTCGATGCTGCCGAGGGTGATGAACGGTGACGACGCGAGGAACCTGTCCAATGACATCTCCGCCCTGTCGTACGGGTGGTCGATGCCGGATGTCCACAGTTGGGAGCGGACGACCGCCTTCGCGCAGTGCAGAAATGCCTCTTCGACGTCCACCGTCGAGGCGTCGGTTACCGACATTCGCCCGTTGATCCGCAGCGTCTCGCCATACCCGGGCACCAGCGCGACCAGACCGAGCGCAGTACCGGGCGCCGGCCCACCATCCATGGCCAACAGCAGCCGTCGGTCGTCGAGCGGCGTGAGGTGACCAGGTTCCCCACCCGCGATCGCACTTCGAGCCCCGTCGGCGAACCAAGTCACCGCAGCGAACGGTGATGCGGCGAGGAACTGCCTGCAGTGCTCGTCGAGGTTCGTGATCGATTTCAGCATCGCGGTGCGCGGCCGACCACCAACGACCCGTTCGAGTTCGTCCACATTGCCGATCATGCCGACATGATAGGCATACCTAACATTTGCGTCGAGTCCGGATGTGAGTCGGCGAGCAGCGCCGGATGGTTGACGGCCGTCTGTCTCGTCGCTGATACTATAAATCGCCTTTAATAATCTCAATCTGTGGTTTATAGTCTTGAGGTTGACGATGAATGGACGGAGCATGGCGAAGCACAGGATCGCACTCAGCAGGCCGAGCGCCGACGCCCTCGCAGTGTTGGGCCACCAGATCAACGAGGCACGCCTCACCAAAGGCTGGACGGTCATCGACACCGCAGCCCGGCTTGGTGTCGGCCCGCGCACCGTGCGCGCCATCGAGAAGGGATCGCCGGGCGTCGCGATCGGGACGGTGTTCAACGCCGCGTTCCTGGTCGGCGTGAACCTGTTCGGCCTCGACCAGCACGCGCTCGCCGAGGCCCGGCGGCGTGGCGAAGACACCCTCGCGTTGCTCCCCAGCCGGGTGCGCCCTGGGAACACGGATCGATTCGATGGCATCGACTTCTGATCGGCCCCGCAGGGCCTATGTCTGGGTGTGGCTGCTCGGGCGGACCGAGCCGGTGTTCGCGGGCGCGCTCGAGCCGGCGCCCCGCCGCACGGCGCGGCCCAGATCCGCGCAAGGTGGCGGGCCGTTCCGGTTCGCATACAGTCCCACCTATCTCGACCGCGCGGACGCGGTCAGCTTGTATGCGCCGGAGTTGCCGCTCACAGCCGGTTGGCAGGAACCGGGTGACGACCGATCGATGGCAGGATGCTTGCGTGACGGGAGTCCGGATTCGTGGGGACAACGCGTCATCGACGGTCGCCTGGCCGGCATGCGCGGCAGCGCCGCGAGCGGCCTCGAGGTCGACGACCTGACCTACCTGCTCGAGTCGGGCTCGAACCGGATCGGTGCGCTCGACTTCCAGGCGAGCCACACCGAGTTCGTGCCGCGGCAGACGAATGCGACGCTCGACGAACTGCACGAAGCTGCCCAGGCGTTGGAGAACGGAACCATCACACCCGAACTGGCCATCGCGCTCACCGACGGCACAGCCGTCGGGGGCGCTCGGCCGAAGGTGATCGTGAGCGGCGACGACGGCCGGGAGTACATTGCCAAGTTCTCGCTGTCGACGGACCCGTACCCGGTCGTGAAGGCCGAGGCGGTCGGCATGGATCTCGCCCGTCGTGTCGGGGTGCCCGTGCCGCACACCGAGGTCGTGCAGTCGTTGGGTCGTGACGTCCTGCTCGTCGAGCGCTTCGACCGGCCAGGCAACAAGACCCGCCGGATGGTCGTGTCGGCGCTGACCTTGCTCGGCTTCTCCGACTTCCTCGGCGCCCGCTGGTCGAGCTACGCAGACTTCCTCGACCAACTCCATCGCTTGGCAGCTCCGGGTGCCGGCAGTCTCGGGGCGGCGGTGCTCGAGCGGATCATCCTCAACATCCTCATCGGCAACACCGACGACCATGCGCGCAACCATGCTGTGTTCTGGGACGGACACCATGTCGAGCTCACTCCGGCGTACGACCTGTGTCCGCAGCTGCGGACTGGTTGGGAGGCGAACCAGGCGATGGACATCGGCCGGGCACCGTCGGCGGTCACACAAGGGACCCGGGCCAGCAACCGTTCGACCGTGATCGCGGCCGCGCCCGACTACGGCCTGACATCAGCAGGGGCGGCCGACATGTTCGACCGGCAGGTCGACATCATCCAGCAGCAGTGGCCGGACGCAGCCGACGCCGCCCAGCTCACCAAGCGCGATGCGGAACAACTCTTCGGCCACCAGATCCTGAACGGCTACGCGCTGACCTGACCATGCCAGCGGTCGGAGCAGTGAACGGCCTTACGTGAAGCCGAGGAGGGCGTGGAGGTCGGTGATCGCCTGCTCGGCGCTGGTGACCTTGATGGTGGTCATGCCCATGGCGGCGGCGGGCTTGAGGTTGATGCCCAGGTCGTCGAGGAAGATGCACTCCGCCGGCTGCACGCCGAGCAGCTCGCAGGCGATCTCGTAGAAGCGCGGCTCGGGCTTGCGCACGCCCACCTTGCTGCTCTCCACCACGATGTCGAAGCGGTCCATGATGTCGGTGATCGTGTCGGCGCGCTCGCTGCTGACGTGGCCGCCACCGATGTTGTTGGTGAGGCACGCCACCTTGTAGCCGGCGGCCTTGACCCGGTCGAGCAGCTCCACCATGTCGGGGCGCACATAGCCGGCGAGCAGCGCCAGCACGTCGCCGCCGTCGATGCGGTGGCCGAGCGCCTCGCTCTCGTCGGCGAACTCCTCGGCGAACTGCTCGGCGGTGATGTCGCCGCGCTCGAGGTGGGCCCAGGCGTTGTGGTGCGGGTTGGTGGCGTTGACGGAGCGGATGAAGTCCGCCGGCAACCCGTGTTCGGCCTCGAAGCGGTTGAACGCCTCGAACGGGCTGCTGAGGATGACTCCGCCGAAGTCCCAGAGGACGGCTTTCTTCATTCGTGCATCGTAGGCTGGCCGGGTTATGCCTCATCATGTCGTCGTCGACGGATCGAACCTCGCCACCGAGGGTCGCTCCGCCCCCAGCCTGAAGCAGTTGAACGAAGCGGTGCTCGCGTACATGGAGCAGGATCCGACGGCGCTCATCACGGTGGTGGTCGACGCAACCTTCGGGCACCGCATCGACCCCAAGGAGGTTGCGGAGTTCGACGAGGCGGTCAGCAACAACGAGCTCGTCGCCCCGCCGGCCGGTGCGATCGGGCGCGGTGATGCCTTCGTGCTCAGCATCGCCGACAAGGTGAAGGCCGACATCCTCACCAACGACAGCTACCAGGAGTTCCACGGCCAGTACGACTGGCTCTTCGACGAGGGTCGCCTGATCGGCGGCAAGCCCGTGCCGCACATCGGCTGGGTGTTCGTCAAGCGCCTGCCCGTGCGTGGGCCGCTCAGCCGCAAGTCGGTGAGCGACGCGAAGCGCAAGTCGGCCGGTGGCAGCGCCGCGGGTGGTCGCGGCCGCGGTCGCGGCAAGGCCGACGACGGCACCGTGCGCGTGGGCAGCCCCGATGCAAGCCAGCCGATGCCCGTGCCCAAGGCGCCCCCGCCGCGCGCGCAGCCGAAGCCGGCCCCAGCGGAGCCCGTTGCCGCGGCTCGTGGCCGTGGCCGCGCCGAGCAGTCGAAGCCCGATGTCGCGGCGGTCGTCACCGCGGCGGCTGTCGCAGCCTCCCCGCCCAACTCGCCGCGCTCCACGGTCAACGACCTGCTGTCGTTCCTCACCTTCGTCGAGCGCCACCCGGTGGGCACCACCGTCAATGCGATCGTGGATCACTACTCCTCGCACGGGGCGTACGTGCGCTTCGGCGACGTGGTGGGCTACGTGCCCCTGCGCCTGATGGCGGATCCCGCGCCGCGCAGCGCGCGTGAGTTCATGAAGGTCGGCGAGTCGGTCACCCTGATCGTGGAGACCTTCGTGCCCACCAAGCGCAGCATCGACCTTGCCGTTCCCGGCATGGGCACCGCCACGCCGCTCGCAGCCGCGGCACCAGGGGCTGCGGCACCGAAGGCCAAGCCGAAGCCCACGCCCAAGGCGGACAAGGCCGCCAAGAAGGCGGCAGCAGCGCCGGCAAAGCAGGCGGCTGCCAAGAAGGTTGCCGCCGCCGAGGTACCCGCGCCGGCCCAGCCTGCGCCCGCCAAGCCGGCGCAGGCCTCGAAGAAGGCGGCTCCGGCGAAGAAGGCCGCCGCCGAGCCGGCGAAGAAGGCCGCAGCCCCGGCGAAGAAGGCGGCTCCGGCCGAGAAGGCACCGGCGAAGAAGGCACCGGCCGCGACGGCACCGGCCAAGAAGGCGGCACCGGCCAAGAAGGCGGCACCGGCCAAGAAGGCGGCACCGACCAAGTCCGACGCTGGATCAGCGAAGTCCGGCGCGTCAGCGAAGTCCGCCGCGCCCGCCAAGTCCGCTGCGCCCGCCAAGTCCGCCGCCACGAAGGCAGCACCCGCGCCGGCTGCCGCCGCACCTGCCGCACGGCGCGGCCGGGCCAAGGGCTGACTGGGTACGGTCGCACCGTGCGCATCGCCACCTGGAACGTCAACTCGCTCAAGGCTCGCCTCCCGCGGGTGGAGGAGTGGCTGGCCGATGTGCAGCCCGACGTGCTGTGCATGCAGGAGACCAAGCTCGCCGACGACGCCTTCCC
>CAYZFZ010000101.1:0-11223 GCA_964477795.1 uncultured Bifidobacterium sp.
CGGCCGTGACGCCTTCGGCGCCGAAGCCCTTGATCACCCGCACGCCGCTGACGGCTTCCTCTACGACGGTGGCCAGCTGCGCCTGCTCGGCCTGCACCGCCAGCACCGCCGGGTGGATGCGGCGCGAGAAGCGGGTGGCGAGCACGTTGAGGAACGGCAGCGGCGCCAGTGCGATCAACGCGAGCAGCGGCTGCTGGACGGCGAGCACGACGACGATCGTGGCCACCATCATCAGGTTCGAGGCGGTGATCGGGATCATCACCACGAAACCCTGGATCTGCAGCAGGTCGCTGGACGCGCGGCTCATCAGCTGCCCCGTCTGGGTGTGGTCGTGGTAGGCGACGTGCAACCGCAGGATGTGTGCGAACAGCTGCTCGCGCAGCTTGGTCTCCGTCAGCCGGCTCTCGCGGAAGGCGAACCAGCGGCGCCACGCGGTGAACACGCCGGCGATGCACGCCATGAATGCGATGCACCCCGACCAGAACCACAGCGACCCGGTGCCCAGCACCGCACGGTCGACGGCGAGGCTGGTGAGCTTCGGCACGGTGACCTTGCCGGCGCTCCACAGCAGGCCCACCAACACACCCGCGACGAGGCCGGCGCGCTGCTCGCGCAGCATCGCGCGCAGCAGGCGCCAGCCACCGGCCGTCGGCGGCGTCTGCGATGGCTGCGCCCCGGACCGTTTCCCCACGGGGTCGGACACTACGCCCGCACCCTCGCGTTCGCAGAGCCGAATACAGAGTGCGGGGTTGGGAAATTCCTCGACCGCCGCCCGCCGGTCGGGGCACACTGCCTGCGTGCCGACCACCGCCCGCCTGCGCATCGAGAAGATGGGCCACGAGCATGCCGACGGGCTGGTCGCGGCACTGTCGGACGACGCGGTGGGCGCCTACATCGGCGGCCCGGCGGTCACCACCGTCGACGAGCTGCACGAGCGCATCGACTTCCTCGCCGAGGGGCCCGGCCCTGACGTCGCCGAGTCCGACTGGTGGAACTGGGCGGTGCTGCGCCGCGACGACGCACTCGTGATCGGCTACGTCCAGGCGACGGGCCACGGGGAGTGGGCCGAGATCGCCTACGTGTTCGGTCCCGCGGGCGGACGCGGCTACGCGACCGAGGCGGTCGAGTGGATGGTCGGGCAGCTCGCCGAGTGGGGCATCACCGAGCTGTGGGCCGCGGTGCACCCTGCCAACGAGCGATCCGTGCGGTTGCTGCAGCGTGTCGGGTGCCGGCTCGTCACGGACCCTGGCCGCATGCTCACCTCGTACGACGACGGCGACCTGGTGTTCCGCCTCGGCACGGCACCGGCGGGCACCACTCCTGCCGACGGTTAGCGTGAGCGCATGAACATTCTCGGTTGGGTCATCGTCGGTCTCGTCGCCGGAGGGCTGGCGCGCTGGATCACGCGCGACGACAAGACGGGCTGCCTGTACACGATGGTGGTCGGCGTGCTCGGTGCGCTGATCGGCGGGGCGCTGATGCAGGCGGCGGGCAA
The DNA here is from genome assembly GCA_964477795.1 of uncultured Bifidobacterium sp. GTDB lineage: Bacteria > Actinomycetota > Acidimicrobiia > Acidimicrobiales > Ilumatobacteraceae > UBA668. Next base: position 1,496 of record CAYZFZ010000101.1, read on the forward strand.
GAAGGGTGTCAACCAGTTCGACTTCCGCTCGATCCTCGTCGCCGCTGTCGGCGCCGTCCTGCTGCTGCTGGTGCTCCAGGCCATCGCCGGCCGAGGCCGCTCGACGCGCCGCTGAGCCAGGTGCGACTGTCCCGGTCGTTCCGCCTGCTCTGGGCGGCGACGGCGATCTCCAACATCGGTGACGGGCTGCGGCTGACCGCACTGCCATTGCTGGCGACGTCGGTCACCACCGACCCGCGCGCCATCGCCGGGGTGGCGCTCGCCGAGCGGATCCCCTGGCTGCTGTTCATCCTGCCCGGCGGGGCCTGGGCGGATCGTCACGATCGGCGGGTCTTGCGCATGCGGCTCGACGGCGCGAGGGCGATCGTCATGGCGGGGCTGGTCGCGGCGATCGCCACCGATCACGTCTCGATGGCGGCCATCTACGCCGTGGCGGCTCTGCTCGCCTCGGCGGAGGCGGTGGTGGACAGCTCGAGCATGGCACTGGTGCCGGCAACAGTGGAGCAGCACCAGCTGGAGCGGGCCAACGGGCTGCTGTCGTCCACCGAGCTGGTGACGAACGCGCTGATCGGCCCGCCGCTCGGCGGGCTGCTCTTCGGCCTCGCGATGGCGGTGCCCTTCGGGATCGACACCGCCAGCTTCGCGGCCGCGGCGGTCACGATGGCGCTGCTGCCGGGCACGTTCCGCGCCACCGGCTCGCCTGTCGATCGCGGCTCGCTGCGCGGTGAGATCACCGACGGCTTCCGCTGGTTCTGGTCGCGCCCGCCCCTGCGCAACCTGGCGCTGGTGTCGATGGCGCTCGGCTTCGCCGACTTCCTCGGTGGTGCCGTGTTCGTCCTGTTCGCGACGCAGACGCTGCACCTGTCGAGCACCGGGTACGGGCTGCTGCTGGTGCCGGCCGCGCTCGGTGGCGTCGCCGGCTCGATGCTCGCCGGCCGGCTCACCCGGCGACCACTGCGGCTCGTGCTCTCGGTCGCCATCCTCGTCGCCGGCGCGTCGACACTCGCTGTCTCGGCCAGCTCGTCGCCGGTGATGGTCGGCGCCCTCAGCGCGCTGACCACCGCGTCCGCGCTCGTGTGGAACGTGCTCACGATCGCGCTGCGCCAGCGGGTGGTGCCCGCCGAGCTCTTGGGTCGCGTGGGCGCCAGCTACCGCTTCCTCGTGTACGCCGGCATGCCCTTCGGTGCGCTCGCCGGCGGCGCGCTGGCGCACGCGTGGGGCATCCGGGCAGCGATCGCGGCGGGCGGGGCGATGCTGGTCGTGGTCGGCCTGGCCATCCCGCAACTGCTGAGGGGTGCGCAGGCCACGCCCCCGGCGGCGGGCGCCGGCAGCCTGGCGGCCGACATCGTCAGCTGAGGAGCGCGGTGACGCGGTCCTTCGGGCGGCCGATGATGGCCGTGCTCGCCGTCACCAGGAGGGGTCGCTGCAACAGCTGCTTGTGGGCCACCAGCAGGTCGACGACCTGATCCTCGGTGGCTGCGTCGGCGTCGGTGAGGCCCAGCTTCTGCCACAGGCTGTCGCGCCGCACCAGATCGGTGACGGGGTCTTCCAGCTTGGCGATGATCCCCCGCAGGGTGGCCGCGTCGGGTGGCGTCTTGAGGTAGAGCACGATCTCGGCGTCTGCGCCGAGTTCCTCTGCAATGCGCACGGCATTGCTGGAGGAGTTTCAATTCGGGTTGTGATAGATGGTGACGTCGGCCATGGCGCAACAGTAGCAACGCCGCCTCCGCAACCCTGTGGCACCCCCTGCGTATGGTGCCCACCACGGCTTCCCCCCGTCCACGCACCGTGTGCCCGCGCGCTCGTCGCCGGGCGCGCACCGTCTCGGAGGTCGTTCACATGCCCGATCCGCAGCCCATCCTCAGATCCGTTCCGCCCGCCGGTTGCCCGCTCACCGCCAGCGACGGGTGCACCGTTGCACCCGAGCCGGCACCGCTGCAGTGCAGCCTCGATGCGTTGCGCCTGCTGCTCGTCACCGCCGCGCAACCGCTGGAGGCAGAGACGCTGGTCGTCCTGCTCGATGCCCACGGCAACGGCGGCATCATCACCGTCGTCGCCGGCACCACCGACGCAGATTCCGTGCTCGGCGTCACCGAGTGCTTCTCGCTGGCGGCCCAGCGGGTGCCCGGTGTCGTCGGGCTCGTCGTCGCCAGCGTGCGGCCCGACGGTCGCGTGCTGCCCGGCGACATCGACCGCTGGCTGGATGCGAGCGCGATCGCAGCCGAGCACGACGTCTGCCTCATCGAGTGGTACGTCGTGGGCCCCTCCGGCGCGCAATGCCCGCGCGACCTGCTGGGCGAGCCCGAGCGCTGGGGGCGCCTGAGGTCGGCATGATCCCGCGCTCAACCGGCCGCGCGGCGCTCGCTCGCGCTCAGCCGCAGCCCGGCCGCACGCAGCCGGCGCACCAGCTCGCGCGCCGGGATGGGGGTCGCGCCCAGCGCCACCACCTGCTCGTAGTACTCCTCGGGCACGTCGTAGTGATCGCCATGGAAGCCTCGGCGCGGCATGCCCGCCGCCTGTGCGAACGCGTGCAGCTCGTCCAGCGAGTCGTCGCTCACCAGGTGCGACCACCGCCGGCCCTTGAACCACCAGCGGGGTTCGTCGATCAGCACGGCCATCGCCACATACGATCACACCATGACGGCTCCGGAGGTCGAGCTGCGCGCCGCCTGGCATCAGGTGGCCGGAGATGGGCACGAACAGCAGCTGCAGGCGCTGCTCGCGCGCCACCGCGAGCCCCACCGCCGCTACCACACCGCCACCCATGTCATGTGGGTCCTCCGCCACGTCTCCGCCCTGCTCGCGCAGGGTGAAGCGTGCACCGACCCTGCCGCCGTGCGGTTGGCGGCGCTGTACCACGACGCGGTGTACGCCCCGGCGGCGCCGGACAACGAGGCCCGCAGTGCCGCGCTCGCGGTGCAGGCCGCCACCGCGCTGGGCTGGTCGCAGGCTCGCCTGCAGCTCGTCGAGCGGCTCGTGCTCGCCACTGCTGCCCACGAGCCGAGCGACGCGGACGAGGCGCTGCTGCTCGATGCCGATCTCGCCATCCTCGGCGCCGAGCCCAGCGACTACACGGCGTACCTCCACGGCATCCGGGGCGAGTACGCACACGTCCCCGACGGCGCCTGGCGCGCCGGGCGCAGCGCCGTGCTGCGCGGGTTCCTCGCCCGGCCGGCGCTGTTCGCCACGGGCACCATGCGTCGCGAGCGCGAGGCACGCGCCCGCGCCAACATCGCCACCGAGCTGGCCGCGCTGGCGGCGTTGTCGGATCCGTCAAGCTGACCGACCGCGCCGACGCGTGTCGTCAGTGGGCGTAGCCGCAGCCGTGAGTGCGGCGGCATCGTCCGCGGTCGTGGACGCTGGGTCAGTGCGCGCTGGCGCAGCCGCGTCGGCAGCGATCGTTCTCGCTGGTCAGTGGGCGCAGCCGCAGCCGGCGCCGCAGCCGCCGGCGGGGCGGGGAGTTGCCGCGGCCGAGGCAGCAGCCGAGCCGCCGACGTTGGCAAACACGGAGAGCAGGCGGACGGCGCCCTCGTGCCCGTGCGGGCAGGTGGCAGGGTCGCCGGACTCGCTCATCGGGCGACGCACCTCGAAGGTCTCGTCGCAGGTACGGCAGCGGAACTCGTAGAGCGGCACGCCGGTCATGGTACCCGGCGCCTGTGGTTGACTGGTACCCGTGACCCGCACTGCCCCGATGACCGTCGAGACCATCCCGCGCACCGAGGAGGTGCTGTAGACCGGTGAGCCGGCGTCGGCGCACATCGTCAAGACCGACCCGGGCGAGAACGCCGCGGCGAAGGTGCTCGAGGCCCGCATCTACGGCACCCCGCTGGAAGCCCTGTGCGGGCACGTCTGGGTGCCCTCGCGCGACCCCAAGCAGCTGCCGATCTGCGAGCAGTGCAAGAGCATCTACGAGATGTACCGGGCGTTCAACGACGGCCTCAACGAGCGCCCCGACGAGTGAGCGACTCCCCGCCCACCGACGGGTTGCGCATCCGTGAGGCCGTTCGTGCGCTGATCCTCGACCCGCACGACCGGGTGCTGCTCGTGCGCTTCGAGTTCCCCAACACGGGCACCCGCTGGGCGTTGCCCGGCGGCGGGCTCGAGCCGGGCGAGAGCGATCACGAGGCGCTGCAGCGCGAGCTCGCGGAGGAGCTGGGCCTGGTCGGCGCGGAGATCGGCCCGCACATCTGGACCCGCCTGCACGTCATCCCGTTCTTCGACGGGCGCTTCGACGGCCAGCGCGAGCGCATCCACCTCGTGCGCACGGCCGCCTTCGAACCACACCCCCACCTGGGCTGGGAGCAGCTGCGCGCAGAGCTCGTGTTCGAGCTGCGTTGGTGGCGCCCCGACGAGCTCGACCCATCGATGCCGCTCGTGCCGGCCTCGCTGTGCGAGCACCTCGCCGCGCTGCGCCGCGACGGACCGCCGAAACGACCCGTTGACGTGGGCGTCTGACCGAATAGCGTCTGTCGTCATGCCCAGTGCTGCCACCATCGCTGCGTTCGCCGCGGCGTCGCTCATCTTGCTGCTCATCCCCGGCCCGGCAGTGCTGTACATCGTCAACCGCAGCGTCAGCGACGGCAGGCAGGCCGGCCTGGCCGCCGTCGCCGGCCTCTCGCTGGGCAACCTCGTGCACGCCATCGCCGCCGCCGTCGGGCTCTCCGCGGTGCTCGCCACCTCGGCCACGGCGTTCAACACGGTCAAGTGGCTGGGGGCCGGCTACCTCGTCTACGTCGGCGTGCGCACGCTCACGCGGCCGGCGCCGGCGATCGACCCCGACCAGCCCGGTGTCAGCGTCCGCCGGTCGTTCACGCAAGGTGTCGTCGTCAACGTCCTCAACCCCAAGGTCGCGCTGTTCTTCCTGTCGTTCCTCCCCCAGTTCATCCATCCGGAGAACGGGGGCTCCGGGGTGCAGGCGCTGGTGCTCGGCCTCGTGTTCGTCGCGATCGGCTTCTGCACCGACGGCACCTACTCGCTGATCTCCAGCCAGCTGCGCCATGTGCTGTTGCGCGGCAAGACGCTGCCCTTCGTGCAGCGCTGGGTGGCCGGCAGCGTGTTCATCGGCCTCGGCCTCGTCGCTGCCACCGCGTCCGTCGGTCACGCCAAGGCCGTCACGCCGGCCAAGCAGGGCTGAGCGTTGCTGTTCAGCCAGTCCGCCTGGGCAGGGCTCGCGGACGGCTCGATCACGGTCACGTTCCGCACCTGGACGAGGCCACAGGCGAAGCCGGGTGGCCGCTACCGCGTGGGCGGCATGCTGCTGGAGGCCATCGCCGTCGGCCAGGTGGAGGTCGCCTCGCTCACCGACGCGGATGCGATCGCCGCGGGTGAGGCCGACCTCGCCGCCCTGCTGCGGCGACTCGGCAACCCGCAGCCGGGCAGCTCTGTGTGGCGCGTCGACCTGCGCCACCTCGGCATCGACGACCGCATCGAACGGCGCGCCGACGACGCGTTGTCCGCCGACGACATCGCCGCGCTGCGGGCCCGGCTCGACCGCCTCGACCGCAACGGCAAACCCTGGACGCGCACCACGCTGCAGCTGATCGAGAAGTACCCGGGTGTCGTGAGCACGGCGCTCGCCCGCCACGCCGGGCAGGAGCGGCCGGATTTCAAGCTCAACGTGCGCAAGCTCAAGGAGATGGGCCTCACCGAGAGCCTGCAGGTGGGCTACCGCTTGTCGCCCCGTGGGGAAGCACTGCTGCGCGCGATGCGCTAGCTGTTACGGTGCCCGCCGTGCCGGCCGACCACCTGAGCCAACCGGGCCCCCAGCCCATGTGCGTCATCGGCGACTTCGCGTGGGACGTGCTGATCCGCACGAACAGCGAGCTGCTGCGCGGTGGCGACACGTTCGGCGAGGTGATGCTCACCCCCGGCGGCAGCGCGGCCAACGTCGCCGTGTGGGCCAGCCGGGCCGGGCTGCCCACCAGGTTCGTCGGCAAGATCGGCCGCGACCGGTTCGGCCAGCTCGCCCAGGAAGATCTCGACCGCGAGCGGGTCGACGCCCACTTCGTGGAGACCGAGGGCCACCTCACCGGGTCGGTGGCGGTGTTCGTCGACCACACCGGTGAGCGCTCGATGGTGTCCGGGCACGGCGCCGACTTCTACCTCCTCCCTCAGGAGCTGCCCCGCGAGATCATCCGCAGCTCGTGCCACCTGCACCTGACGGCGTGGTCGTTCTTCATCGATCCTCCCCGTGCCGCCGTGCGTGAGGCTGCGCATCTCGCGCAGGCCGCGGGTGCGACGCTGTCGTTCGACCCGGGTTCGTTCCAGATGATCGGGGAGATGGGTGTGCAGCACTTCCTGTCGGTCACGCAAGACCTGGGCATCGACATCCTCCTGCCGAACAAGGAGGAAGGCACCATGCTCACCGGCGGGCTCACCGAGCCGGAGGAGATCGCCGCCGCGCTCGCCGAGCTGTACCCGCAGGCGCTGATCATGCTGAAGCTCGATGCCGACGGCGCGCTCGTGTGGGACGGTGGCCGCGGCACGCACATCCCGGCTGGCAGCAACAACCTCGTCGACGCCACCGGCGCCGGCGACTCCTTCGCCTGCGGCTTCCTCGCCCACTACCTCGAGCATGGCGACGCGGTCGCCGCCGCCCGCTTCGCGACGAAGATCTCGGCATGGGTCATCGAGCATCTCGGTGCCCGCCCCGAGCCCGACGCGAGGCTGCGCGCCGCCCTCCGCCACCCCTGACGCCCGCCCGGGTCTGGAGTCAGCCCAGCAGGCGGGCGAGCCGCGCTTCGCCGCCACCCATGTCGGCGCGGGCGTCGGCGGCGAGACGGCTGAGATACGTGACCGACACGACGTCGCGCTCCACCAGGCCGCCATCGGTGTCGGCCGGCAGTTCCACCGCGTCACCCCACGACATGCGTACGTGGAACGAGCCGTCGTGGCCCTCCTTCGGCTCCAGCACGGCCGACGACATCTTGCGCGGCGGCTCCTGACCCACCCGGCCGTGCTGCCAGCCGCGAAGCTGGGCAAGCGGGAGGTTGGGCACGTTGATGTTCACCACGACCGGCTCGGCCGGCATCGCCGCGGCCAGCCCTTCGACGAACGCGGCGGCGACTGCTGCGGCCGTGTCCCACTGCTGGCCGACGAGCATCTCGTCCCAGCCCTGACCCTCGATGCCGAAGTTGCTGACGGCCTGGCTGACGGCGACGCCGGACACCCCGCCGTTGCGGCCCGTGAGCGCCGCCCCCACCGTGCCGGAGTGGTACACGGAACGGCCGACGTTGGCCCCCGGGTTGATGCCCGAGACGATGAGGTCGAACGGACCACCGAACGCGCCCAGCCGGGCGAACATCACGCACAACGCCGGCGGGCCGGTGAGCGCCCACGCCTCGTCGATGCCCTCGATGTGCGCCCGGTGCACCTCCGGTTGGATCAGGTGCAACGCGCCGAGCGCCGCGCCGGCGCCGGAGAACTCACGGTCCGGTGCCACCACGACCACTTCGCCGAAGGGGCGCATTGCCCGGGCGAGGACGTGGAGGCCGATGCTGTCGATGCCGTCGTCGTTGGTGAGCAGGATGCGCATGCGACCATCGTGGCAGCCGGCGCGCGCGATGCCGGACTCGGCGTCCGAAACCCGCTCGCGCGAGAGCGGGGCCGCCCGTAGTCTCGATCGGGTGACGACGACCCCGGCGACCCCGGCGACCCCGGCGACCCCGACCACCGCGGCAGCGGCGCCTCCCGAGCGCATGTCGGCCCTCGACTGGTTCGTGCTCGCCGTCCCCGGCCTCGTGTGGGGCACGTCGTTCTACTTCATCGCCGAAGGGCTCAAGGCGTTCCCGGCGGCGCTGATCACGCCGATGCGCGTGGGCTTCGGCGCGCTCACGCTCGGCCTGTTCCCCAGCGCGCGCAGGGCGAAGATCGACCGCCGCGACCTCCCCCAGGTGGTGCTGCTGGGGGTGATCTGGATGGCCGTGCCGCTGTCCATCTTCCCGTTCGCCGAGGAGCGCGTGTCGTCGTCGGTCACGGGCATGCTCAACGGCGCCACTCCGTTGTTCATCGCCGTGGTCGCCGCGCTCATGGCTCGCCGCCTGCCACCGCGGCAGCAGATCGTGGGCGTGTGCGTGGGCTTCTGCGGTGTCGTGCTGATCGCGGTCGCGTCGGGCACCGGCGGGCACAACTCGTGGGCCGGCATCGGGTTGATCTTCGTCGCGCTCGTGTTCTACGGATTCTCGCTGAACATCGCCGTGCCGCTGCAGCAGCAGTACGGCGGGCTGCCCGTGCTGTGGCGCGCGCAGATGGTGGCCTTCGTGCTCGTCGTCCCGTTCGCCATCCCCTCGCTCGGCGACGTCGAGTTCGCGTGGGCGCCGTTCCTGGCGATGGTTGCGCTCGGCGTGTTCGGCACCGCGCTCGCGTTCGTCGTGATGGCCAGCAACGCCGGTCGCCTGGGCAGCACGCGCGCTGCGGTCAGCGTCTATATCGTGCCGGTGGTCTCGTTGCTGCTCGGCGCGCTCGTGCGCCACGAGACCGTTGCGGTGCTCGCGATCGTCGGCTGCGCGATCGCGATCCTCGGTGCCTACCTCACCAACCGCTCGCGCTCCTGAGGTCGCGCGCGCTCAGCTTCGCCGGGCGAGGTAGGCGCGGCACAACACCTGCAGCCGGGCCCGATCGAAGCTCGGGTCGTGGCCGGCGTGCACCACCTTCACCGGCAGCGTCAGCAGGCGTTCCATCGTGGCGCAGTAGTCGGTGATGCTCGACTCGGGCAGCTCGTCGAGCAGCGGCCCGTCGTAGAGCGCATCGCCGGAGAACAGCGTGCCTGTCGCCGCCTCCCACAACCCGATCGAGCCCGGTGAGTGACCCGGCAGGTGCAGCACCTCGAATGCACGGTCGCCGGTCTCCACGACGTCGCCCTCCACGATCCGCCGGGTGACGTGGGCGGGCAGCTGGCGGTACTGCTCGAACGCATAGCCGGGCGGTAGCGCGTCGACGAAGTACGGCGACTCCAACTCGTAGCCGGAGCCGGTGAGCATCGCGACGGTCTTCTCGCCCCAGCCCTGCACGATGTCGAGCGTGTCCAGCGGCGGTGCCTCGAGCAGCGGCGCCTCCAGCGGATGGGCGACGACGTCGTCGAACTCGTGGTGCGAGCCGATGTGGTCGTCGTGCCCGTGGGTGGCGACGGCGGTGACCGGCTTGTCGAGCAGGTCGGCCATCTCGGCGGTCAGGCTCTGCACGCCCATCCCCGTGTCGATGACGAGGTCGCGATCGCGGCCGCGCACATGCCAGATGTTGCAGCGCATGAGTGCCACGACGTGCGGTTCCCACAGCAGCGTGATCGAGTCGTCGATCCGTGCCCGCTCGAACCAGCGCTCGGCGACGGGCAGGACGACGGGCGAGGGCATGGCCCGACGCTAGTGCTGGTGCTCCTGGCGGATCAGTCGTCGCGGGCGGAGATCGCGGCACCGATGTCGAACGCCTGATCCCCCGGCGCGGCGATCTCGACGATCGGCTCGTCGCGGTCGTCGAACTCCAGGCGCAGGGCGCGGCACATCACCGCGTGCATGTCGTACAGGGCCGTGATGTAGGTGAGCTCGAGAATCTCCTCGTCCGACAGGTGCTGCTGGAGCGTGGCGAACAGCCCATCGGGCGTGCGGCCGCCATCGAGCACGAGGCAGTCCGTGTAGGCGAGCACGGCGCGCTGGACGGGGCTGAACAGATCGCTCGTCGACCACGACGGGATGGCCGAGATCATCTCCTCGCTCATGCCGAGCGCGCGGCACGAC
>CAYZFZ010000102.1:0-11202 GCA_964477795.1 uncultured Bifidobacterium sp.
CACGGTGGGGCCGAACTAGGCTAGGCTGGGCGCGTTGACCGCCACCAGCACGTGCGGGCGCGGCGCCGCCGGCGCGAGCACCTCCTCCCTCGCGACGTGCACGTCGGCGTAGGAGGTGCCGCCGCGCGACTCCGGGCCGTAGCTGGGGATGTGGGTGGAGTCGTAGCCCTCGGCGATGGCGGCCCGCGTGATCAGCATCGCCGCCGTCTGGGCACCGTCGCCGCCGGCACCGGCCAGCTTGAGGCTGATGTCGTCCGGATCGAGGTGGGCGGGGAAGGAGGTGGCGAACCGGTCGGGGCGGTGGGTGGTGGTGCCCAGCGCCTCCAGCGTGCGCTCCGCGTCGAACTCGGGCGTCGGGATGGGCGGGAAGCCGTCGCCGCCGTCGACGAGCTTCTTCACGCCCAGCGGGTACACCGGCTCCATGTGCTCGCGCACCCACGTCTCGGCGGCCTCGGGCTCGAGGTTGAGATGGATCGGGCACTCGCAGAGCACTTCGATCAGGGCGAAGCCCACCCCGTCGACCTGTAGCTGCAGCGCCTTCTTGATCGCGCGCTTGGCGTGTGTGCGCCGCCGGTTGTCGTAGAGGGCGACACGCTCCACGTAGCGCGGCCCGTCGAGCGTGGCGATGAGCTCCGCCACCTTCAGCGGCTGCCCGGCGAAGGGCCCGCGGCCGCCCGGCGACGTGGTCGTCGGCTGGCCGAGCAGCGTCGTCGGCGCCATCTGGCCGCCGGTCATCCCGTAGATCGCGTTGTTGACGAAGATCATCGTCATCGGGATGCCCAGCTGGGCGGCGCTGATGATCTCCGCGAGACCGATCGAGGCCAGGTCGCCGTCGCCCTGGTAGCACACGACGATCGAGTCCGGGTTGGCGGTCTTGTGGCCGATGCCCACCGCCGGGGCACGACCGTGCGCGGCCTGCGTGTTGCCCACGTCGAAGTAGTAGTAGGAGAACACCGAGCACCCCACCGGCGACACGAGCACCGTGCGATCCTGCACGCCCAGCTCGTCGATCGCCTCGGCCAGGTACTTCGGCACCAGGCCGTGCCCGCAGCCCGGGCAGTAGGTGGTGGTGTGCGCCTTGATGCCGGCGGCGTGGTCGTGGCGTTCGAACTGGCGGTAGAAGACGGGCGAGGTCATGACCGCACCTCCTCCAGGTCGTGCGAGCGTTCGAGGCCCAGCACATGCTCGACGATCTCGGCCTGGGCGGGCAGGATCCCGCCCTGGCGGCGGACATGGCTGATCGGTGGGGCGTGCACGCCGGCATGGCTGAGGGCCAGGCGCAGCTCGTCTTCCAGCTGCCCTTCGCTGGCCTCCACCACGACGAGGTGGTGGGCCCGCTCGGCCACGCCGCGCAGGGCGTCGATGGGGAACGGCCACAGCGTGATCGGGCGGAACAGCCCCACCGGCAGGCCCTGCGCGCGCAGCTCCTGCACGGCGCCCTTGGCGAGCTGAGCCGGCGTGTTGCAGGCGACGAGCAGGACCTCGGCGTCGTCGCAGTGGTGCAGGTCGGCGCGCTGCTCTGCCGCCGCCATCCGTGCGTACTTCTCGTCGAGCGCCTGGTCGTGCCGTTCGAGCTCCACCTCGGCCAGGTCGATCGAGCAGATCAGGTGGCCCCGGTGCGAGCGGTCGCCGAACACGGCCCACTCGGGGCTGCCGGGCACCACCATCCGATCGGGCAGGCGCACCTTGCCCGTCATCTGGCCGAGGTAGCCGTCGCCGAGCACCACCACCGGGTTCCGATAGGCGAACGCGAGCTCGAAGGACAGCATCGTGAGGTCGAGCATCTCCTGCGGCGTTGCCGGCACCAGCACGATCGCGTGCGTGTTGCCGTGCCCGAGGCCGCGGCAGGCGAGCTTGATGTCGGCCTGCGCCGGCCCGATGTTCCCCAGCCCGGGGCCGCCGCGCATGATGTTCACGAACACCGCGGGCACCTCTGCGCCGATCATGTACGAGATGCCCTCCAGCATCAGGCTGAAGCCCGGCGAACTGGTGAACGTCATGCACCGCTTCCCCGCTCCGCCCGCGCCGTACATCATGTTCACGGTCGCGACTTCGCTGACGGCCTGCACGAACACGCCGTCGAGTGCGGGTTGCACCCGCGCCATCATCTCCGCGCCTTCGGTGGACGGGGTGATCGGATAGCCGAACACGTGCCGGCAGCCGGCGAGCACGGCGCCGACAGCCGACGCGTACGTGCCCTTCACCACGAGCGGCGAACGCTCGTCCAGCGCGATGGTGGTGTCGGGGATCGGCTCGGGCGTGGGCACGTCGAACGGCCGCGGGCCGCCGAGCAGGGCAGGGTCGAGCAGCGCGCAGGCGGCGGCGTCGCCCTCGGCGCGCAGGCCGAACGGCTCGGGGCAGGCGTCGATGCACAGCCCGCAGCGGTTGCACAGCGCGAGATCGAGCACGACGGGCACGAGCCCGGTGAGTGGGTTGATCTCGGTGCCGAACGCGATGCAATCCTTGACGCACGCGGGGATGCAGCGCCCGCAGCCCTTGCAGTACTCCGGGACGAGGACGGGCAGGGCCCTCTGGTCGACGGTGGTCACGGCATCACCCCCTGCGCAGCGGGCATCGGTGGACGCCTGTCGTGCACTGTTGTGTCTTCGTGACTCGATCTTGTGCCCCATGCCGCAGCGCGCCTAGGGCCAGCGGGCACCCGCCGCGTGTGCCGTAGGGCACTTGCACCGGCACCGGCAAGACTGGCGCGATGGACGGAAACAGCAGCGCTGCCCGCGCCGCGCTCGACGGTTTCGGCTCACCGCGCTCGATCGCGGTGGTGGGTGCCCGCGAGGAGGCGGCCACCATCGCCGGGCTGCTGTTCGCCAACCTGGTGGGCAGCGGCTTCCGCGGGCTCGTGCTGCCGATCAACCCGCACCACGCCGAGGTGCGCGGCATTCCCGCGTACCCGGATCTTGCTTCCTGCCCGGTGCGGCCCGACCTGGTGGTGGTGTGCGTGCCCGCCGATGCGGCCGTGGACGTCGTGCGCGAGGCCGGTGAGCTGGGCATCGGGTCGGTGTGCGTGATCTCGGCCGGGTTCGCGGAGGTGGGCCCCGAGGGCGCGGCTCGCCAGGCTCGCCTGGTCGCTGCCGCTCACGAGGGTGGCGTGCGGCTGGTGGGGCCGAACTGCACGGGCATCCTGGGTGGCACCGGCGAGCTGCGCTTCAACGCGACGTTCAGCCGCACCCTGCCGGCCGCGGGCGGCGCGCAGTTGCTCAGCCAGTCGGGGGCGATCGGCCTTGCCGTGCTGGAGGCGGCGGACGCTCGCGGCCTCGGCATCGGTGCGTTCGTCTCCATCGGCAACGCTGCCGACGTCTCCACCAACGACGTCCTGCGCCACTGGGAGCACGACCCGGCCGTCCGCGTGATCCTGCTGTACCTGGAGTCGATCCCGGAGCCGGCGACGTTCCTGGAGGTCGCCCGCCGCGTCGGCCGGCGCGTGCCGATCGTGGCGGTGAAGGCCGGGCGCACGACCGCCGGTCGTCGTGGCGCGGCGTCGCACACCGCGGCGCTCTCCGGTGGCGACGTGGGGGTGGACGCGCTGCTGCGCCAGGCCGGGGTGATCCGGGCCGGCTCGCTCGAGGAGATGCTGGACACTGCGACGATGCTCACCGCGCAGCAGCACTACCGCGGCCGGCGAGTGGCGATCGTCACCAACGGCGGCGGGCCCGGGATCCTCGCCGCGGATGCCTGCGAGTCGAACGGGCTGGAGGTGCCCGAGCTCGCGCCCGGTACGGCCGCGCGGCTGCGGGCGTTGCTGCCGCCGGAGGCGGGCGTGACGAACCCGATCGACATGATCGCCAGCGCCACGGCCGGGCAGTACGGCGAGGTGACCCACATCCTCGGCGGCGAGCCGGGCGTGGATGCCGTGATGGTGCTGTACAACACCCCGCTGATCACGCGCGCCGTGGACGTGGCGGAGGAGATGGTCGCCGCTCGCGCCACGCTGGCCGCGGACGTCGCGCTCGTCGGCGCGTTCATGAACCGGGAGGGCCCGCCTGCCGCCCTGCTCGCCGCCGGTATCCCCGCCTACATGACGCCCGAGCATGCCGCTCGCGCCCTCGCGCATGCCACCGGCTGGGACGAGCGGCGGCGGCGGCCGGAGGACACGGTGCTACCACCGGCCTTCGACGTCGAGCGCGCCCGCACGATCATCCGCTCCGACTCCGGCAGCGCCGACGGATGGCTGAGCACCACCACCGTGGAGGCGCTGCTCGCCGCCTGCGGCATCCCCACCGTTCGCAGCCGGCTGGTCTCGACGCCGGACGAGGCCGCCCACGCGCAGTCCGACTTCGGCGGCACCGTCGTCGTGAAGGCCGCGACGGCGATGCACAAGAGCGAGGTCGGCGGAGTGCGCACCGGCATCACCACCGAGGCGGGCGCTGCGGCAGCGGTGGGGGCGATCCGTGCCGCCCTCGCCGAGGCAGGCCACCCCGAAGCGGCCGCCACGTTGCTGGTGCAGGAGCAGGTTCAGTCGGGGTTGGAGATGATCGTCGGGCTCAGCCGCGACCCGTTGGTCGGCCCGCTCGTCGTTGTGGGGCGCGGCGGCACGGCGGTGGAGGTGCTCGGCGACGTCGCCGTGAGGGTGGCCCCGCTGACGGATCACGACGTCGACGAGATGCTGCAGTCGTTGCGCTCAGCTCCCCTGCTCACCGGTTACCGCGGCGCGCCGCCGCTCGACGTGCACGCGCTGCGCGGCGTGATCCACCGGGTGTCGACGCTTGCCGCCGAGATCGGCGAGGTCGCCGAGATCGATCTCAACCCCGTCTTCGTGCTCGAGCACGGCGTCGCGGTCGCGGACACGCGCATCCGCCGGCAGGTGGGCGGCGCAGGCTGAACCCGATCACGCACTGGTGGTCGACTTCGCCCGCCGCGCGCGCAGGCGGGTGCCGCGGCTGACGGCCACCGGGTCGAAGCCGTCGTCGTCGGGCGGGATGGTGGCCGGGTCGACGAGTTGGGTGCCCAGCATCATCTCCACCAGCAGCGGCCGGTCGAGCATCTGCCCGGCGCACACGACACCGCCGCTCATCGCGCCGGCAATGCCGTGGCCGGAGGTGGTGTTCGCGCCGGTGAGCCACAGGCCCTCGATCTCGGTGTGGTGCGCCGGCCGGTTGTGCCCGCTCTGCTCGGGCGAGTGCAGGTAGCCGTAGCTGGTGCCGCCGCTCGCCTGCGTGTAGCGCTGGTGGGTGAGCGGCGTCGCGGTCTCGAGGTGCACGATGTGGTCGCGGAAGGGGCCGAGCACCTGCTCGGCGGCTGCCAACAAGCGCTCGGTGATCTCGGCCTTGCGGGCCCGGTAGACGTCGTCGCGCCGGTAGCGGCCGCCGTCGGCGGGCCCGGTCTCCACGCCCCAGAACTCGAACCCGCGGGGTGCCAGCGTCATGATCTGGAAGTTCGTGTAGCCGGGCGGGCACAGGTGCGGGTTGTCCGGGTCCTTCTTGGACGCGAACGCGATGTACGCCCAATCGCCCTCGGGCAGCCGGCCGGCGTCGAGCGCCGCGTACACCGCCTCCTGGTCGGCGTCGCCGAAGATGTGGAAGTTGGTGTTGGGCAAGCCGGCGGCGAGGTCGATGTCGACCACGACGTACGCGACCACCAGGCCCAGCGTCATCGTCGCTTCCTCGGCGAACGCGAGCGTGGCCGGATCCCAGTGCTCGGCAGCGACGAGGTGCTGCACCGTGCGCCGGTGGTCCGCGTTGGAGATCACCGTGGATGTGTCCACGACGGTGCCGTCCGCCAGCTCGACGCCCACGACCCGCCGATCCTCCACGAGCACCTGCTGCACCGGGGTGAGGCAGCGCACCTCGCCGCCGTTGGCCTCGATCACCTGCACGAGACGGGCGGCGAACACCTGGCCGCCGCCCTCCGGGTAGTAGGCGCCGTGCATGTAGTGGTGCGCGATGTTCGCGTGCATCACCACGGTGGACGTGGAGGGCGGCCCGGCGTAGAGGCCGTTCCAGTGGTCGACGATCGCCCGTGCCGTACCGGACAGCTCGCACTCGTCGAACAGCTCGGCGAGCGTGCGGGTGCTCCAATGGTCGTAGGTGGGCGTCGCCACGCCCGGGATGAAGCGGTTGCGCGCCTCCTCCGCGACGACGCGCATGGTGCCCAGGCAGCGCTCGATCGCGGCTCGGTCGTCGGGCACGGCGGCGACGACGTTGGCGATGTACTCGTCCCACCCTGCCGGGATCTTCACCCGCACGCCGGGCAGCACGACGGTGTCGAAGCCGGCCGGGTCGAGCTGGCGGAACGTCACCCGGTCGCCCACGCCGAGGCTGCCGAGGATCACCGGGAAGAGCCCGCCGGGCTGGCACTCGCCGATGTAGTGCACGCCGACGTCGAACTCGTACTCCACGCCCTCGTGATGCCGGCGGAAGACGGTGGCGTTGCCGCCGGCGAGATCGTGCCGCTCGACGACCAGCACGCGCTGCCCGGCACCCGCCAGGCACGCGGCCGCTGTCAGCCCACCAAGCCCGGCACCGATCACCACCACGTCCCACTGCTCACGCACTTCGCTCACGCCGTCGCTCATCGCCGCACCTCCACAGTTCGAACCTGCCATAACTTGTCATTGACAAGATACGAAGCTCCGAGCAACTTGTCAACGAAAAGTTCTGGGTTATCGTGTCGCTGATGGCCAGCCGCGAACGCCCGTACCACCACGGCAACCTGTCGCGGGCGCTGCTCGACGCCGCCGCCGAGCTCGTCGCCGAGGTGGGCCCGTCGCAGGTGAGCCTGCGCGAGATCGCCCGGCGCACGGGGGTGAGCAACGCCGCGCCCGTCCACCACTTCGGGGACAAGGCGGGGTTGTTCACCGCGCTCGCTGCCGAGGGCTTCGCGCTGCTCGCCGCGGAGCTCGCCGAGGCTCGCGCGCGCAGCGACGACTTCGGCGAGGTCGGTGTCGCCTACGTGCGCTTCGCGCTCGCTCATCGGGCGCACTTCGAGGTGATGTTCCGGCCCGACCTGTACCACCGCGACGACCCGTCGATCGTCGAGGGCAACCGCCTCGCCGCGCAGCACCTCTACGGCCCGGCGGCTGCGCGCATCGGCGGCACCAAGGGCCGCGAGGGTCGCGAGGCCGGCGTCGCCGCCTGGGCGCTGATGCACGGCCTGGCCACCCTGCTCATCAACGGCAACCTCGGGGCGGATGCGACTGCCGACCCGGAAGCGCTCGCCCGCCGCATCGGTCACCTGGCGTTCTCACCCCGTTGAGGCGCGCGTCGATCGAGTGGGCACTCACACCCCGGGTTGTGAGTGAGCACTCGGATGGACAGGTCGCACTCGTAGAGCGCCCCGATGCCGACGAAATGAGCACTCAGCCCGGCACCTCCACTCGCGGGGTGTCGGCGATCTCTACTCCTGTGACGACGCCGTCGAGCCAGGCCGGTCGTGGTGGCTGGGTGCCGTCGGTCAGGATCTGGCGCCACTCCTCGTCGGTCAGCCGCGGGGTCTCCACGGGTTGCCAGA
Source organism: uncultured Bifidobacterium sp. (assembly GCA_964477795.1). Classification (GTDB taxonomy): domain Bacteria; phylum Actinomycetota; class Acidimicrobiia; order Acidimicrobiales; family Ilumatobacteraceae; genus UBA668. Next base: position 7,465 of record CAYZFZ010000102.1, read on the forward strand.
ACTCGTAGTACGAGTAGGTCGCACCAACGGCCAGCTGGAACCCGCCTGAACCGTCGGGCACGATCACAAGGATCTGCTCGGGCAGGCCGACGCCCAGCTCCAGCGTGAAGAAGCTGGAGCGGAAGATGTCGCTGACGAGCGCGGCGTTGTCGGTGTAGTCGGGTACTGCACCCGACGCCTGGTCGAGATCCGACGACAGGTACCAGAGCAGCTCCAGCTCGGAACCGAACCCGCCGAGCCGCTCGTTGTCGGCATCCGAGGTTGCCGTGCCGGCCAGCTCGGCGGTGGCGATGCCACCCAACCAACCGGCCAGCTCACCGTAGGAGTCCAGCAGCGTCGTGTTCGCCTCGGTGAGCAGGCCGCGGGCGTCGAGCCCGTCGCGCAGCAGGTCGGCCAGCGCGGCGAGGCGGCCGAACGCGACCGGATCGGGCTCCACGAAGTGCCGCGGCGTGAACGGCGGAGGCAACGGGCCCTCACCCTCACCGGCAGTGCCCTGCTTCGCGTAGAGCAGGGTGTCGTGCTTCAGCTCGGTGTACGAACCGAAGCCGGTCTGCAGCGACTTGGCGGCCCACGCCGCGGTCTGCATGAAGTCCGGGTAGGCGGCCGTGCGGTCGGCGAACTGGGGCTCCAGCGCGTGCAGCCACGCGTCGTAGACGGTGCCCGCCCAGTCGCCGCCGCTGCGCGAACCGGCGAGCGCCTGCATCTCGGCCAGCTGCTCGGTGTAGTTGGCATAGGCAGTCTCGCCGGCGTCGGCCTGGAGCTGGGTGGCGAGCGTCGAGCCGAAGACGGATGCCACGTCGAGCGGCGAGGGCGAGACGCGCCGGTTGTCCTCGGTGCCGACGTTGGGCCACGTGAGCTGGTCGAGCACATAGGAGTCGAACACGAGCCGGGCACCCATCACGCGCACCGACGCGTTCTCCGGGTCGATCCCGACGGCTCGTGTCTGCGTGAGCTGCTCGCCGATCGCGTCGACCGTCGCCGCGTCGAGTGCGGTCACATCGGCGAGGCCGGCCGGCGCCACCGCCTCGACCGCGGCCTGCGCCTCGACCGGCGTGTAGTCGTCGGCGACGCCCACGAGGAACGAGGTCGTGTCGTAGATCCGCTGCCACAGCGTCGCCGTGTCGGCATCGGAGGTGGCCACGCGGGCGGCGAGCAGGCCGAGCCGCAGCGAGTCGGTGTCGCTGACGTAGAACGCCTGCTGCCCCAGCTCGGACATCGTGCGGAAGTAGCGCTGCAACGTGTCGCTGCTGGTGTAGTGCCCGCGGGGCCGGAACTGGGTGTAGTCGACGCAGCCGGTGAACGCGTCCGGCAGCTGGCACTCGACGAAGCCGGTGATCGGCGACGTCGTCGCCTCCGCCGCATCCGTCGCCAGCGCGACCTCGGCACTCGCCCGCTCGCTGATCGTGCCGACGTCGAGCCCCAGCAGCGTCGCCGCTGCCTCGTAGAACGCCACCACCCGCTCGGCGCTGTCGGCGAGCTCCGTGCCGGCCAGCTCGTCGGCCTGGGCGCGCGCCGTGGCAACCGTGCGCGTCAGGTAGTCGGTGAGCGCCGGCACGAGCACGTCGGTCTCGGTGTCGCGCAGCACCTTCGAGAACGCGTTGTGCCACGCGTTGTACATCGAGTCGGTGGTGACGAACAGCGTCTGGTACTGGTACGCGCTCGACTCGTACACCTGGTGGAAGAAGTTGGCGTACCCGGGCTGGATGGCAAAGCCCTGCCCCTCGATCGCGGCGACGAGCTCGGGTTGGGCGGCCAGCTGCGCACGGAACCAGTCGAGGATCTGCACGTCGTCCAGCGAGGTGGGAGTCGCCGGGCCCGCGTACGGCACGGAGCCGTCGAGCAGCGGTGTGTCCGTATACGGGGCGAACGCGCCGAGCAGGCGCGGGCCGTTGGTGGCCCCACCGGGCGTCGCAGTCGTGGTGGTCGTGTCGGCGGGTTGGGTCGTTGTTGACGGTGCGTGTGTGGTCGATGTGGCCGCCGGCGACGTGGTGGATGTCGAGGGCGTCGCGCCCTTGTCGTCGCTGCACGCGACGAGCGCGATGAGCGATGCGAGCGCCAACCCCGCGAGTGCTCGGCCGTGGTCGGATGTGCGTCGGGACGTGTGCATCACGTGTCTCCTGTGTCGCTGCTGATCGTTCGAGTGGTAGTGCCGTCTTGGTCGCGGACGAGCGCCGGCGAGGTGCGACCGTCGTGGTCGAGGTCGACGCAGACGGGGGCGGCCGGGCCGTCGAGCAGCGGCGCGGTGGCGAAGCCGAAGCCACTCCAGCGCCACGCCGAGCCGGCCGTGACGGTGCGGTCGTCGAGCTGGGAGAAGCCGAGCGCCACGCCCTCGTCGCACACGTCGAGCGTCTCCACCGGTCGTGTCATCGTGCCGGCGCCCCAGCGCAGCGTGCCCTCCTGGAACACGCCGAGGTGGGCGCCGAGACCGGCCGCGTCGACGAAGTCGGTGCCGGGAAACGCCCGCTGCAGCAGCCTCGTCCTGAACGGGCGCCGGTACGAGGCCACCACGTCGGCGACGCCATCACCGTCCACATCGCCCACACGCGCGGTCACCAGCACGCCGCCGGCGACCAGGCCGTCGACCTCGGCCACGCTCACTGCCGGCTCCGCGGGCTCGATCGGGCCGGCCGGGTTCCACCACTCGCCGTCCACGGCGACCGCGTCGCCCGCGGGAAGGTCCCAGCCGTGGAACGTCGTGCGCAGGTACGTGCCGATCTCGGCGGTGCGCCAGGCCAGCACCCCGTCCGGGCCGGCGAGCACCTCCAGCATCGTGCCCGCCTGCGTGCGCGGCATGCGCTGGTCGAACACCGCGTTGCCCAGGCCGGGCGCCCGCACGGTGCGGCGGCCGCTCGCGCCGGCCTCGACGGTGACGGCGTACGGCACGTGCGCACCGTTGCCCCACACCACGTCGACGCCCCACGAGGTGAGGTCGGCCACCACGCCGGCAAGCACCGGATCCGGGCGGGGCAGGTACTCGACTCCCCCGTGCAGACCGACGACCACGATGTCGGCCGTGTCGCGCGCTGCGGCCACCGCGGCCTGGGCAACCGCCGGGTCCCACGTGGCGACACCTTCCCCGTCGCCTGCGGGCGGGCCGCCGTGGGTGAGGTCGAAGGCCAGGACGGCGATCGTCACGCCGTTGCGCTCGAACACCACCGGCGTGGTCGCGTCGGCGAGGGTCGGGCCCGCGCCGATCGGGCGCAGGTCGTGCGCCGCGAGCGCGGCCATCGTGTCGCCGACGGTCTGCGGCCCGGCGTCGCCCGCATGGTTGTTGGCGATCGCCATCCCGTCGAAGCCGGCCTCGGCCAGCAGCTCGGCGCTGGTGGGCGCGGCCTCGAGTGCGTTGTCGCCCAGCAGGTGTGAGCGCTCGGTGAGCGGCGACTCGAGATTCGCCAGCACGAGGTCGGCGTCGGTGAGCGTGGCGCGCAATGGCTCGAAGATGCTGTCGCCGTCGTTCGCCGCCACGGGTGCCACCGACCGTCCGAGCATCACGTCGCCCAGCAGCACGATGCTCGCGGTGTGCGCGGACGTGCCGTCAGCGTGCTGGACGGTCGTCGTCGCAGGGGTGGCGGTCGCAGGGGTCGTCGCGCAGCCCACGCACAGCACGACGCACGCGAGCAACCCCTCCGTCCTCACACCCGCACGGTACTGCCGGCCCGACTCTGCGACCAGGGTCGATCGCCCAGTCCGAGTGCCAGCGCCCCAGCCCGAGTGCCAGGTGTCATCCGAGTGCCCACT
>CAYZFZ010000103.1:0-11174 GCA_964477795.1 uncultured Bifidobacterium sp.
CCAGCGCCAGCTCGCACCCGCCGCCGAGCGCGAAGCCGCTGACGGCGGCGATCACGAAGCGGGGAATGGCGGCGACCGCGTCGAGCGCCGTGTGGAATCCCTCGCCGATGCGTGCGCCCTGCTCGGAACCGCCGAACTCGGAGATGTCGGCGCCGGCGGCGAAGATCCGTTCGCCACCGGTGATCACCACCGCACCCGGCGGGTTCTCCGTCAGCTCGAGCGCGACGGCGCGCAGCTCGGCCAGCAACGCCTGCGAGAGCGCATTCACCTTCGGATTGTTCAGCGTGACGACCGCGACCCCGTCGTCGCGTCGTTCGAGCAGCACCAGTTCACCCATGCGGGGAACCTTACGCGCCGACCACCCGCAACATCTCGTCCGCAGCCGACCAGGGGTCTGTCGTGCGGGCGATGACGCCCGACTGCAGTTCCTCCCACCGTTCGCCCGTGGTGATCTCGCGGGCCCTCTGCTCGAGCCGGCGGGCGACGATCTCGCGCAACTCCTCGCGCAGGCGGAACTCGCGGCGGCGGGCCAGTTCGCCGCTGGCACGGATGTGCTCGTGGTGTTCGGTGATCGACGTCCACAACTCGTCGACGCCGCGCTTCTCGGTGGCCACCACCGGGATGATCGGCGGGCGCCACGCCTCATGGGGCAGGTCGGTCATCTCCAACATGCCCTCGAGGTCGCGGCGGGTCTCCTCCCACCCCTTGCGATCGGCCTTGTTGATCACGAACACGTCGGCGATCTCCATCAGGCCGGCCTTGTTGGCCTGCACCGAATCACCCCAGCCGGGGTTGACGACGACGACGGTGGTGTCGGCCTTGCCGGCGATCTCCACCTCCACCTGGCCCACGCCGACGGTCTCCACCAGGATCCAGTGGCGGCCGATCGCATCGAGCACTCGCACGGCCTCGGGGGTGGCCAGCGACAGGCCACCGAGGTGCCCGCGGGTGGCCATCGAGCGGATGAACACGCCGGGGTCGGTGGCGTGATCCTGCATGCGCACGCGGTCGCCGAGGATGGCGCCGCCGGTGAAGGGCGAGGACGGGTCGATGGCGAGCACCGCGACCTCCTCGCCGAGTGAGCGCAGGTGGGCGATGACGGCCGACGTGAGCGTGCTCTTGCCGGCGCCCGGGGCACCGGTGAAACCGACCGTGTAGCCCTTGCCGGACAGCGGGTAGGAGATGCGGCTCACCTCGCGGGCCTGCTCGTTGCCGCGCTCGACGAGCGAGAGCAGCCGGGCGAGCGCACCACGGTCGCCGGCCGTGGCCGCGGCGAAGAGATCGGGGATCGGGAGGGACCGTCGGCTCATAGCTCGTCGGGAAGGACGTTGACGACCTCGGTGATGCCGTCGATGCGGTCGCGCATGATGCGCTCGATGCCGGCCTTCAGCGTCTGGCTGCTGGCCGGGCAGGTGCCGCAGGCACCGATGAGCGTGACGGTGACGATGCCGGTGGCCTCGTCGACGTCGCGCAGGATGATGTCGCCGCCGTCGGCCTGCAGTGCAGGGCGGATGACTTCGATCGTCTCTTCCACTTGGGTGCGCATGTGAGGGGAACTTTCGCAACGGGCCGAACGACCATTGAACCAGGACAAACCCTAGGATTGCGATTCATGAGAACAGTTCGTCTCGCCGCTGCCATTCCCGCTGTGGCGCTCCTGCTCGGCGCCTGCAGCGACGACTCCTCCACCGACACGACCGATGCCCCGGCCACCACCGTGGTCGCGGAGCCGGCCGCCAGCTCCACGCTGCCGGCTCCCGCCAGCACCACCGCCGACACTGCCACCGCCGACGATTCGTCGGCCGATGCGCCGCTCAGCGGCCCGGTGCAGATCGACGTGATCGTCGGCGTCGACAGCGGTGAAGACCGGGTCGAGCACGTCACGGTCGGCTCCGACATCACGCTCAACATCACGAACCCCGACGCAGCCGACGAGTTCCACGTCCACGGCCTCGATCTCGAGCAGGAGGCCGGGGCAGGCGAGATGCGCACGTTCAACTTCACGGTCACCGAGCCCGGCACGATCGAGGTGGAGAGCCACCTCACCGAGGACGTGCTGGTCGTCATCGAGGTGACGTGAGGGGCACGGTGACGTGAGTGCAGTGCTCGCCCACCAGGGCGGCTGGGACGAGATCCTGCTGGTGCTCGGCCCGATCCTCGTCATCGCCGGCCTGCTGATGCTGGCCAAGCGCCGCGTCGAGCGCAGCGCCGCCGCGCTGAAGTCGCGTGCCGAACCCGACGCACGCGCATTCGACGGTGGTCCGCACGAGTGGTCCGACGATCGCTGACCGGCGGGACCGCACTCAGCGGACGCAGATGAACCGCCGCACGGCTGCGGACAAGATGTGGATGTGGACTCGCTGCACAGCCCTTCAGAGCCAGCGGCGGCGCTGAGGCGGCTCTACGAGCAGTACGTCAACGACGTGTACCGGTTCGTTGCTCGGCGTCTTGGCACTGAGTTGGCCTTCGATGTCACCGCCGAGACGTTCCGCGTCGCATGCGAACGGCTCAGCAGCTTCGACCCATCGGCAGGCAGTGAGCGGGGCTGGCTGTACGGCATCGCGCTGAACGTGATTCGCAACCACTGGCGAACCGAGCAGCGCCGATTGCGAGCAATGGCTCGCATTGCTCTCGACGGGGCCCACACCGACGAGCAGTTCGATCGCGTCGACGACGGCATCGATGCTCATCGCCGACTCGGCCGAGTGCTGGAGGTCGTGTCCGACTTGCCCCCGACCGACCGCGACCTGCTGTTGCTCTACGCCTGGGAGCGCTGTTCGTACCACGACATCGCAGCGGCCATGGCGATCCCGGTCGGCACCGTCCGCTCGCGCCTCAACCGCATCCGCAACACGATCACCGGACACATCGAGGTACTCAGCCATGAATGACACCGACCTGCTCATCGCCGCTCGCCCTCACGTCGACGGACTGGGCGATGCCGACAAGCAACGCCTCTACGCCGCGATCACTGGCCAGACGGACAATCTCGACGCACTTCCAGGCGACCTGCCCGGGGAACTCATCGCGATCCGCGGCCACGAACACCGTCGGGCAGGTTTCCGACACGTCGCCCTTGCTCGCGCCGCCGCGTTGCTCGCACTCGGGGCCGCCGGGCTGGCCGGGCTGGCAGTGCTCACTCGCGATACCCCTGACCCGGCCGGCCCCGTGGGATCGTCGGTCGCTTCACCAACCGCATTGCCCACGACGACAGCGTCGACCGACTCGCTGCAGGACCAGATCCTCGCCGACGGAGTGGTCACCGAGGCCGAACTGGTTGCCGCGCAAGATGCCACGGTTGCCTGCATCACCGCCGGCGGTTTCGAGGCCTACTACACAGGATCTGACGGGCATCAACTCGTCTACGGCGCTCCAGCATCCAAAGCCGACGCGGTGAGCGCGCTCGCCGACAGTTGCGAGGCGGCCAACTCCACACGCGTTTCGCTCCGCTACGCCTCCGGCCACCTTCCATCCGACTTCGATCTGGCGGCGATCTGGACGTGCATGCGCGCCGCGGGCCTCGTCGCACCGACCGACTCCGACCCAGTCATCGCCTTCCAACAAGCCGTGTCGATCGACGAACGCGCCGCCGAAGCCTGCATCAAACTCGGCTACCCGGGCTGACATCGACTGCGGGACGACGAACCCGCGCGGGTCAGTTCGCCGGGGCGCGTTCGATGTCGGCGCCGAGCGCGGCGAGGCGGCCGACGAGGTCGTCGTAGCCGCGGTCGACGTGGTGCACGCCGCTGACCGACGTCTCGCCGTCGGCGGCGAGACCGGCGACGACGAGGGCGGCGCCGGCGCGGATGTCGGGGGCGCGCACGGGTGCCCCACTGAGGTGGGGCACGCCGCGCACCACGGCGTGGTGACCGTCGGCACGGATGTCCGCGCCCAGGCGCTGCAGCTCTTCCACGTAGCGGAAGCGACCGGGGTAGAGGTTCTCGGTGACGATGCCCACACCGTCGGCGACCGACAGCATGGTGACGATCAGCGGCTTGTAGTCGGTAGCGATCCCCGGGTACGGGAGGGTGGCCACATCGGTGCTGCGCAGGCGGCCCTGCGCCCACACGGCGAGCCCGTCGCCCACGGACGTGACCGTCAGCCCCATGTCGTGGAAGCGGCGCAGCAGCATCTCCATGTGCTCGGCACGGGCGCCGCGCAGCACCACCTCGCCACCGCTGACCGCGACGGCGGCGAGATAGGTGGCGGCCTGGATGCGATCGGCCACGACCACATGGTCGACCGCCTTCAGCTCGCCGGGCGCGACACCGTCGATGGCGAGCGTGGACGAGCCGATGCCGTCGATGTGCGCGCCCATCGCCACCAGGAAGTTGCACAGGTCGGCGATCTCCGGCTCGCGCGCGGCGTTGTCGATGATCGTGGTGCCCTTGGCGTGCACGGCTGCGGTGAGGATGTTCTCGGTGGCGCCGACGGTGGGGAACTCGAGTGTGATCTCGGCCCCGTGCAGGCGGTCGGCCCTCGCCTCGACGACGCCGTGGCGCAACTCGAAGGTGGCGCCCATGGCTTCCAGGCCGCTGAGGTGCATGTCGATGGGCCGGCTGCCGAAGTCGTCACCACCAGGCAGCGACAGCGACACCCGGCCGAACCGGCCCAGCAGCGGGCCGAGCACGTTGATGCTGGCCCGGATGCGCTCGACCAGCTCGTAGGGGGCCACCGGCGAGATGTGGCCGGTGTTCGTCATCCGCAGCGTGCCGGGGCCGATCCGTTCGCTGCACACCCCGATGGCGGCGAGCAGGTCGCCCATGATGCCGACGTCGGCGATGTCGGGAACGTTGGTGAGCGTGTAGGTGCCGTCGGCCAGCAGGGTGGCCGCCATCAGCTTCAGCACCGAGTTCTTCGCGCCGGGGATGACGACCTCGCCGTGCAGCGGTCCGGCCCGCCGGATCAGGATTCGCTGGTCGTTCGAGTCGAGGTTCATGACGGGTTCAAGTATGCCCCACCGCCCAGGGTGCGAGGCGCCCGCCGGTAGCCTCCGTGCGGTGCCGTGGCGACCCTTCACCCCCTCCACGCGCACGATCACGCAGACGTGGCCCGCCGGCTCGCCCGAGGCCGTCGCCGCCGCCGAACCGCGCTCCGACGTGCTCGACGAGCGGGTGGAGAACGACGGTTCGTTCGCCCAGGAGACGGGACCGTTCCGCCGCTACCGCCGCGAACTGCACACCACCGCCGGCACCGTCAGCGAGACGATCAGCTACCGCCTGAGCATCCCCTGGTTCACCTGGCTCTTCGCGTTGCCGATCCGCCACGCGCTGCGCCATCGGCGGCCGCCAGGTGCCCGTCACCCGTGGTGGGCGCCGCCGGATCGGCTCAGCCAGCGCCAGGTCAGCACGCTGGCCCTGCTCGCGGTCGCCTCCAGCTCAGCCACGTTCGCCAACACCCTGTTCACCCAGACGGCCAACTTCGCGGCCGACAGCTTCGGCATCTCCAACGGCGGCCAGAGCATCGGTGGCGCCGTCGTGCGCCTCGGTGTCGTGATCGCGATGCCGTTCGCCGTGCTCGCCGACCGGGTCGGGCGCCGGCGCACGATCATCCTGCTCGCCTGGCTCACCCCTCTGTTCTGCGCGCTCGGCGCGCTCGCACCCACGTTCGGCCTGCTCGTCGCCTCGCAGACGATCGCCCGCCCGCTGGGGATCGCGCTCGCGATGCTGGCCGGCGTCGCCGCCGCCGAGGACATGCCGCGCAACAGCCGCGCGTACGCGGTCAGCGTGCTGGCGATGTCGGCGGGGCTGGGTGCCGGCGTTGCCGTCGCCGCCTTGAAGCTGGCCGACTTCGGCGACGACGGCTGGCGCCTCGTGTACCTGCTGTCGCTGGTCTGGCTACCGGTGGCGGTCAGCCTCGCCCGCAACCTCGACGAGACGCGACGGTTCCAGACCGTCCACCCGATCTCGCCGCCGATGGACCGCCACCGGCTGGCGCTGATCGCGTTCGTCGCGCTGTCCGCCAACCTGTTCGTCGCCCCCGCGTCGTTCTTCCAGAACCGCTACCTCGACGACATCCGCGGCTACAGCGGCGGCGGCATCGCGCTGTTCACGCTGGCCACCGGGACACCCGCGTCGATCGGGCTCATCGTCGGCGGTCAGCTCGCCGATTCCATCGGGCGGCACCGGCTCATCGCGGTCTGCACTCCCCTGTCCACGCTGTGCATCGTCGGCGCGTTCTTCGTCGGTGGCCCCACCATGTGGGCACTGTCGCTGGCGGGTGGCCTCACGGCCGCGATGGCATACCCCGCCTTCCAGGTGTACCGCACCGAGCTGTTCCCCACGGGCAACCGCGGCACCGCCAACGGCCTGGTCACGGCCGTCGCCCTGCTCAGCGGCAGCATCGGCATCCTGATCGTCGGGCACCTGCGCGATCAGGGTTTCGGCTTCGGTGGGCTGATGGCGGCGATGGGGGTCGGCCAGCTGATCGCCGCCTACGTTGCCGTGCGCCACTACCCCGAGACCGCGCACCTCGCGCTGGAGCAGCTGAACCCGGGCGACCCGGTGATCACCGACACGTGAGCGATCAGAGGATCGTGGGTATCCAGGCAGCGACGAGGGAGGCGATGCGCGCGTCGCAGCCCTTCAGGTCGTGGCCCTTGCCGTCCATCCACTCGTGGGTGACGGGGCCGGGGATGGTGGCGGTCCAGCGGGTGAGCTCGCCGGGTGTGCCGAACGTGTCCTTCGTGCCGGAGATGAACAGGCACGGCACGGTGAGCCGCGGGAAGTGCTCCACACGCAGGGTGTCGGGCTTGCCCGGCGGGTGCAGCGGGTAGCTGATCAGCACGAGCCCTCTGGCGGGCAGCGGGTCGGCCTCGTCGGCGACCGCCAGTGAGCAGATGCGCCCGCCCATGGACCGCCCGCCGAGCACCAGCGTGTCGCGGCGCGTCAGCAGCGGTGCCGCCGCGTCGCGCACGGCCTGCAGCAGCACCGGCGGGCGGTCGGGTGCCTTGCGGGCGGCCAGCCGGTAGGGGAAGTCGGCGCGCACGCACGGCGTCGGGGCCACCGCCGCCTCGATCGCGAGGAGGCTGGAGTGGGTGCTGGACGAGCCGGCACCGGGGAACAGCAGCAGACGGTTCACGAGCCGAGCAGGATACGCCGGGCCTCACCGAGGCGCTCGATCTCCGCGGCAGCAGTGGCATCGTCGCCGCCATGATCGGGGTGCGCGTCGCGCAGTTGTGTGCGGAAGCGGGCCATGACCTCCTTCTTCGACACCTTGCCCACACCCGCCGGGAAGCCGAGCACGTCGAGCGCCCACAACCGAGGGTCGGAGATGCCGACGAGGTCGGTGCGGCTGACACCGGTGATGTCGGCGACGAACGACGGGCCGATCGGGCCGCTCCAGCGCATCGCCCGGTGCAACACCGGTGCCACCTGCTTGCGGGCGTCGAAGCCGAGCCGCTCGAGTGCGTACACCGCACCCAGCACCTGCGAGAGCGGGCGCCCCATCGAGTGCAGGTCGAACTCGACGTGTTCCGCGTCGCCCGTGAGCTGATGGACGCTCGCGGCCAGGCCGTGACGATCGACCTGGTAACGATGCTGGAGCCGTGGCTGGACGATCCGCTCGCCGCGTGCGACCTGATCGATCAGGCGGCCGATGTCCGGGTGCAGCTCCTCGTGCACGTCGGGCAGGTAGGCGGCCACCACCGCCGCCAGCAGCACACCACCCAGCCCGGGTGCAGGGTCGGTGGGGAGCACGAGATGGCCGAGGGCGATGCGGCGCGTCGGGGTGACCGGCCTGGTGTGCCAGAGCTGCAGTTCGGCGAGCAGCATGGGCGACGCGGGCTCAGATGTAGGGGCGCAGCAGGTCGTGCAGCTCGGTGGCGACTGCGACGGTGGCGTCCTCGTCGGGCTCGTCGGCGTCGGCGAGCGCGTCGGCCAGTTCGTCGGCCAGCTCGCACGTGCGCCGCCACAGGCGCACGTCCACACCGTAGGGCGGGCGAGTGGGCTCGGCCACCGCGATCGCGTCGAGCAACTGCTCCAAGCCCACCGCGTCGAGCGGGTTGCGCTGCAGGCGGTCGCCGGCGAGGAAGAACGTCGTCAGCGTCTCGAACGGCAACCGCTCGCCGTCGTCCTCGTCGGGGTCGGTATCGAGCTCGACGTCCTGGGTGGCGAACTCGCCCTTCTCGATCATGTCCAGCAGCGACTCGACGACAGCCTCGCTCGCGGTCGGCACCAGCAGCAGGTCGTCCTCCCACCGGTAGGGCACCTGCTGGCGGGTGAGTGCGCGGGTGATCGACTGCCGGTCGGCCTCGGGCCACTCGCCGAGGTCGTACTCCGTGGAGGGGGTGCCCTCCGAGATGTCGATCGGCTCGACGGTGAGCGCCTCGCGCTCGTCGTCGTCATCGGCCTCGCCGTCGGTGTAGACGATGCCGAGTCGTTCCTCCACCCGGGTGATCGTCGAGTCGGCGAGCGCTTCGTGCGATTCGGGCACGACGAGCTCGGCGCCCTCCCAGGTGTGCGGGATGTCCGCCTCCGCCATCTCGGCGGCGAGCTCGGCCTGCTGGTCGAACGACCAGCGGCTGAGGTCGTACAGCACCCGCGTCGCGTCGGGGTCGTTGGGATTCCACTCGTCGGTCACGACCGAGACGCTATCGCTACCCAGCACGGTGCGACCCTTGGGCTGCAGCATGCTGCGAGGAGTACGGTGTGCAGCGATGATCGCCAACTCACAGAAGCCCGACCGGAACCTCGCGCTCGAGCTCGTCCGTGTCACCGAATCTGCCGCGCTCGCCGCTTCCCGCTGGGTCGGTCGCGGCGACAAGAACGGTGCCGACGGCGCCGCGGTCGACGCCATGCGTACCGTGCTCACCACGGTGCCGATGGACGGCATCGTCGTCATCGGGGAAGGCGAGAAGGACGAAGCCCCGATGCTGTTCAACGGCGAGCGCGTGGGCGACGGCACCGCCCCGCTCACCGACGTCGCGGTCGACCCCATCGACGGCACCACGCTCACCGCCTACGGGCGCGCCAACGCGATCGCGGTCATCGCCGTCGGCGAGCGCGGCACGATGTTCAACCCCGGCCCGTGCGTCTACATGCACAAGATCGCGGTCGGCCCCGACGCCAAGGGCTCCATCGACATCACCGCCACGCCCACCCAGAACCTGCGCTGGATCGCGAAGGCGAAGGGCGAAGCGGTGCGCGACCTCACCGTCGTCATCCTCGACCGCCCCCGCCACGACGACCTCGTCGCCGAGGTGCGCAGCTCCGGCGCGCGGGTGAAGCTGATCGGCGACGGCGACATCTTCGGTGCCATCGCCACCGGCTGGCGCGACGCCGGCGTCGACGTGCTGTTCGGCATCGGCGGCACACCCGAGGGCGTCATCGCCGCTGCCGCGCTGAAGGGCATGGGCGGCGAGATCCAGGGCCTGCTCGCCCCGCGCAACGACGGCGAGCGCGACGAGGCGCTCGCCCTCGGCTACGACCTGTCGCGGGTGCTCACCACCGACGATCTCGTGCAGGGCGACAACTGCTTCTTCGCCGCCACCGGCATCACCGACGGCGAGCTGATGCGCGGCGTGCGCTACGAGCACGGCGGCGCCCGCACCCAGAGCCTGGTGATGCGGTCGCGCAGCGGCACCGTGCGCATGATCGACGCCCACCACCGCATCGACAAGCTGGCGTCGTTCGCCTCCGTCGACTACTGACCCGAACGACTCAGCCGCGCTGCACCAGGCTGCTCAGCCGGCGGGCGATGCCGCGCGGCATCATGCTGGAGCCGGTGACCATTCCCTTGTAGAGCACGCCGGGCACCGACAGCGCCTTGCCGCTGGCCACGTCGTCGAGCCCGGCCTTCGCCACCTCGGTGGCCTCCAGCCACGCGAACGACGGGTACTGCGTGGCGTAGCTCTCCGAGGCGCTGACGCTCTGGAACTCGGTGCGGGTGAGGCCCGGACACAGTGCGGTGACGTGCACGCCCGTGCCGCGGGCTTCCTCGTGCAGGCTCTCGGTGAGGCTGGTGACATAGGCCTTCGTGGCCGCGTACACCGCCAGCTTGGGCGCAGGCTGGAAGCTGGCCACGCTGCTGACGTTCAGCAGGTAGCCGCGGCCGCGGGGCACCATCACCCCCAGCGCAGCCCGGCTGAGGCGGGTGAGCGCGGCGATGTTCAGCTGCACCTCGGCATCCAGCCTGTCGGCGTCGAGCTCGTGGAACAGGCCGGACGTGCCGAAGCCGGCGTTGTTGACGACGAGGTCGATCGGCGCCGCTTCGTCCTCCACGCGGGCGACCACCTTGGCCAGACCCTTGCGGTTGCCGAGATCGGCGGCGAGCACCTCGATCGAGTCGAAGCGCCCGGCCAGCTCCTGCAGCCGATCGGCCCGCCGGGCAACCACCACCGTGGGAATGCCGGCCGCGCCGAGCAGCTCGGCCATCGACTCACCGATGCCGCTGGAAGCTCCGGTGACAAGCGCTGACGTGAACGGGAAGTTGCTGGCCATACCCCCGAGGCTACGCCTCAGTGGTGGCCCTGAGGTGTGCCGATCAGGCCGCCGGAGGCGGAGAGGCGGGCGTGGGCACGGCTGAGAGCGGAGACCGCCTCGGCGTCGTGCTCCTTGCGCAGCAGCTCCTCGGCGGCATCCTTCGCGCGCAGCGCACGGCCGCGGTCGACCTGCTCGCCGAGCTCGGCGGTGTCGCTGAGGATGCTGACGGTGTTGCCGCTGACCTGCACGAACCCGCCGTGCACCGCCACGTCGAGCACCTTGCCGTCGGCGAGGGTGATGCGCGTGTGGCTCTCGACGAGTGCAGCCAGGAACGGGGCATGACCGGGCAGGAACGCGATCTCGCCGCCACCGAGGGTGCGGGTGATGACCTGTGTGGCCTCGCCGGAGAAGACGACCTTCTCCGGCGACACCAGCTCGACCTGCATGGTGGCCATGGTCAGGCTGCGCCTTCCTGCAGCGACTTCGCCTTGGCCAGCACCTGCTCGACGCCACCGACGTTGAGGAACGCCTGCTCGGGGACTTCGTCGAGCTCGCCGTTGACGATCGCTTCGAAGCTCTCCACCGTCTCGGCAACCGGCACCGTCTCACCGGACACACCGGTGAACACCTCGGCCACGTAGAACGGCTGGCTGAGGAAGCGCTGCACCTTGCGGGCACGGGCCACGGTGAGGCGGTCTTCCTCGGACAGCTCGTCGAGGCCGAGGATGGCGATGATGTCCTGCAGCTCCTTGT
>CAYZFZ010000104.1:0-1593 GCA_964477795.1 uncultured Bifidobacterium sp.
CTGCCGTCGGGCAGCTCGCCGCTGCGCATGCGGCGGAACAGGGCCAGGTTGTCGTCCACGCTGCGGTCGCGGTACGGGCTCTCCACACCGGGCCGGCCGTAGCCGCCGCGCTGGGCGGAGATGGTCTCCGCGTCCTGGTCGTCGACGTACGCGAAGCCGGTGGTGATGAGGTGCTCGGCCCACTGGTAGAGCGTCTCGAAGTAGTCGCTGGCGTACACCACGTCGGCGGGCTCGAAGCCGAGCCAGCGGATGTCGTCGACGATCGCGTCCACGTACTCGGTCTCCTCCGTCACCGGGTTGGTGTCGTCGAAGCGCAGCTTGCAGATGCCACCGAACTCCTCGGCGATGCCGAAGTCGACGCAGATCGCCTTCGCGTGGCCGATGTGCAGGTAGCCGTTGGGCTCGGGTGGGAACCGTGTCTGCACCCGCCCACCGAACGTGCCATGCTCGTTGTCGGCGCGCACGAGGTCGCGCACGAAGTTCGCCGCGGCGGGCGTGTCGGGTGCATTCGCGGGGGAGGGGGTCTCGCTCATCGCCCGATGACGGTATCTGGAGGTTCGCGTCAGTGGACGTTGACGACCGTGCCCAGCCCGGGGAAGCGGAACAGGCGCTTGTCGAGGACGACCCGATCGACCGCGGCGGCCACCGTGATGCCGTAGAGCGAGGCCTCGCGGGCGATGGCGCCGGCGACGATCGGCGCCGAGAAGGAGGTGCCGCTCCACTTGGCCCAGCCGCGGAAGTCGGCGGTGGCGGCGTTGTGGTCGTCGTGCTCGTCGATGCCGTCGAAGAAGTGGCTCACCACCTCCACGCCGGGCGCGCAGCAATCGATCCACGGGCCGTGGTTGGTGAACGGTGCAGGCCCGCACGGGCCCAGCGCGCCGACCGCGATCACGCCCGGCAGCGCGGCGGGCCACGACACCCGGCAGGTGGCATCGTTGCCCGCCGACGAGACGACGAGCGTGCCCGCGGCCTGGATGCGGGCGACGGCCTCGGCGAGCGCGAGCGGCTCGGCGTCGTCCTCCGTGTAGCACGAGCAGCTCAGCGAGAGGATGTCGGGCGCGCCCTCGTCGACGAGCCGGTTGATGCGCCAGGCGATGTCGGCGTCGTTGCCCTCGCCGGTGTTCTCCAGCACCCGGCCGACGGTGACGGTGGCGGTGGGCGCAAGCCGCGCGATCAGCGCGGCGATGAACGTGCCGTGGCCGGCCACCGGATCCAGCCAGTCGTCGTTGTTGTCGTCGGGCTCGTCCTCGTTGTCGGTGATCGTGGCCGGCTTGGTGGGGCCCCACGGCTCGGCGGCGCGGGCGCTGACGTGCGGGACGGAGCCGCCGACCGAGGTGGCAGCCAGGCCCGTATCGAGCACGACGACCGTGAGCGGCCGGCCGAGCTCCTCGGTGGCCGGGCGCAGCAGGGCCGGCTCGGAGCGAGCGATGTCGACGGTGCTGTGCACCGGTGCGGCGGGCACCTCCGGCATCGGCTGCGGCCCGCACCCCTTGGGCACCGAGCCGCCGTCGCAGCACCCGCACCCGCAGCCCCCACCCGCCGGGTTCGCCCACGCGGCGGGGTTCGCCCACGCGGCGGGGTTCGCCCATGCCG
>CAYZFZ010000104.1:1693-11132 GCA_964477795.1 uncultured Bifidobacterium sp.
CGGGGTTGGCCCATGCGGCGGGGTTGGCCCATGCGGCGGGGTTGGCCCATGCGGCGGGGTTGGCCCATGCGGCCGGGTTGGCGGACACACCCACCGTCGCCGCGAACGCCAGATGGTTCACCTGCACGACCACACCGCGCTCGCGCAGCTCGCGGGCCACCTTCACCGCGTCGAAGCTGCCGCTCACCAGCACCAGCTCGTCGCTGATCTCGGCGACCACGATCTCGCCGTCGACGACCGCGCCGATGATCGGCAGCGCGTCGCGGGCGGCCACCAGCTCGCCGGCACGGTAGGCGAACCCGCCACCCGACTGCTCGATGCGCACGGTCTGCTCCCAACGGCGGCCGTCCGCATCACGTGGCTCCTTGTTCCGACTGGCCATGTCCGCTCTCCTGTTCATGAAGCTGCACGGGTTACGTTTGATGAACGACCGACCGTTCGACCTATCGCTCGACGAGGAACAGCATGGCAGAAGGTGACGGTGCACTCGGCTCGTCGGAGCACGGCCCGGCCCACCGCGCCCGCACCGGCTTCTCGCTGGTCCTGGCCGACCCGCAACGCGCCGGTGAGCTGTTCCGTTCGGTGCTCGCCGACCCTGCTGCGCTGCCGGCGGATCGCGCCACCGCGCTGTGGGGCGCGGGGCGGCTGGCCCACGACCGCGGCGAGATCGACAAGGCGCTCATCGTGTACACAGAGGCCGCCGCGGCCGCAGCAGATACGGGGGATCATGCACTGATCGCCGGCATCCGCGTGAGCTGGTCGGTGTGCCTGCAGGCCGCCGGCGACGCGGCTGGCGCGCTGGCCCAGCTGGCGCTCGCCGAGCCGCACCTCGCCGGTGCCGAGCTGGGCCGCCTGCGCATGCAGCGCGGCTTCCTCTTCTGGCAGCTCGGCCGCCGCGACGGCGCGCTCGCCGAGTACGACGCCGCCCTCGCGCTGCTCGAGCACCACGGCGACATGGAGGCCGCTGCGCGGCTGCTCTCCAACCGCGGCATCGTCTACAGCGAGCTGGCCTGCTTCGATCTTGCCCGCGACGACTTCGAACGCTCGGGCGACTTCGCCACCCGCGACGGCCAGTGGGCGGTGGCCGCCGGTGCCGCCCACAACCTGGCCTACCTCGACGGCCGCCAGGGCCGCTTCGCGCCGGCGCTGCGCGGCTTCGGCGCAGCCCGCACGCACTACCTGGAGGTCGGCTCCCTCGAACGGCAGCTGGGTGCGCTCGACATCGACGAGTGCGAGCTGCTGATCGAGCTGGGCCTCGGTGCCGACGCAGTGCCGCTGGCCGAACGGGTGGCGGTGGTGGCGCGCAGCAGCGGCAACACCGTCCAGCTCGCGGAGGGGCTGCTGATGCTGGCCCGCGCGCAGCTGATGGCGGGCGACCCCGCGGCGGCGCAGGCGGCGGCCGATCAGGCGGGCGAGCTGTTCGAGCGTGGCGGGCGCGAGGCGTGGCTGGCCCTTGCTCGCTACTGGGCGATCGTCGCGGCGGACAGCGAGCTGGCCGCCGGGTCGGCTCGCGCGCCGCTGCGCCAGTTGGCCCGCCTGCGCCGGGTGGCCGACGAGCTCGACCGGCGGGGCTGGTCGTCCGAGGCCGCCGACGTCCGAGTGCGCACCGGCCGGCTCGCGCTCGCGGCCGGGCGTGCCGACCTCGCCGGCCCGGTGCTGCGGGCGGCCTCCGCCGCGCAGCGGCACCACCTGGCCCGTGTGCGCGCCGGTGCGTGGCACGCCGACGCGTTGCTGCGCCTCGCCGAGGGCGATCGGCGCGGTGCCCGCCGGGCGCTCGCCGCCGGCCTGCGCGCGGTCGACGAGCACCGTGCCTCGCTGGGCGCGGCCGAGCTGCGCAGCGGCGCCGGCCGTCTCGGCGCGCCGCTCGCCGAGGTGGGCCTGCAGATGGCGTTCGAGACGGGTCGCGCGGCCGACCTCCTGGAGTGGGCCGAGCGCGGCAGGGCAGGTGCACTCGGTGCGCCGCGGGCCGGCGGGGAGGAGGTCGTGCCCGCCGAACTGCGCGCCGAGCTGCGCCAGGTGCGGTTGCGGCTGACGGAGGCGATCGCGAGCGGTGCCGAACCGGACGAGGAGCTTGCTCACCGGGCCGACCAGCTGGAGCGGGAGGTCGCCCGAGCGAGCAGGCAACGTGGCGCGGCCGTGGACGAGCGGGCGGCGCACCTGCGCGCCGGCGACCTGCGCGCCGCACTCGGCGAGACGACGATCGTCGAGTACGTGGAGCGCGAGGGCAGGCTGCACGCGCTCGTGTGTCGCGCCGACCGCGTCCGCCGGGTGGAGCTCGGGCCGCTCAGCGCGATCACCGTCGCCAACGAGCACCTCGCGTTCGCGCTGCGCCGGCTGTCGGCGATGCCGGCCGGGCCGGCCGCCGAGCGGGCGTGGACCGGGTTCGACGTCGCCCGCCGGGAGGTCGGCGCCCTCCTCCTCGATCCGCTGCAGCGGCTCCTCGGTGCAGGCCCGCTCGTGGTGGTGCCCACCGGCGCGCTGCACGACGTGCTGTGGGGCGCGCTGCCGGCCGCCGAGCGGCAGCAGGGCCTGGCCGTCGCACCGAGCGCAGCCTGGTGGCATCGCGCCGAGCGGCAGCAGCGCCGTCCACGGGTGCTGCTCGTGGCCGGCCCCGGGCTACGGCACGCGGACGACGAGATCGTCGCGCTCCATCGCCTCCACCCGAGCGCCACCCTGCTCACCGGTGCCGACGCGACGGTGGACTCCGTGCTGCGCGAGATGGCCACGTCGACGCTCGTGCACATCGCCGCCCACGGCGTGTTCCGCACCGACAACCCGCTGTTCTCCACGTTGCAGCTGCACGACGGGCCGCTCTTCGTGCATGAACTCGAATCGCTGCCGCACGTGCCCGAGGCGGTGGTGCTCGCCGCGTGCAGCAGCGGGCGCAGCGGCGTGCTGCCGGGCGACGAACTGCTCGGCACGGCAGCCGTCCTCATGGGGCTCGGGGTGCGCACGGTGATCGCGCCGATGGTGCCGGTGGCCGACATGGTGACGGCCGACCTTGCCGTCTCGCTGCACGAGGGCCTGGGGCGCGAGCTGGCGCCGGCCGCGGCGATCGCGTCCGTGCTGCGCGATGCGCTGCGCGATCGGCGGCTGGATCTCGTGGCTGCAGCCGCGTCGTTCTCGTGCCTCGCCGGGCGGTCTTCCTGACGGTTCACGCGGTTGGTATCGAAACGACGCCCGCCGGCTCTGTGTGGCGTGTCTAGGCTGACGACAGTGGACCCCCGCCACCAGTCCTCCTCCGATCTGCCTGCCCTCGTGGCTCGGGCGTTGGAGCGCGATCAGCGGGCCTGGCGCGATCTTGTCGACCGTCTCAAGGGCGTGGCGTGGAAGGTGCTGTACAGCTACGACCTGTCGGAGGAAGACCGCAACGATGCGTTCGCGAGCACCTTCTTCCGCCTTCACGAGCGGCTCGACACCATCCGCGAGCCGGAGAAGCTGCCGGGGTGGGTGGCCACCACGGCCCGCAACGAGGCGAACACGGTGTCGCGCCGGCGGTCGAAGCTGGTGCCGATGGCGGAGCTGCCGCTGCGCTCGGTGGATCCGGGCGACCACTCCGAGGGCCTGGAGAACGACGAGATCCGCACCGCGCTCTACGCCGCCTTCAGCCGCCTGCCGGCGCAGCTGCAGGCGCTGATGCGCATGCTGTCGGCCGACCCGCCGATCGGCTACGACGAGATCAGCCGTGTGCTGAACCTGCCCCACGGCTCCATCGGCCCCACCCGCGCCCGCTGCCTGCAGCGGTTGCGCAACAGCCCCGAGCTGTCCCCCTACCTCAACGGCGGAAGCGAGTGACCTGATGACCAACCGGATGAACGGTGCGTCCGACGACGACCTCCTTGTGATGCTCGCCGACATGTTCGACACGTGTGAGCAGATCCCGGATGCGGCGCTGCAGGCCGCGTACTCCGCGATCGACATGGATCTCCTGTCCGAGGAGCTGGCGGCGCTCGTGTTCGACTCCGCGTCGACCGGCGAGCTGGTGGCGATGCGCGGCACCGAGGCGGAAGCCCGCCTGCTGAGCTTCGTCAACGATCACGTCACGATCGACCTCGAGCTGCTCGCCGGCGGCCCCATCGTCGGCCAGCTGAGCCCGCCCACCGATGCCGAGCTGCTCGTCGAGGTCGAGTCCGGCGACACCGTCAGCGTGCCGGTCGACGAGTTCGGTCGCTTCCGTGTGGCCCCGCCGGCCGGCCCGGTGCGCCTGCGGCTGGTCGGCCGGGTCGTCACGCCCTGGATCACGCGGTAGCCGCGCGTCTCGGCCCGTCCCTGTTGCCGTGGCGCAGAACATCTACGACGACCCCGAGTTCTTCCAGGCGTACTGCGGTCTGCCGCGCTCGGCGCGCGGGCTCGACGCCGCGCCCGAGTGGCCGGCGTTGCGGGCGTTGGTGGGTGAGGCCGCCGGTGTCGCCGGGCGCCGCGTGGTCGACCTCGGCTGTGGCTTCGGCTGGTTCTGCCGCTGGGCTACCGGCGCCGGCGCGGCCGAGGTGCTGGGCGTCGACCTGTCGCAGCGGATGCTGGCCGCCGCCGAGGCCGCGACCACGGACCCGACCGTGCGCTACGAACGCCAGGACCTCGACGCGCTGCGGCTGCCCTTGGGTGCGTTCGACCTCGCGTACAGCTCGCTGACGCTGCACTACCTCACCGACCTCGATCACCTCGTTCGGACGGTGCACGACGCACTCGTGCCCGGTGGCGCGTTCGTCTGCTCCGTCGAGCACCCGATCTACACCGCGCCGTCGTCGCCCGGGTTCGTCGCTGGTGCGCACGGGCGTGCCACCTGGCCGCTCGACCGGTACCTCGACGAGGGCCTGCGGGTCACCGACTGGCTCGCCCCCGGCGTGGTGAAGCAGCACCGCACGATCACCACCTACGTACGAGCCCTGCGCCGCGCCGGCTTCGAGCTGAGCGACCTCGACGAATGGGGCCCGACCGTCGAGCAGATCGCGGCGACCCCGGAGTGGACGGTCGAACGCGACCGCCCCCCGTTCCTCCTGATCGCCGCCCGCCGCAGGTAGTTGCTGCTTCCGGGTCTGAATCGTCTCCACTTCCGGGACGATCTCGGCATCACTTGTGCCGTCAGCTGCGGGGGACCTGGCTCCAGGGCTGGTCCTTGTCGATGCGGGGCTCGCCGGGGAGGCCGAGCATCTGCTCGCCGAGGATGTTCTTCATGATCTCGGTGGTGCCGCCCTCGATGCTGTTCGCGCGGGCGCGCAGGAAGCTGTGGCGGATGCCGTGGTCCATGCCGTCGACCGACAGGTTCTCCGGCCGGCGGAACGTGAAGTCGTAGCCCACCATCGCGTCGGCGCCGAGCAGCTCCATGCAGAACTCGGTGCACACCTTGTTGAAGTTGCTCAGCGCGAGCTTGGCGATGCTGCCCTCGGGGCCGGGGTTGCCCGCCTTGGCCTTCGCCGCGCCTCGGGCGTTGGTGAGGCGGCTGACCTCGGAGGTGCAGTAGAGGCGCATCAGGTGGTCGCGCTTGGCCCCGGTCTGCTGCTCGTCCGGCAGCTGCTGGAACAGGCGGATCGCCTCCTCGATCGGGCCCTTGCGCTTGCCGCCGCCGCTGCCCGAGCCGATGGCCGTGCGCTCGTTCATCAGCGTCGTGAGTGCGGCACGCCAACCCTCGCCGACGGCGCCGATGCGGCAGTCGTCGGGCACCCGCGCATCGGTCATGTAGACCTCGTTGAACTCGGCCTCGCCGGTGATCTGGCGCAGGGGGCGCACCTCCACACCGGGCAGCCGCATGTCGAGGGCGAAGTAGGTCATGCCCTTGTGCTTCGGTGCCTCCGGGTCGGTGCGGGTGACGAGCATGCCCCAGTCGCCCAGGTGGGCGAGCGTGTTCCAGACCTTCTGCCCGTTGACGATCCACTCGTCGCCGTCGCGCACGGCGCGGGTGCTGAGGCCGGCGAAGTCGCTGCCCGCACCCGGCTCGCTGAACAGCTGGCACCAACGCTCCTCGCCCGTGAACATCGGGCGCAGGAACCGCCGCTTCTGCTCGTCGCTGCCGTGGGTGACGATCGTGGGCCCGGCGAGCGCCATGAAGAACGTGCTCGCGTCGGTGGCCTTCGCGCCGGCCTTGCGGCAGCGCTCTTCCACCAGCCGGTTGAGATCCGGGCGCACACCGAGGCCGCCGAACCCGGCGGGGAAGTGCACCCACGCCAGCCCGGCGTCGTACCGGTGCCCGCGGAACTCGCGGTCGTCGGTGGTGGCGGGCGGGTGGGCGGCGAGTAGGGCATCGATCGCGGCGGTGACGCGGGCCAGCTGGGAATCGTCGGAAGCGCTCATCGGTGCAGTCTCGCCGCCGGCCGCTACTCGGTTCAACGTGGCCGTGCGCGGTAGCGTGCGGCGCATGGAAGCACCGGGGCCGACGGCCGACGAGCGGGCCGCGATGCGAGCGTTCCTTCAACGCTGCGAGGTACGCCTGTCCACCATGCACCGTGTCGCGACCGCATTGCTGTCCGGCGCCGGCATCCTCGTGCTCCTGCCCGCACTCGAACGCGACGCGGTCCTGCAGGTGCTGCGCGCGCTGCTCGCCGGCCCCGTGTCGTGGTCGCGGGCGCTGCTCACCGTCGCAGTCGGGCTCTCGATCGGACTCGCGCTCGTCGTGCTCTGGCTCGTGGTCATCGAGCTCACCCGGTTCTACTTCCACGCCAACCATGTCGTGCACGAGGACGGGGAGGTGTTCACGCCGCGCTTCACGCTCACCGGCCTGCGCATCCCGATCGACGAGTTCGGGCCGGAGACAAATGCCGCGTACGAGGAGGTGCATGCGTCCGCCGGCACGGTGTCGCTGCTCGTCCCGTCCAACGACCGGGCCCGGGCACGCATCGATCGACAGCTGGCGGCGTATCCCGGCATCGTCGATGCGAACGCGGCGAACCCCGACACCGCCCGCGCCGAAGCGCTGTTCGGTCTCGCTGCCGCACGCCGGCGCAGCATGGTGGAGGAGGTCGCCAAGATCGAGTACGGCATGGTTCGTCACATGCTGCGCCTGCAGGTCATCGTCCTCCGCTACGTCAAGGCGCTGCTCGTCATCGTCGTCACGGCCATCGCCACCTTCGGCACCGCGGCCGCGGTGAACGGGCAGGCACGGGTCTCGGTGCCCGACGAACGCTGGATCGCAGGGGTGATGGTGATGTGGGCACCCATCGTGCTGCTCGTCGTGTCGTCGCCGGTGCGCTGGCTGGAGTCGCTGCTGCGGGCCGAGGGCGCGAGGCAGATGGGTGTCAGCCACGACTCGGAGCTGACGCAGCTGGAGGATGTGACGGCCCGCGTCGCAGCATTCGCCTGGGTGATCTGCGCGGCAGCGATGGTGCGCCTGCTCGTGCACTACCCGATCAGCCGGCAGGGCGCCGTGGCCGTCGCCGGTGTGCTGGCCGCGTCGGCGTTGATGTTCCTCGTGCTCGTCGTGCGGCGCATCCGCTCCGGGCGATCGCTCGTCGACCTGATCCTGATGCGATGACCTCCCTGCGAGCAGCCGATCTCACGCTGGCCGACCTCGAGCGCGATCCCTACCCGGCGTTCGCCGCGCTGCAGGAGCACGAGCCGGTGGCGTTCGTGCCCAGCCTCGACATGTGGCTCGTCACCCGCTGGGACGACGTGGTGCACGTGTGCCAGCACCCCGAGCTGTTCCGCAGCAACACCGAGCCGTCGTGGCTGCGCGACTGCCTGGGTGAGAACATGCTCACGCTCGACGGTGCGGCCCACGACCGCCTCGCCGACGGCATGCGCCCGCCGTTCGTCGCCTCCACCGCGTCGCCCGCCGTGCGCACCGGCCTGCCCGCGCTGTTCGACGAGCTGATCGATGGCTTCCCGGTGGACGGGCGCGTCGAGCTGATGACCGAGTACGCGGAGCCGCTCGCCAACCTCGCTCTCGCCGCCGCCCTGGGCTGGGGCGTCGACTGGCGCGACCTCGCTCACTGGAACCGGGGCGTGTGCACCGGCATCGCCAACTTCGAGAACGACCCGGCCCGCGCCGCGATCGCGGCCGCAGCCAACCGCGAGCTCGGCGACGCGCTCGACGCGGCACTCGCTCGCGGCGAGATGGCTCGCTACGTGGAGCACGGCTTCACCCGCGACGAGATCGTCAGCAATGTGCGGCTGATGGTGTCCGGCGGGATCAACGAGCCCCGCGACGGCGTCGCGCTCGTGATGTGGGTGCTGCTCACCCAGCCGCACGTGATGGCCGCCGTGCGCGCCGACCGGTCGCTGCTGCGCAAGGTGGTGGAGGAGACGTTCCGCTGGGTCTCACCCGTCGGCACCGCCACCCGGCAGGCCGTGCACGACGTGGAGCTCGCCGGCGTGCGCATCCCCGAGGGTGCGCTCGTCGCCGCCTGCCTCAGCGCGGCCAACCGCGACCCGCGCCACTGGTCGCAACCCGACGCCTTCTCCCTCGATCGCCGCGAGGGCGCGCACCTCGCATTCGCGATCGGCGAGCACCGCTGCCTGGGCGAGTGGCTCGGCCGCCAGCAGGTGCGCCTCGCCGTCGAACGGCTGCTCGACCGGTTCACGCACATCGAGCCGGCCGCACCGATCGAACTGACCGGCTTCGAGTTCCGCGGCCCCGCCGCCGTCCACGTGCAGCTGAGCTGAGAGCAGGATCCGATGCGACGTTCGATCGACGACTACCCGTTCACCGAGGCCGACCTGCCCGAGGGCGCCGACGACGCCACCCGCCTGTCGTGGGCCGTGGCCATCAGCGACGACTACGACGACGCCGAACCGAGGGTCGTGCTCACCGTCGAGGAGGTCGGCCGCGCCGGTGCCGGCATGGTGGGCCACCTCACCCCCGACATGGCCCGCCGCCTGCGTGGCGCGCTGCACGACGCCCTGCGCGAGATCGGCGAAGAGCCAGGCCGCTAGCGAGCCCGGGCCCGTTGCGGTCGGAGCCCCACGCCCCTATTGTTGAGTCACTGAGTCGGAATTCACGACCGACTCCCCCGACCGATTCGATGGAGGCCCGCCGTGGGAGCAACCCCGATCGTCGCTGCACCCCGCGACCTCGACGCCGAGCAGCAGCGCGACATCGAGCGCTTCGAGCGCGCCGTCGCCCAGTACCTGGCCGGGGAGATCAGCGAGGACGTGTTCCGCGTGATGCGGCTCAACAACGGCGTGTACGGCCAGCGGCAGGGCGGCACCAACCAGATGGTGCGTATCAAGCTGCCCGCCGGCACCATCACGCCCGAGCAGATGGAGCTGATGGGCCACATCGCGGAGGAGTTCTCCCGCGGCTGGGGCCACATCACCACCCGCCAGAACGTGCAGGTGCACTATGTCGAGCTCACCCGCGTGCCCGAGGTGATGCGCCTGCTCGGCGGTGTCGGCCTCACCAGCCGCGAGGCCTGCGGCGACACGGTCCGCAACGTCATGGCCTGCCACCTCGCCGGTGCCTGCCCCCACGAGCAACTCGACGTCACCCCCTGGGCCGAGGCCGCGTTCG